>DISE01000105.1 GCA_002421865.1 Castellaniella sp. UBA6218
GACTTGTTGTATTCGGCCTTCTGGACGACGAGGGGATCGCTGCCGACCATGACGACGTTGCCAACGCGCAGTTCCTGTGCGATTTTCATGGGGAAAACTCCGGGGATGTGTGCCCCGTGCCAAAACGCATTCCGAGGCAAAGCTGAAAAAAATTAACTGTGTATTCTAGCGCGTTTGATGCCGTCGCAGGCAGAAATCCAGCAAATCTTGACCCAGATCGGCCTGGCGGGCCAGTTCGGCGCGCCAGGCGCGGCTGCGCACGCGCCAGGCGGACCAGGCGGGTTCCCGCAAGGTGGCGGTCAGCGATGTGGACACGGCCTCGTCGTCCGACCGGTTCCAGGCACGGGTCAGTTCGGCGGCGGGCTCGGGCCAGCGGGCGCGGTCCAGCCAGGCCTCCAGCTTTTCCAGGTGGGTGTTGCCGGCCTGCCGGTAGATCTGCCAGACCAGGGGCGCGCCGGCCCAGAGCGCCCGCACCAGGGAATCCTCGCCGCGGACGAAATTCAGGTCGCAGCACCACAGCAACTCGTCGAAGCTGGCCTGAGGCACGAAAGGGATGGACAGGATGCGCAGGCCGTCCCGGTCACGCGGCGTGGCCTCGGGGCGGCCGCCCGGCACGAGAATCCAGACGGGCCGTTCCAGGTCGGCCAGGGCCGCGTACAGACCGGCCAGTGGGGCGTCAGGGTAGCAGAACAGCAGCACGCACAGGGCGTCGGATGGCGGCGCCGTCGGCAGGCCGGTCAGTGCCTGAAGACGTGCGCCGCGATCCTGCGCCTGTGCGTCGGCGTGCCGCGCCAGCAGATCCGGTTCTCGCAGCAGCCCGCCGGTGGATGGGGTGAAGCCGGGGAAGAAAAAGAATTTCGGCACACCGTTGGCCTGCGGCGAGGGCAGGCCGTGGCAGCCTTCCACCCAGGGCTCGGCGCTGAGGTATTCCAGGTTGATCCAGAGGCAGCCGCGTCCGGCCATGGCGGCCTCGTAAGCCGGCGGCAGTGCGCAGGCAAAGGCCTCGACCACGACGCCGCCCCGGGGCGGCTGCGCATGTTCCGCCTGGTGCCAGGAGCCGATCCTCACGCCGTCCAGGACTTGTCCGTCGGCCTGGACGTCCAGCGCCGGCAGCAGCCTTGCCAGCACCTCGGGCCTGTCGATCCACAGGCGCACCGGCTGGCCCAGTGCGGCCAGCCGCCGGGCCAGCCGCCAGCACACGCCCGCGTCGCCGAAATTGTCGACGACGCGGCAGAACAGGTCGAAAGGCAGGATGCTCATGGCGTCAGGCGCACCCCGGCGATGACAGCGGCCGGACCGGTATGCGGCGCCGATGTCGGACCGGTGGGCCGGGTGGAGTCCTAGTGGAACTGGACGGGTTCCGGATCGATTTCTTCCGGCAATTCGGGGTGCTGCATGTCGCCCAGCATGTTGGGGAAATATGGCGTGCCACAGTCCTCGCAGAATTCCATGGGCTGCAGCCCGGGCAGGCGGCGGACGTCCTGGATGCCGCATTCTCGGAGCAGGGCGGCGATCGCGTCCCAGGTGTCGACCTGGCCCTCGGCGTCCGGATCGGGCTGGGATTCCTCGCGGCTGAGCGCGGGCCAGACGCAGCCGTAGATCACGTCGTTGCTCTGGCGGGTGCAGAAGCCGATGCGGTATTCCTCGATGGTCTGATCGCCGCAGGCGACCAGCGCCGCCCGCAGATCGGTGCCCGGGATGCGGGCGGCGGTCTGCAGCCAGGTGGCCGCCGCTTTCAGGGTCAGGGGGCGGATGCCCTGGTCGGCCTGGCGGGTGCTGGTGTAGTAGGCTTCAGGGCGCAGGTATTCCAGTTGGCAGCCGGTAAAGGAGGGTTCCAGGATGCGCGCGCAGCCCTCGGCCCATCGCCCTGCGATGGCGTCCTGCGTCGGGGATTCGGCGGGCATGGGGGATTGCCATTGGAACACGGCGCCGCCGCGCGGGACCACCACCGCGCCGACCAGAAAGAACACATCGGCCAGGAGGTCTTCCGGTGCTTCGGCGTCACGCAGCGCGGGGCCGTCCCGGCGCAGGCCCAGAGCGCGCTGCGCCAGCGCCTGGGTCCAGGCCCGGGTCTCCTGGAATGATTGCGGCAGACGGTCGAAGCGGATCAGCGACGGCAGCAGGGCGACCCGGGCGCCCGACCCCAGCACGGCGTCCGCCAGCAGCGTTTCGAGTGCCTGCAGCTGGGGCGCGCTCAGGTGGCCGGCCGGCAGCCGATAGCGTGTCCAGGCCAGGACAGGCGCCGAGATCAGCAGCGTGTCGCAGTCCTGGCCTTCCGGTCCTGGCATCAGGGACTCGGAGCGGGTTTCGGCCAGTTCCACCAGCATCTCGTAGGCGGTCGAGCGCTGTTCCAGCAGGACGTCCAGGGCGGATTCCACGGCGCGTCCGTGGCGGGCGCTCAGGGCCTTGTCCAGGGCTTCGCCTAGGCGGTCTTCCCAATAGACGTCTTCCAGATGGCTGCCCGAGCGCGACAGGGCCTCGGCCAGTGAAATCAGAGCCTGCGATGTGCGCGACAGGGAGGATGAGCGGGAGCGGGGGGGCATGGCGGACCGGGAAACAAGATAAGCATTAGTGTACCGCGAGCGGCCCGGGTCCCAGCCGATGGCCGGCGCATCAAAAACGCCCCGTGGGCCGGACGGGGTGTCCGGCCCACGGGGCGTGGCCTGTCCAGGTTTCCGGGCCGCCGGGGCGACCCGGAAACGGATCAGGCGTCGACCGTGTTGGCGACCGAGGTGAAGTCCTCGATCTGGTCAAAGTTCATGTAGCGGTAGATATCCTGGCTGTCCTTGGCCAGCAGGCCCATGGCTTCGAGGTATTCCTCGCGCGTGGGAATGCGGCCCAGGCCAGAGCAGATCGCCGCCATTTCGGCCGAGCCCAGGAACACGTTGGAGTTCTTGCCCAGGCGGTTGGGGAAGTTGCGTGTGCTGGTCGAGAAGACCGTCGCGCCTTCGCGCACCTGGGCCTGGTTGCCCATGCACAGCGAACAGCCCGGCATTTCCATGCGGGCACCGGCGGAACCGAGCACGCCGTAGTGGCCTTCTTCGGTGAGCTGGTGGGCGTCCATCTTGGTGGGCGGCGCCATCCACAGCTTGACCGGGATGTCGCGCTTGTTTTCCAGCAGTTTGGAGGCGGCGCGGAAGTGGCCGATGTTG
>DISE01000103.1 GCA_002421865.1 Castellaniella sp. UBA6218
GGGCAGCGCCGATAGGGGGATTGTTCGCAAACATGTCGCATCGCCTCCCTCTCCCGGTAGGAGAGGGCTTGAGCCTCCGGGAGCACAGCGATCGGTCCGGCGAAAGGGTGAGGGGTTACGGTGCGACGCGGGTGAGACCGTACGCCCTCTCCCCAACCCCTCTCCCCCGGGAGAGGGGCTAGAACGGGCCGCACCGCCCGTGCCTGAACAGATCGCGCTCCGCGCGCCGCTGGGTCCCCCGGTCTGCGCCGCGCAGGCGCGGCTTGCCGGAGGATGACGACAGCAGAAGAGGCGGAGGGGTTTGACGTCCGTATTAATTCCGTTATCGTGGAATTATGGAATCACAAGAGGCGATCCCGGCCTTTGCGGCCCTGGCGCAGGCGACGCGACTGGATGCGTTCCGGCGGCTGGTGGCGCATGGGCCCGAGGGCATGGCCGCAGGGGATCTGGCCGAGCGGCTGGGTGTGCCGGCCAATACACTGTCAGCGCATCTGAATGTGCTGTCGCGGGCCGGGTTGATCAGTTCGGAACGGCGCAGCCGCTCGATCCTGTACCGGGCCAATATCGAGCAGGTGCGGGCGCTGGTGCTGTTTCTGGTGGCCGACTGCTGTGGGGGCGAGGCCGGGAGGTGCGCCCCGGCGCTGGCTGATCTTCTGCCCGACTGCCTCTGAGAGCGTCATGGACATCATCATCTATCACAACCCCGCCTGCGGCACCTCGCGCAACACCCTGGCCCTGATCCGTCACGCCGGGATCGAGCCGCAGGTGATCGACTATCTGAAGACACCGCCGGACCGGACCCTGGTGCGGCAGCTGGCCGCGCGCATGGGGCGGACGATCCGGGACCTGCTGCGTGAAAACGGCACGCCTTTCGCCGAGCTGGGGCTGAACGACCCCAAGCTGGGTGACGAGGCCCTGCTGGATGCCATTGAAGCGCATCCGGTGCTGCTGAACCGACCGATCGTGGTCACCCCGACCGGGGTGCGACTGTGCCGGCCGTGCGAACAGGTGCTGGATCTGTTGCCGGAGGGCCCGCTGGCCCCCTTTACCAAGGAGGACGGCGAGGTCGTCATCGACGCCGCCGGCCGGCGCGTGGCCCAATGACCGCCGAATCGCCGCCCCGGCGGCTGTCCTTCCTCGATCGCGGCCTGACGCTGTGGATCTTCATGGCCATGGGGCTGGGCGTCGCCCTGGGCACGCTGGTGCCCGGCCTGCCCTCCGTTCTCGACAGCCTGTCCATCGGCTCGACCAATATTCCGATCGCCATCGGCCTGATCCTGATGATGTATCCGCCGCTGGCGAAGGTGAAATACGAGGCCCTGCCGCGCGTCTTCGCCGACCGGCGCGTGCTGGCCCTGTCGCTGTTCCAGAACTGGGTGCTGGGTCCGGTTCTGATGTTCGCCCTGGCAGTGATCTTCCTGCGCGACCAGCCGGACTACATGACCGGGGTGATCCTGATCGGTCTGGCGCGGTGTATCGCCATGGTGCTGGTATGGAACCAGCTGGCGCGTGGCGACAATGACTATGTCGCCGGTCTGGTGGCCTTCAACTCGATCTTCCAGATCCTGTTCTTCAGCCTGTACGCCTGGCTGTTCCTGACGGTGCTGCCGCCGCTGTTCGGCCTGCAGGCCAGTGTGGTGGACGTCAGCGTGTGGACGATCGCGGGGGCCGTTCTGCTCTATCTGGGGCTGCCGTTCCTGGCGGGGTTCGTGACCCGGCGGGTGCTAATCGCGCGACGCGGAGCCCACTGGTACGAGACCCGGTTCCTGCCGCGTATCGGGCCGATCACCCTGATCGCCCTGCTGTTCACCATCGTCGCCATGTTCAGCCTGAAGGGCGGCGATGTGGTGGCCCTGCCGGTCGACGCCGTGCGGATCGCCATTCCGCTGACGATCTATTTTTTCGTCATGTTCGTGGTCAGTTTCCTGATGGGGCGGCTGATCGCGACCGACTATCCGCGCACCACCGCCCTGGCCTTTACCGCGGCCTCGAACAATTTCGAACTGGCCATCGCCGTGGCCATCTCGGCCTTCGGCCTTGCCTCACCGGTAGCCTTCGCCGCCGTCATCGGCCCGCTGGTCGAGGTGCCGGTGCTGATCCTGCTGGTGTCGGTCGCCCTGTGGCTGGGGCGTCGCTTCTTCCCGGCCACAGCCCCGGCTGTCGAACCGGAATAGGTCGTCCGATCAGGCGCGCACGGCCCCGCGGGCGGCCTCGATGCCGAGGGTGGCCAGGGCGGTAGCGGCGATCTGCGGGGCGTTGAGGCCGGCCGTCGCATACATGGCGGCCGGACTGTCCTGGTCCTGGAAGACGTCGGGCAGGCACAGGGTGCGGATCTTCAGTCCGGCGTCGAGCGCGCCCTTTTCAGCCAGCAGCTGGAGCACAAAGGCCCCGAAGCCGCCCATCGCCCCCTCCTCCACGGTGATCAGGGCCTCATGCTCGCGGGCCAGGCGCAGGATCATGTCGGCGTCCAGCGGCTTGGCGAATCGGGCGTCGGCCACGGTGGCCGAGACGCCGCGGGCGGCCAGCAGGTCGGCGGCCTTGAGCGATTCCTCGAGCCGGGTGCCCAGCGACAGGATGGCCACGGCCGTGCCCTCGCGGACGATTCGACCCCGGCCGATCTCCAGCGGGACCGACAGTTCAGGGATTTCCACGCCCACGCCGTCGCCGCGCGGATAGCGGAAGGCGCTGGGGCGGTCGTCGATCTCGAGACTGGTGGCGATCATGGCGGCCAAGTCGGCCTCGTCGGCCGCGGCCATCAGCACCATCCCGGGCAGGGCCCCCATGAAGCCGATGTCGAATGAGCCAGCATGGGTGGCCCCGTCGGCCCCGACCAGACCGGCGCGGTCCATGGCGAAGCGGACCGGCAGTTTCTGGATGGCCACATCGTGCACGACCTGATCGTAGCCGCGCTGCAGGAAGGTCGAATAGATGGCGCAGAACGGCTTCATGCCGTCGGCGGCGAGGCCGGCGGCGAAGGTCACCGCATGCTGTTCGGCGA
>DISE01000138.1 GCA_002421865.1 Castellaniella sp. UBA6218
CGGCGTTGAAGAAGTGGGTGCCGAAATGGCGATCGGTGAGCAGCATCGTGACGGCGGCGGCCAGCACCGGCATCACGGCCAGCAGCAGGTAGGCCGTGACCAGCCAGGACCAGCAGAACAGCGGCATCTTCATCAGGGTCATGCCGGGGGCGCGCATGTTCAGGATGGTGACGATGATGTTGATCGCGCCCATGATCGAGGACGCGCCCAGGATGTGCACGGCGAAGATCGCGAAGTCCATGCCGGGACCCATCTGCAGCGACAGCGGCGCGTACATGGTCCATCCCGAGGCGTTGGCCCCGCCCGGCACGAAGAACGACGCCGTCAGCAGGATCGCGCCCACCGGCAGCAGCCAGAAGCTGAAGTTGTTCATCCGCGCGAACGCCATGTCGGATGCGCCGATCTGCAGGGGGATCATCCAGTTGGCGAAGCCCACGAAGGCGGGCATGATCGCGCCGAAGATCATGATCAGCCCGTGCATGGTGGTGAACTGGTTGAAGAGTTCGGGCTGGAAGAACTGGATGCCGGGTTCGAACAGTTCCGTACGCAGCAACAGGGCGAGCGTTCCGCCCTCCAGCAGCATGCAGAACGAGAAGATCAGGTACATCGTGCCGATGTCCTTGTGATTCGTGGCGAACACCCAGCGCCGCCAACCGTGCGGGACGTGGTGGGCGTGTTCGTCATGCCCGGTGTGGGGCGGAATGTGGTCGACCGTGACGCTGCTCATTGAATGCCTCCTTCCTGGGAGCGCCGCCTTCCGGGCGGCGCGAGGAAATATCGTGTGAATTCGCCGTGTGGGTTGCGGTCCGGATCAGCGCAGGGCCTTGACGTCCGAGGGCTGGACGACGGGGTCGGGACCCTTCCCGGCATTGTCCCACGCGTTGCGCGTATAGGTGATGACCGCGGCGATCTGGGTGTCGCTGAGCTGGTCGCGGAAGGCGGCCATCGCCGTGCCCGGATGCCCGTTCAGAACCGTATCGATCTGGCCTTTCATGGGCGCCAGCACGAATTTGGTGCTGCCGTTCAGGGCCGGGAAAGTGCCCGGGATTCCCTGGCCGTTGGCCTGGTGACAGGCGACGCAGGTGGTGGAGAAGACCTGCTTGCCCTTGGCGATCAGTTCGTCCTTGGTCCAGGTCTTGTTCGGATCCTCGGAGGCGGCGGCCATGGCCGATTTTTGCTTGGCGGCCCAGGCGGCGTAGTCTTCCTGGGACTTCACCTCGACCACGATCGGCATGTAGGCGTGGTTCTTGCCACAGAGTTCGGCGCACTGGCCGCGGTAGATGCCGGGCTTGTCGGCGCGGAACCAGGTGTCGCGCAGGAAGCCGGGGATGGCGTCCTGCTTGACGCCCAGCTCGGGCACCATCCAGGCGTGGATCACGTCGGCGGCCGTCAGCACCACGCGGACCTTCTGGCCGACAGGCACCACCATGGGCTGGTCGACTTCCATCAGGTAAGTGTTGCCGATGGGCGCCTTGCCGTCGATCTGGTCCTGCGGCGTGGACAGGTTCGACAGGAAGCGTACCCCCGCCGCCGGGCCGTCGAGGTATTCGTACCCCCATTTCCATTGGTAGCCGGTGACCTTGACGGTCAGGTCAGCGCTGGTGGTGTCCTTCATGGCGACCACGGTGCGCGTGGCCGGGATGGCCATGCCGACGATGATCAGAAAGGGAATCACCGTCCAGGTGAGTTCCAGGCCGAGATGCTCTTCGAATTTGGCGGCCTTGTAGCCTTTGTCCTTGCGGTGACGGATGATGGAATACAGCATCACGCCGAACACGCCGATGAAGATCAGCGTACAGATGATCAGCATCATCCAGTGCAGGGAATAGATTTCCCGCGCGATGGGGGTGACCCCGGTGTGCAGATTGAGCTGGTTGACCCCCGGACCTCCCGGCATGTCCTGAACCTGCGCCCCGGCGGCTGTCGCCCACGACAGCGCGATCATGCCCAACGTCCCTCTGACCATCTTCATGTTGTCCCTTTGGTTGGCGTGTATTTTTCAGGATCGATTGACCTTCGTCAAAGAAGCGCCGAAGAACAATCGGACCCCGCACACATGGCTGGACCGCCAGGCCGTAAAATGAATCGCGGATGCTGCGGCCCGGGGTACCCTTATAAACCTGAAGGGATTATAGCCACTGGCCGGGGCTTGTACAGGCGTGCCCGCAGCCTGTTCATCGGCTTTTCCGGGTTTCCACCAATCCTCGTCGCCCGGGCATTCGCGGATTCGTCGGGACCGGCGCGTCTCCAGCCGGGACATCCCTCCACGTCGCGCCTTGCAGGGCGCTCCGATTCGATCGGCACGCGGCGTCTCCAGCCGGGACATCCCTCCACGTCGCGCCTTGCAAGGCGCTCCGATTCGATCGGCACGCGACAGTCCGCAGGGGACTGTCGCGTGTCCGATCTCATCCACTACAATCCTGCGATGGAATCTTCTTCAGCGGCCTTCGCCTTGGATGACCTGCAGGCGCGCAATGCCCGCCTGGTGCGCCGCGCCCAGCAGTTGCCGCCCGCGGGCGCCCGGCCGGCCACCGTCGCGGGCCGGGTCGGCGGCTGGATCGGACCCGCCGCGCTCGCGGCCGTCGCCGGTCTGCCGGGTGTCCACATCGAACCCGAGGCCGTGCATTTCACCGCCGCGCCCGCCGCGCGGCTGGGCCTGGACGCCGTGCTGCAAGGGGTGGCGCTGGCCTTGCGGGACGCCGGCTGCATCCGCGCCTGGCGCGACGAACTGCTGGATGTCATGGCCGAAGGCCGGACGCTGGGTCGCATCGAGCGTGGCGCCGTGCGGCCCCTGGGCCTGCTCACGCAGGCCGTCCACCTGAATGGCTGGTCTCCGGACGGGCGCCTCTGGGTGGCGCGACGCGCCCTGAACAAAACCACCGATCCCGGTTTGTGGGACACCCTGGCAGGCGGGCTGGTCGCCGCAGGCGAAGACCCGGAATCCGCGTTGTTGCGCGAAACCCTCGAAGAGGCCGGGCTGCCGGCCGTGGCGCTGGCCGCGCATGGCCCGCTGCGCACGGTGCTGCGCATGCATCGCCGCCTGGAAGACGGCTACCAGGTCGAGAACGTGCTGCTCAGCGATTGCGTGCTGGACGCGGGCGCCGTGCCCCGCAACCTGGATGGCGAGGTACTCGAGTTCCGCTGCCTGGCGATGGCGGATCTGTGGGATATGATCACCCATGGCGCCTTCACGCTGGAAGCCGAGCTGGCCATCCTGGATTCGCTGCGGCACCGCCTGCGGGCCGACGCTGCGTGAACGTGAACAAGCCCTGACTCAATCATCCCGGCATGGTGCCGGCGGAGGCAATCCATCATGGCGCAAGACTCCACCACCAATCCCTTCGTGCTGCCCGGTTTCGGCCAGCAGGGCGATGCCGCCCGCAACCCGCTGTTCGCCGGACTGGACATGATGCGCCAGGCGTGGCAAAACATGGCGGGAGCCGGCGGGCTGGACGCCGCGCAGTTGACGCCCATGTCCCTGGAAGATCTCGACCGGCGCATCCGGGAACTGCAGACGGTGCAGAACTGGCTGCAGTTGAACGCCACGATGCTGGCCAACACCATCCAGGGCATGGAAATCCAGCGCAGCACCCTGAGCACCCTGAAGTCCTTCGCTGGCGGCGCCTTCCCGGGCGCGGCGCCTGACGCCGCCAGCCCCGCCGGCGAGGCTGGCCCGGACTACGCCCGCGCGGCGGGCGACTGGTGGAATCTGGTGCAGCAGCAGTTCGAGCACTTGGCGACCGCGACCGCCGCCGGATTGCAGGGCATGGCCGAATCCGCCGAACAGACGGCGGCTCCCGCCAAGGCCAGGACTTCCCCTGCCCGCAAGAAACCGGCCGCCTCGGCGCGCAAGTCGCCGGCCCGCAAATCCCCAGCCAAGAAGGCCACCCGGACGTCCCGCGCCTAGGGCGGTACTGCCGATCTGATTCCCGGGTCCGGCCCGAGCGGCCGGATCCTTCGATTTCACATCCACGCTTCTCTTCATGCTGAACATCATCATTCTGGCCGCCGGACTGGGCAAGCGCATGCAGTCCGACCTGCCCAAGGTCCTGCATCCGATCGCCGGCAAGCCCATGCTGGCTCATGTCCTGGATTCCGCGCGCGCCCTGTCGCCGGACCGGATCGTGGTCGTCACCGGCCACGGCGCCGAACGAGTCCAGGCGACCTTCGCGGGACAGGACTTGTGCTTCGCCCTGCAGCAGCCCCAGCTGGGGACCGGCCACGCCGTGATGCAGGCGCTGCCCCAGTTGCTGGAAGGCGGCGCGGACGATGTCAGCCTGGTGCTGTACGGCGACGTGCCGCTGGTGCGCGCGGACACCTTGCGGGCACTGCTCCAGGCGCGAGGTCAGGGTCTGGCGCTGTTGACCGAGACTTTGGAGAATCCCTCCGGCTATGGCCGCATCGTGCGCGATGACCAGGGCCGCATCCGCCGCATCGTCGAGCACAAGGACGCCGGTCCCGACGAGCTTTCCATCCATGAGGTCAATACCGGCATCCTGGCCGCGCCCACGGCGGCGCTGCGCGATTGGCTGGGACGGATCGACAACCGCAACGCCCAGGGCGAATACTATTTGACCGACGTCGTCGGCCTGGCCGTCGCCGACGGCGTGTGCGTGTCGCACGCCCAGCCCGCGGCGGGCTGGGAAACCCTGGGGGTCAACAGCCGCGTCCAGCAGGCCCAGCTCGAACGGGTCTGGCAGGGCGAACAGGCCCGCGTGCTGCTCGAACAGGGCGTCACACTGGCCGATCCGGCGCGCTTCGATCTGCGTGGCGCCCTGACTTGCGGTCGCGACGTCTTCATCGACGTGGGCTGCGTGTTCGAGGGCGAGGTCCATCTGGCCGACGGCGTGCGTATCGGACCGCATTGCGTCATCCGCGATGCGCGCATCGGCGCGGGCACCGTGCTGGACGCCTATACCCATGTCGAAGGCGCCCGGGTGGCCGAGGCGGCCCGGATCGGGCCCTATGCCCGTCTGCGGCCGGGGGCCGACATCGGACCGGAGGCCCACGTGGGCAATTTCGTCGAACTGAAGAAGACCCGCCTGGGCCGGGGCTCCAAGGCCAACCACCTGGCCTATCTGGGCGACGCCGAGATCGGCGAGCGCGTCAACATCGGCGCGGGCACGATCACCTGCAATTACGATGGCGTCAACAAATTCCAGACGGTGATCGAGGACGACGCCTTCATCGGTTCGGACACCCAGCTGGTCGCGCCCGTGCGGGTCGGCCGTGGCGCCACGCTGGGCGCAGGCACGACGTTGACGCGGGACGCGCCCGCTGGCGAGCTGACCCTGTCGCGGACGCGGCAGCAGTCCGTGCCGGGCTGGAAACGGCCGACGCGGAAGTCTTAGCAACCCGGTGCCCGGACCCATTCATGCGCGTCCTGCATTTGAATCTGGAAAAAGGCTGGCGGGGCGGCGAACGCCAGACCCTGCTGACCTTGCGCGGTTTGCGCGCGGGCGGCCACGAGGTCGCCCTGGCCGCGCGGACTCGCGGTCCCCTGGCCGAGCGTGCCGCCGCAGAAGGCATTCCGGTGCTCGCCTGCGGCGGCGTCCCGGGCCTGGCGCGCGTCCTGCTGATGTCGGGCTGGCGCTATGACGTGCTGCATGCGCAGACGGCACAGGCCATGAGTCTGCTGGCGATTTTGCGGCCGGTGTTGCGTGCCGCGCTGGTGTTCACGCGTCGCACGGCCTTCGACGCCCCTGGCGCGACGGCACGCCACCGCTGGAAATGGGCGCGCGCGGATGCCCTGGTGGCGATCAGCGAGGCCGCCGCCGCCGCGCCCCGGGCGCTGGGCTTGCCCGTCACCGTCATCCCCAGCGCGGTCGAGGCCTCGCCGGCCGATCCCGAAGGGGTGGCGGACTTGCAGGCGCGATTCGGCCTGGACGGCCGGCGCGTGCTGGTCACGGCGGCGGCGCTCAGTCCCGAAAAAGACCCACTCACCCTGATCGAAGCGGTCGCGATCCTGCGTCGAGACCATCCTGACGTGCTTTGCCTGCATTGCGGCGCGGACGGGGCTGCGGCCGGCGCGGCGCGCGCGCGCGTGGCCGAGCTGGGTCTGGACGATCATTACCGGTTCGCGGGTTTCCAGTCCCGCGTGGCCGATGCGCTGGCGCTGGCCGATGTCTACGTCAGCAGTTCGCGTTTCGAGGCCCTGGGCACCAGCGTGCTGGACGCCTGTCTGGCTGGCTTGCCGGTGGTCGCCACGGACGTGGGCGGACATCGGGAGATCCTGGCGCCGGACCGGGGTCTGCTGGCGCCCGCAGGCGATGCCGACACCCTGGCGCGGCGCGTCGCCTGGGCGCTGGATCATCCGGAGGCTGCCCGTGCCATGGGTGAACGGGCGCGGGCGATGGTGGCGCGGGAATATGCCGTGCCGGCGATGGTGGCGCGTTACGAAAGCCTGTATCGCGGGCTGCAGCGGGCGTAGGCTTTTTACAGCGGGCGCAGGGTTTCGCGGTATTGCCGGCCGCGCTCGACGTAGTGGTGAGCGCCGGCTTCCAGGCCGGCGATCTCCTCGTCGCTGAGGGTGCGCACCGCCTTGGCCGGCGAGCCCAGGATCAATGAGCGTTCCGGAAACGTCTTGCCTTCGGTGACCAGCGCACCCGCGCCGACCAGGCTGTGTCGGCCGATCACGGCGCCGTTCAGGACGACGGCCTGGATGCCGATCAGCGCGCCGTCTTCCACCGTGCAGCCATGCAGCATGGCCTGGTGGCCCACCGTGACGCCGCGGCCGATGCTCAGCGGCTTGCCCGCATCCACGTGCAGCACGGCGCCTTCCTGGATGCTGCTGTTTTCGCCGACGACGATGGGCTCGTTGTCTGCCCGGATCACGGCGCCGGGCCAGACGCTGGCGCCGGCCCTCAGCGTCACGGCGCCGATCAGGGTGGCCTCGGCCGCCACGAAGGCGGACGGATCGATGTGCGGGGTCAGGTCCCCCAGGGCGTAACAGGTCATCAGGCGGTCTCCGGACGAGCCGCGCGACGCGCACGCCTCGCCGTCCAGGACGGCCGGGCCGGCGCGGGCGGCGGGGTGTCGTTCGATGGTAGCACGCCCTTCCGGGCGGCATGGGCGGCCCTATAATCCCGCCATGACGACACGCATCCTCATCGTACGCACATCCTCGCTCGGGGATCTGGTGCACATGCTGCCCGCCATCAGCGACATCGCCCGGCACGTGCCGGACGCGTCGATCGACTGGCTGGCCGAGGAAGCCTTCGCGGAGATCCCGTCCTGGCATCCGGCCGTGCACGAGGTCATCCCGGTCGCGCACCGGCGCTGGCGCAAGCACTGGTGGTCGGCCGAAACCCGGCGCGAACGGGCCGCCCTGCGCGCCACCCTGGGCGCGCGCCGCTACGACGTCGTCCTGGACATGCAGGCCCTGATGAAGTCGATCTGGCTGGTCCGTCAGGCGCGCGGCGTGCGCCACGGACTGGACTGGAAGTCGGCACGCGAACCGCTGGCCTCGCTGTTCTACGATGTGCGCCACCGGGTGGAGTTCTGGCAGCCAGCCATCGTCCGTCAGCGGACCCTGGCGGCGGCCGTCTTCGGCTACACGGTCGAAGGCCCGCCGGATTTCGGCCTGCGGGCGCTGACCGACGGGGTGGCGATCGAGCCGGTCGCACTGATCATGCCTTCCGCCAGCCGCGACGACAAGCTCTGGCCGGACAGCGACTGGCGGCAGGTCTTCGACGATCTGCAGGCGCGCGGCCTGGGGTTGCGGCTGCTGGCCGGCAACGAGGCCGAGCAGGCGCGTGCGCGGGACCTGATCCGGGGACGCGCGGACGCGGTCGTCCTTCCCCGCATGGGCCTGCGCGAGGTGGCTGACCAGCTCGCCCGGGCGCGGATCATGGTGGGCCTGGACAGCGGCCTGACGCACTTGAGCGCCGGTCTGGGCCGCCCCACCATCGGCATCTACAAGGCTTCGACGCCGGTGCGTACCCCCCTCCAGGGGCCGGCCTACACCGCCAGCCTGGGCGAGCGCGGCCAGGCGCCGGATGCCGGCCGCGTATGCGCCGCCATCGCCGAGGCTCTGGACGAGGCGCGCGGAGGCGCGTGATGCGCGGCCTGTATTCCCTGCTGTTGCGGATCCTGTCCCCCGTGCTGCTGGGCTGGATGGCCCTGCGCGCACGCCGCGCAGGCGGCCGGTGGTCGGTGCTGGGCGCGGCGCGTTTCGGCCGCTACGGGCGGACCGGGGGCGGCCCCGGCGCCATCTGGGTCCATGCGGTCAGCCTGGGCGAGACCCGGGCCGCCCAGCCCTTGATCCGGGCATTGCTGGATCGCGGACACCGGGTGCTGCTGACGCACCTGACGGCCACCGGCCGCGCCGAGGGCGAACGCGCATACGCGGCGGAACTGGCCGATGGCCGGCTGCGCCAGGACTGGCTGCCGTATGACTTTCCCGGGGCGACGCGCCGTTTCATGCGCCACCATCGTCCGGCCGTGGGCGTCCTGATTGAACGCGAGGTCTGGCCCAATCTGGTGCATGCCGCGGGGGATGCCGGTGTGCCGTTGGTGCTGGCCAGCGCCCGCATGTCGGAATCTTCCTTGCGCGCCACGCTGCGGCTGGGCGCGTTGCTGCGGCCAGCCTATGGTGCGCTGGCGCGTACCTACGCCCAGTCGCTGCCGGACGCCCGGCGGCTGGAGCGCGCGGGCGCGCGGCAGGTCACGGTGTCGGGCAATTTCAAGTTCGACCTGCCGCTTGACCGCGAGCGGATGGCCCGTGGCGCCAGCTTTGCCGCCCGGCTGGACCGGCGGGTCGTGGTGATCGCCAGTACGCGCGAAGGCGAGGACGCGCCTTTCATCGAGGCCATCCGTCAGCAAGTCGGTCCACGGCGCGCGCGAGGCGCCGCGGCCGGCCGGCCGGCGCTGTTCATTCTGGTGCCCCGCCATCCGCAGCGTTTCGAGACCGCAGCCGAGCTGCTGACGACGGCCGGCTTGTCCCATGTGCGGCGCAGCCGCCTGCTCGAGCTGGGCGACGACAGCGGCGCGGCCGTCGAGGCGTGCCGGGACGCCGATGTGGTCCTGGGCGATACGCTGGGCGAGATGGCCTGGTACTACGCGTGCGCCCGGGTGGCGATCGTGGGTGGCAGTTTCGCGCCGTTGGGGGGGCAGAACTTCATCGAGGCCAGCGCCCAGGGCCGGCCCGTGCTGGTGGGGCCGCATACCGCCCACTTTGAACAGGCGGTCAGTGACGCTCTGGCCGCCGGCGCCATCGCCCGCGCGGCCGATCCTGATCAGGCCGTGCGTCAGGCTTTGCGGTGGCTGGACGATCCGGCCCGCCTGCGCGCCATGGATGAGGCCGCTCGCGAATGGGTCCGGCAGCATGCGGGCGCCGTGGCGCGCGTGGTGGATGGAATCGAGGCCTTGCTCAAGCAGGCAGTGCCGCGCCCGCCGGAGTCCTGACGGTCGAAACGGAATCTCGTGTGCCGGGTCAGTCTGGTTCCAGGCCGTGGTATTTCTTGCCCAGCGCGAGCGTCGCCTGGAAGAACCCTTCCTTGCTGCCGCAATCGTAGCGGGTGCCCTCGTAGCGGTGAGCCAGCACTCGGCGCTGCTTGAGCAGGTCGGCGATGGCGTCCGTGAGCTGGATTTCGCGGCCGACCCCTGCCCGGGTGCGGCGCAGATGATCGAAGATTTCGGGTTCCAGGACGTACCTGCCCACGACGGCCTGGTTCGAAGGCGCGTCCTGCGGTTCGGGCTTTTCCACGATCCGCTCCACCCGCGTGTTGCGCGGGTCGATGGCCGTGCCGGCGATCATCCCGTATTTGTGGGAATCGGCCGGATTGATGGTCTGGATGGCGAGCACGCTGCCGTCGTGCTGGTGGGCGGCGTCCACCAGCTGGCGCGTGACGGAGGTGTCGGCGTCCAGCAGGTCGTCGGCCAGCAGCACGGCGAAGGGCTCGTTGCCGACGATGGGCTCGGCGCACAGTACGGCGTGACCCAGACCCAGCGGCTGGGCCTGGCGGGTATAGATGCAATGGACATGCGGCGGCAGGATCGTGCTGACCATGTCCAGCAGGATCCGCTTGCCTTTGGATTCCAGCTCGGCCTCGAGTTCGGGCATGCGGTCGAAATGGTCCTCGATGGCCCGCTTGTGGCGGCCCGTGACGAAGATCAGTTCCGTGATGCCGGCCGCCAGGGCTTCCTCGACGGCATACTGGATCAGAGGCTTGTCGATGATCGGCAGCATTTCCTTGGGCATGGCCTTGGTGGCCGGCAGGAAACGGGTGCCCAGTCCTGCGACGGGAAAGACGGCTTTGCGGATCGGTTTCATCGGGCGGTGGCGTCGTCGGCGGGAGGAATGGGCGCGCCCAGGATCAGGGCCTGCTGGTTGCGCTGCGACAGCGGGCGGGGCGTGCGCCCCTGTTCGGCCGGCGGCGGGCCGAAGAAGCCTTGTCCGTAGGCCAGCAGCGCCAGATTGGCGACGACGGCGAGGGTCAGCAGGAAACGCATGCGGCGGCCCGGATGGAAAGAAGGGATGTCCGCCAGTATATCAGCGGCTTACGGGGCGGATGCCGGGTCCGGAGGCCGGTGATGGAGCCTGATCCGCCAGACAGGCCAGGCCGTCCAGGACGGGGCTGTCCAGCCAGCGTGGCGGGTCCGCGCGGTCGAGTGCCGTGCGCGTCAGCGCCGCACGCAACTCTCCCTGGACACGCGGCCAGTCGCCCCCGCTGACGAACAGCAGCGGCTGCGCGCCCGGGCAGGCGTCGGCGGCCAGCCGCCACTGGCGCAGCAGCGCACCGGCCTGGGCGGCCGCGACGCCGCTGGCGATGGCGGTGTCGGTGTCGGTCGGGAAATCCGCGGGTTCTCCCTCCGCCAAGGGCAGGCCTGCCGTGCCCTGGGCCAGGCTGCGGACCATCAGGGCCGCCCCGGGCAGGATCAGGCCGCCGATGAAGGCGGCGCGGCGCGTGCCGTCGTCCTGGGTCCGCCAGGCCAGGGTATCGATCGTCGTGGCGGTGCCGAAACTGGCCAGGATGCAGGGGGAGCCCGCCTGCCAGGCGGGCTCGTCGCGCACGTGGCGCAGCAGGCCCAGCAGACCCAGCCAGCGGTCGGCGCCCAGCCGGGCCGGTTCGCGGTAGCTGTTGAGCAACAGATCGTGTCCATCGCGGGCGTCGTGCCAGCGCACGGGCAGGTTCCAGGCGGCCCGGCTGGCATGCTCCAGCGTGTCGCGCACCCCTTTGCCGGCAACGTTGGAGCCGAGGATGCGTTGCGGCGCGAAGTCCAGGCGTGCGGCCAGGCCGGGCAGTTCCTCGTGCGACAGGATCAGGGGCGGCGCGCTGCGCCGGGCGTCTCCCGGAGTCAGCCAGGCGAGCTTGACGCGGGTGTTGCCGGCGTCGATCAGCAGGATCATCGCTGCAGCCGTACGGAGATCTCGCCCACCGAGATGGCCTGGACGCCATCGGCGTTGCGCAGCAGCAGGCGGCCCTCGGTGTCGATGCCGCAGGCCGCGCCTGTGTGCCGCAGGCGGCCGTCGTCGAGCACGTCCAGCATGCGCCCCACCAGCCCGTCGACTTCCGCGTAGCGGGCGGGCAGGTCGGCGAAGCCCTGGGCGGTGGCGTGATTCAGCGCGTCGTACCAGGACCGCGCGGCGCTGGCGGCCAGGTCGGCGGCCGTGAGGCGCGCGGCGCCGGGATCGTCGGACGCGACTTCCGCCCAGTCCGCGATGCGCCGGTCAAGTGACTGCGACAGGGCGCGGGCGTCTTCCAGGTTCAGGCCCATGCCGATGATGATGAGGTGGTGATCGGCGGCCCGGGCGGTGCCCGAGCGGGTCGATTCGATCAGGATGCCGGCCAGCTTGGCCTGATCCCAGAGCAGGTCGTTGGGCCACTTCATGGTCAGGCGCCCGCGGTGTCCCGGATCGAGCCGCGCGCGCAGAGCCTGGCAGGTCGCCATGCCGATCAGGGGCGCCAGCGTCCGCAATTGGCGGGCCGGCAGGAAGACGTCGAAGGCGCAGGAGAACATCAGGTTGGCGCCGACGCGGTTCTGCCAGGTGCGTCCGGCGCGTCCGCGTCCCTGGGATTGCAGGTGCGTGCCCAGCAGCCAGGGGCGGTCCGGCGGTCCGTCGGGATGGCGCGCGCGCGCCAGCAGGTCGGCGTTGGTCGAACCGGTCTGTTCGACCCAGTCCACCTGGCGGAATTGCGGCAGGGCCTCGCGCAGGGCGCCGGCCATGGCCGCGGGGGGCGGCAGGACGCGGTCGGGGTCGTGGGATGGGCCGGTCATATGGGTAGAATGGGGTCTGGAGCAGACAGGGAAATCCGCGCAGCCATGAGTTTACGCACAGAACAGGCCACATGCCAGGGTCTTGCCGGCCTGATCGAGTACACCGTCGATCACCCTGAAAACACGCCGTCGGGCTGGGCGCTGGTGCTGCATCCCCACCCGTTGTATGGCGGCACCCGCGACAACAAGGTCGTCACCACCGTGTCGCGCGCCTGCGTGCAGCGCGGGCTGCTGGCCATTCGCCCCAATTTCAGGGGAGTCGGCGCCTCGGAAGGCGGGTTCGACCGGGCGGTCGGTGAAACGGCCGACATGGCGGCCGTCGTCGAACACGTCTTTCAGTCCTGGCCCCAGGCGGCTTCGGGGCCCTGGGTGCTGGCGGGCTTTTCGTTCGGCTCGGCGGTGGCCGCCCAACTTTACGCCGACCTGGCGGACCGGGGCCTGCCCTTGCCGGCCCGCCTGATGTTGATCGGCTGCGCGGTCGAACGGTTCCGGCACCGGCCCCTGTCCATGCCGTCCGACACGCTCATGATCCATGGTGAGCACGACGAGGTCGTGCCCCTTGCCGAAGGCATGGATTTCGCCCGGGCGCACCAGCTGCCCATGACCGTCGTGCCGGACGCCGGCCATTTCTTCCATGGCAAGCTGCTGATTCTGCGCCAGGTCGTCCTGTCGGGGCTGGCAGGCCTCTGAGCGTACGCCCGAAGGGGCATGTCGTTTCAGTTGCTTGCTTTTTGTCTCGAATTGCCCGGTCCGCGCAGCCGTGACGGTTTTTTACGCTGCCTATAATGGGCGTTTGCCATTCCTTACCCATTTTCCGTTGTCCATGCCCATGAATGTCTTCCCGTCGCTTCTCCGTCGCTCCCGCCTGGCTCACCTGACGCTGGCCTGCTCGCTGCTGATGTCCGGCGCGGCCTGGTCGCAGGACAAGCCGGAGCCGGCCGCCGCGTCCGCAGCCACACAGGCTCCGGCAGGGTTCGAGATGGTCAGCAGCCTGTCCAACATTCCGGCGCCGGCTCTGGGCGCCAAGGCATGGCTGACGCTGGATGCCAACAGCGGCCAGGTCATCGCGGCCCAGAATCCCCAGCAAACCGTCGAGCCGGCGTCCCTGACCAAACTGATGTCCGCCTACGTGATCTTCGATGCGCTGGAAAATGGCCGGCTGAAGCTCGACCAGAAAGTCCATGTTTCCGAGAAGGCCTGGAAGACCGAAGGCTCCCGCATGTTCATCAATCCGAACACGGATGTGTCGGTGGACGATCTGTTGCAGGGCATGCTGGTGCAGTCGGGCAACGATGCGACCGTGGCGCTGGCCGAGGCCGTCGCCGGGAGCGAATCGGCATTCGCCGCGCTCATGAACCAGCAGGCCAAGGCCCTGGGCATGAAGCACACGCATTTCACGAATGCCTCCGGGCTGCCCGATCCCGACCACATGACCACGGTCGAGGATCTGGCAATCCTGGCGCGGGCGCTGGTCCAGCGCTTCCCGCAATACCGGCACTACGACAGCCAGAAGGAATTCACCTACAACAACATCAAGCAGAGCAACCGCAACCGCCTGCTGTGGGCCGACCCCACGGTCGACGGCCTGAAAACCGGACACACCCAGTCGGCCGGCTATTGCCTGGTGGCCACGGCGCTGCGCGACGGCCGGCGCGTGGTGTCGGTGCTGGTGGGTGCGGCCAGCGATGCGGCCCGCACCGAAAGCAGCCTGAAGCTGCTGAACTGGAGCTTCAAGAACTTCGACACCGTCAAGCTGCTGGACAAGGACAAGCCGGCCGTGTCCGCGCGGGTCTGGGAAGGCGTCACCGAAACCGCGGGGCTCGGTCTGTCCAATGCGCTGTGGGTGACGGTGCCGCGCGGCCGCGCCGACGACATCAAGACCGAAGCCCGCTACACCCAGCCGCTGATGGCGCCCCTGACCGAGGGCGCCCGCGCCGGCACCCTGCTGGTCAGCCTGGACGGCAAGGAACTGGATCAGCGGCCGCTGGTGGTGCTGCACTCGGTGGAAGAGGCCGGGTTCTTCGGCAGGCTGCTGGACAAGATCCGCTTGTTGTTCGAATAATGGCGACATGAAGCCGATCCGCCCCGAAGATTCACTGATCACCTACCCCTGCGACTTTCCGATCAAGGTCATGGGGCGTGCCCATGACGATTTCACGCGCGCCATGGCCGAAGTGGCGCGCGGCTTCGATCCCGCCTTCGATTCCGACACCATCGAAATCCGCCCCAGTTCCAGCGGCAATTACCTGGGACTGACCTTGACGGTGCGCGTCATCTCGCGCGAACAGCTGGACGATCTGTACCGCGCCCTGCACGGACACGAGATGGTGTCCGTGGTGCTGTAGGCGCGGGCCGGCCATGGGCATGCAGGCACGCTGGCTGGAACGCCCCGCTCCCTACCTGCCTGTCTGGCAGGCCATGCGTGATTTCACCGAATCGCGCGCGGACGATACGCCCGATGCGCTCTGGCTGGTGGAACATGCTCCGGTCTACACGCTGGGCCAGGCCGGCAAGCCGGAACACATTCTGAATCCTCACGGCATTCCGGTGGTGCATTGCAACCGGGGTGGGCAGGTCACGTATCACGGTCCGGGCCAGGTCGTGCTCTACACCCTGGTGGATCTGCGGCGCCGGGGCATCTTCGTCCGGGAATTCGTCACCCTGCTCGAGCAGACCGTGCTGGACCTGCTGGCCGAACTGGGTGTGCCGGGCGCCTGCCGCAAATCCGGCGCCCCCGGCATCTACGTGCCCCAGTCGGCGCTGCGGCAACCCAGGGGCGACGCCCTGGCCAAGATCGCCGCGTTGGGTGTCAAGATCCGCAATGGCCGCGCCTATCACGGTGTGGCGCTGAACGTGGCCATGGACCTCGCTCCCTTTCTGGGCATCAATCCGTGCGGTTACGAGGGCCTGCAGACGGTCGATCTGCGGGCGTGCGGTATCGAGGCCGATCTGATCCCGACCGGCAACCGGCTGGCGGAAATTTTCTCCGCGGCCTGGTTGGCCGCCGGCAACCAAGGAGACTCGCATGATGCAAACCTCGACGGATCCTGTGCTGGATGAACGAAGCGATGGCGTCCTGACGCTGACACTGAACCGGCCCGATCAGTTCAATGCGCTGTCCGAGGAGATGCTGGCGGCATTGCAGGCGCGTTTCGACGCCTGCCGGGACGACGCGGATCTGCGTGTCGTGGTGCTGGCCGCCAATGGCCGCGCTTTCTGCGCCGGCCACGACCTGAAGCAGATGCGCGCTCATGCGGGCGACAGGGATTATTACCGCGGCCTGTTCGGCCGCTGCGGCCGGTTGATGCTGTCCATCGCGCGCTGCCCCGTGCCGGTCATCGCGCGGGTCCACGGCACTGCGACCGCCGCCGGCTGCCAGCTGGTGGCCAGTTGCGATCTGGCGGTGGCGGCCGAAAGCGCGCGGCTGGCCGTCTCTGGCATCAACGTCGGCCTGTTCTGCGCCACGCCGGCCGTGGCGCTGACGCGCAACGTCTCCATGAAGAACGCCTTTGAAATGCTGGTGACTGGCCAGTTCATCAGCGCCCGTCAGGCCGCCGATCGCGGACTGGTCAATCACGCCGTGCCCGACGCCGAACTGGACGGGGCCGTTCGCGGACTGGTTGACGCCATCCTGGCCAAGAGCCCGGTGGCGGTGCGTGCCGGCAAGGCCATGGTCTACCGGCAGCTGGGATTGCCTCTGGACCAGGCCTACGATTACGCGGCCGGCGTCATGGCGGAAAACATGCTGGCCGAGGACGTGGGCGAGGGTATCGACGCGTTCATGCAGAAGCGCCCGCCGCAGTGGCGGGGCCGCTGAGCCCGCGATCGGCGCTCTTATTGACGCACCACAAGGCGCGCGAGCCTGATCCTGCCTTCCAATGAAGGGGTCATCCGAAACGGAACCTCCTCATGCCGCTGTCCCGCTCGTCCCAAGATGTTCTCCCGGCCCGCGCGGCGCGCGTGCGACTGCTGTCCGCGCTGCTGGCGTTCGGCGCGTGCATGATGGCGCCCCTGGCCGGGGCCGTGGCCATCGGCCCCTTCGATGTCGTCGACATCCCGGCCGGCGCGTTCACCTACCAGGCGGCCGGAGAATTCCTGGATCGTGGGCGGCCCGTGGATGCGCCCCGGGTACAGGGCCGGGTCGAGGCCGGCCGCGCCATCATGCGCCGTCAGGTCAGCCAGGCCGAATACGCCCGTTGCGTGCGTGCGGGTGCCTGCAAGCGCCTGGACAAGGGCTTCCGCGATCTGGATGCGCCCGACCTGCCTGCCGTGGGGGTCAGCTGGGCCGACGCCACCGCCTATGCGGCGTGGCTGTCGCGCGAAACCGGCCAGCGCTGGCGGCTGCCGGCCTACGCCGAATGGGTGCGCGCCGCAGCCGACCGTTATCGTGAGGAAGGCGAGCTGCCTTCGGACCCCGCCGACCCCGCGGTGCGCTGGCTGGCCGAATACGACCGCGAAATCGCCCGCAGCCGTGGCCGCATCAAGCCCGCCCAGCCTTTCGGGCACTTCGGTCTCAACGCTCTGGGTGTGAGCGACATGGGCGGCAATGTCTGGGAATGGACCGACACCTGTTTCGCCAGCCACAGCGTGGGCGCGTTGCCCCTTGCGCCGCGCGAGAACTGTGGCGTGCGCATTCTGGCGGGCGCTCATATCGCCGCCATGCCCGACTTCATCCGCGACCCGCGCAACGGCGCCTGCTCCATCGGCCTGCCGCCGGCCAACCTGGGTTTCCGCCTGGTGCGGGATGAGTCCGGACACTGATCAGTCCCTGCGGACTGATCAGTGCCTGACGAATCGGAGCGCCTTGCAAGGCGCGACGTGGAGAGATGCCGCAATTTGGAAATGGCCCGGTGCCTGACGAATCGGAGCGCCTTGCAAGGCGCGACGTGGAGAGATGCAGCAATTTGCGGCACATCAATACTTTCCATGAAGTCTGAACCTCGCCTGAACCGGTTTGATCCAGCGCAATAAGGGTTAACCCATGCCGTGACAAGATGGCACCGTCGAAACAAGACGACACATCAAATCAGGGAGTTGAACATGAAGGTATTTCGTCTGTGTATGGCCGCCACCGCTTTGGCGTCCTTGCTGGCTGGAGGCGTCGCGCTGGCGGATCCCGCCGACAAGCTGGAGCACATCAAGCCTGTGCTGGTTGCCCCGCCCAACGTGATGGCGCACGAGCAGGCGACCAAGGCCAAGCCGCGCGTGGTCGAATTCACGATGACCATCGAAGAAAAGAAGGTCGTCATCGACGAAGAGAACGGCACGACGCTGCAGGCCATGACCTTCAACGGCTCCATGCCCGGTCCGACCATGGTGGTGCACGAGGGCGACTACGTCCAGCTCACCCTGATCAACCCGGCCACCAATGCGCTGGAGCACAACATCGATTTCCACGCGGCCACCGGCGCCCTGGGCGGCGCCGCGCTGACCAAGATCAAGCCGGGCGAGCAGACCGTGCTGCGCTTCAAGGCGGACCGCACCGGCACCTTCATCTACCATTGCGCGCCCGAAGGCATGGTGCCCTGGCATGTGGTGTCGGGCATGAGCGGCACCCTGATGGTGCTGCCGCGCGACGGCCTGAAGGATCAGGACGGCAAGCCGCTGCATTACGACAAGGCCTACACCATCGGCGAGTTCGATCTGTACATTCCGAAGGATGAGAACGGCAATTACAAAGAATACGACACCGCGCTGGAAAGCTACGGCGACACCACCGAAGTGATGCGCGGCCTGATCCCGTCGCACATTGTGTTCAATGGCAAGAAGGGCGCGCTGACCGGCGCGGGCGCCCTGACCGCCAAGGTGGGCGAACGCGTGCTGTTCATCCATTCCACGGCCAACCGCGACACCCGTCCCCACCTGATCGGCGGCCACGGCGACTACGTCTGGCCCACGGGCAAGTTCATCAACAAGCCCGAACGCAATCTTGAGACCTGGTTCATTCCGGGCGGCACGGCCGGCGCGGCGCTCTATACCTTCAAACAGCCTGGCGTCTATGCCTACGTCAACCACAACCTGATCGAGGCGTTCGAGCTGGGCGCCGCCGGCCATGTGAAGGTCGAAGGCAAGTGGAACGACGATCTGATGAAGCAGGTCGCGGCCCCCAGTCCCATCAAGAAATAAACCATAGCATCCGGGGCGGCCCAGGCGGCCGTCCCGATTTAGGAGAGTGACAAATGTTGAAGATCGTGAGCGTGACCGCCCTGTCCCTGGCCCTGCTGCCGGCCCTGTCGATGGCGAGCGACGCCGGTACCCTGAAGACCGGGGAAAAACTCTACAAGAGCGCGTGCATCGCGTGTCACAGCACGGGCGCGGCCAACGCGCCCAAGCTCGGCAACAAGCAGGCGTGGGCCCCGCTGATCGCCAAGGGCATGGACGAACTGATGAACGTGGCGATGCACGGCAAGGGCGCCATGCCGGCGCGCGGCGGCACCAAGGCCGACGACGCCACGCTGCGCGCCGCCGTGGAATACATGGTCAGCCGCGCGCAGTAAGGCGGATGGCCCGCCACGCCTGTCCGCTAGCCGCCCCGGCCCGTCGGCAGGCCGTCGCTGCGGATTCAGGCGTCCTGCGCGGGCGGTAAGCCCGGGTCCCCGGGGCGTCAGTTACCCTCGGGTTCCAGCGGGACTTTCTGCTTGACGGCGAACCCGATCAGTTTGGCCTGCTCCTTGGGGCCGATGCCCGTGCACTTGTGCACGGCGCTGTCATCGTGCCTCACCCAGTCGTTTTCGCCCTGTTTCGAATACATGTAATAGTGTCCGGAGGTGGCGCCTCCTTGCTGGATGACGATCTCTTTCGGCTCGAAGGTGACCATCCACTGCTTGCCTGTTTTTTCGTCCAGGACGTTGAGTGTGACTTCATCGGTGAAATTCGCTTTCGCCAGGGTCGCCTTGCGCAACTGGAATGTATCGAGGTCGTACTCCAAGGTGTTGAGATGGAGGTTGAACCTGTGGAGTGTGGACAGGTCCGGAACAGTCCATTGCTTGACCTTGGTGGCCTCCGTTGCCTTGGGGTCGTCGTGGTTCCATTTCAATTCGATCGTTTCCGACCGGTGGGTGTCGTCCAGGATGTCTTGCAGCGTGGCCTTCGGGTTTGTCGCGGTGATGTCATGGCAATAAGCCGGCTCGCTGGGCAAGGGGCGGTGCATCTTTCCGTTGACCAGTGATTCCTTGCAGGTCATGGCGCAGCCCTCGATCTCGGAAAGATTGAACGCTTCAGTCAATTTCGCCAGGAATTCCTGCGCATCATTCTGCGTGCCGACGATATTGAATGAAAATTGGCCGCCTTCATCTTTCTTGTTGAATACATCCAGTTTCTGGAGGCTTGAAAAAAGCGCCCGCAGCTCTTTTTCAAGCGGCTTGTCCATGGCGAAAGACGCCTTGATGACGTGAGCGAGTTTGTCCGCGGCGTCACGCTTGGCGGCATCCGTGGTGGTCCTGCCGAAGTTTTCAAGATGCCGGGTCAGCCGGTCCGGACCCAGGGAGCTCAGCAAGAACTTCAGCGTGGAGTTGGCGTAGCAGGTATTCCCGAGGTTCCTGAATCCGCAAACTTGCGCGCTTTTGACGCCCTTGTCGGATTGAGTCTGGGCAGCCATGCCTTTGGCGTCCTGGATGATCTGCGCAACGATCCGCCCCTTGAGCGGGGTGCCACCCGTCAGGTCCACGTTGTGCTTCATCAGGGCCATCTCTGTGGCCGCGCCGCCGAATTTCTGCGACAGGGAGTACAGGAACAGTCCCAGCGCCTGGGCATTGTCGGTCTTGACCTGCTGGCGGTATTCCTCGACGGCAGGCAGGTTTCTGAGGACGGGCACATGGCTGAGCGCCGACAGGATCCTTCCTTTGAAGCTTTGCTGGGCGGCTTGCAGCACCGGCACGCCTTGATCATTGTCCCGGACCGTTATGCTGTGGCCCTGGCTGGCCAGAGCGGAGAATTTTTCCAATTGGATCATGCTTTTTCCTTTGCCTGGAAAGGGGGAATGCGCTTTGGTTCTTTTTACCGGGAATGCAGATTCGCTCTTACTTTTTCGAGCTGATTGGCGAACTCTCCCAGGAACTCATAGGCGTCATCGACATCGAGTTGGGACGCGGGGAGACGATGCGTATACAGCAAGGCATCCGATGTGGGCTCATAGGCGATCGCGCCAGCCTGCTGCTCGGCCAGCGACAGGTTGAGAGCCAGCAAATCCCGCCAGAAATCCTTTTCCTGCCAGCCCGCACTGCTTTGCAGCAGTCCATAAAACAACCAGCCCGAAGATCGGCTCTCGATCGAGATGATCAAGGTCTGGTCCAGCAGAAGGCAGCACTTGCCGTTCTCGCCAAAAGAAAGACTCAAGCCCAGCCGGTCTCCCAGTCTGGACAATATGTCGCCATGTTCTTTCATGCCCCTGATTCCTTATGCCGTGAGAGTCTTGCACGATGCATATGAGTGACCAGGGCGCGCGCAAAGTTCCGTCGTCGGCGGGCGTGCGTGATCCGCGCCCGCATGCGGAATGCGGTGCGCTTACAGGCGGCGCAGGCCCTCGAAGCGGTGGTGCGGGGTGTCCGCTCCCGGCGCGTATACCGCCCAGCGGACCGAGGCCCCGGACAGGTCGATGTCGGCGGTGGCCAGCGTGTTCTCCTGGTCGGTGTCGTCCGGGGATCGTCGCAGGATCGGTTCGGCGGCGTCGCCCGTGTCGGCTAGGATCGCCAGCGCCTCCGCGCCTTGCGCCAGCAGTTCTTCGCCGCGCGCCTGGCGGCGCGCCGACGAGTCGGTGATCACCTGGGGCAGGTCCGACTGGGCGCCGTGCAGGGCATGGTTGGCGTGGATCATCGGCGCGTGGGCCACGGGGCGGACGGACACGGCCGTCCGGCTGAACTCCACGCTCCAGGTCTGCGATTCCCCGGCCTGCCCCAGGCCCAGGTGAAAGGCCCCCATGCGCGGGTTCGCCCGCAGGATCGATACGGCTTCGGACACCGATCCGGCTGCCAGCAGCGCGCGGGTCAGGACCATGCGGGGCATGCCCGCCCCGGTCCGTCGGGCGCGGATGTTGTTGACCGTCATCGCCAGGCCCGCGTTGTTGACGGCGAAGGTGTGGCCGGGCAGCGAGCCCGGATAGGCGAAGGACACGAAGGCGGGCGCGCCATCGGGATTCGCGTCGACCAGGCCGCAGGCCCCTGCGAAGCCGGGGTCGCCGTCCTCATTGTGGCTCAGACGGTGCGGTGCCAGCACCGTGGTGCAGCCGTCGGGCGCGAGCGCCCACAGGTCGCCCCGGCAGTTCCAGAGGAAAACCTCGTCCGGAGGCAGTTCCAGGCCTTCGGCCAGGCCGGCCAGTTCGTCCCCGATCCAGGGAAAGACCTGGTGCAGAAGCGCCCGCATGGCCGGGATCTCCGGCAGGTCGCGGCAGGCCATGATCCCGGCCCAGGCGTCCGATCGCACCAGGTGGCGGTGGCAGGCCTCGGCCCCCCAGCGCCCCAGGGCGCGGCCGATGTCGTGGTGAGAGCCATGGATCTCGAACCGGTCCAGTTCGAGCGTGCGGGAATCGGGAGTGTCTTTCATCGGTAGGCGCCGGTGGCGTGAAGAAGGGCCTCGGTGCGACTCAGTTCGGCCAGGGCGGGCTCGCCGTGATGGACCAGCAGTTGCCGGGCCAGCATTTCCACCAGCGCCTGGATGGCCACGGTACTCGGGAAAAAAGAATGCCCCTGGGTGGAGAAGGTCAGCACACAGTCGGCATGCAGCGCCATCGGCGCGAGCTGGCTGTCGCACAGGGCCAGCACGCGGCAACCCTGGGGACGCAACGCCTCGGCCAGTTCGATGATCTCGCGGGAATAGGGCGCATAGCCGATCAGGACCGCGGTGTCCTCGGGTTGGAGACGGTGCGTTTCCAGGCTCAGGGTGCCGCCGGTGTTGTGCAGCAGGTGCGCGTCCGGGCGGAACAGGCTGAACAGGTAACGCAGGCTGAAGGCGGCGGGGTAGCAGGACCGGAATCCGGCGATCACGATGCGGCCGGCGTCCGCCAGCAGCTCCACCGCCCGGGCCATGGCGGCCTGGTTGGCGGGTTCCAGCGCCTGCAGGTTGAGTATCTGGTGGTGGATGGCGGCCTGCCAGGCGTCCTGGTCGGTTTCGGGCCGGTGGACCAGGGACAGCGCGCGCGCCGCATAGCTGCCCGGGCCATGGAGTTCCTGGGTGAATACGGCCTTCAGCGCATCCCAGCCGCTGTATCCCAGGTGCTGTGCCAGACGCACCAGTGTGGCCGGTTGCACGCCGGCCAGAGCGGCCAGCTTGCGCGCCGACAGGGTCGACACCTGGGTCGGGTGGTCGATCAGGTAGCGGGCCCCCGCCTGGAACTGGGGGCTGAGGTCCGGGTATCGGGCCTGGATCAAACGGGTGAGCTCATCCAGCGAGTGTGGTGCCGACATAACGCCTGTATGAAAAAAATCTGTCCCGGTGTTGAATTATGTGTTTCATGATCTATGATACACGAAACATTTGTTGGATCGTGCCATGACCCATGTCTTCCATCGCAATCCCCAGCATACGCTGAACCGCGCCGTGCGCGCCCAGGGGATATCCCTGTTCGATCAGGACGGCCGCCAGTATCTGGACGCCTCGGGCGGCGCGGCCGTGTCCTGTCTGGGGCACGGGCACCCGGACGTGATCGCCGCCATCAAGGCGCAGCTCGACCAGGTAGCCTATGCCCATTCGTCCTTCTTCACGACCCAGGCCTGCGAGGACCTGGCCGACTGCCTGGCCGGCGCGGCTCCGGGCGATCTGGACCACGTGTACTTTGTCTCCGGCGGGTCCGAGGCGATCGAGGCGGCGCTGAAACTCGCCCGCCAGTATTTCGTCGAGCGCGGGGAAACGGAACGCAGCCAGTTCATCGCCCGCCGCCAGAGCTATCACGGCAACACGCTGGGCGCGCTGGCCATCGGCGGCAACGCCTGGCGGCGCCAGCCCTTCCTGCCGCTGCTGGCGCCGGCGCATCACGTCTCGCCCTGCTACGCCTATCGCGACCAGCGGTCCGACGAGACCGAGGAACAGTACGCCGCCCGTCTGGCGGACGAACTGGAGCAAAAGATCCTGGAAATCGGCCCGGACCGGGTGGCGGCCTTCGTGGCGGAAACCGTGGTCGGCGCCACGGCAGGGGCGCTGCCACCGGTGCGCACCTATCTGCGCCGCATCCGCGAGGTCTGCGACCGGCATGGCGTGCTGCTGATCCTGGACGAGGTCATGTCCGGCATGGGCCGCACGGGCCACCTGTATGCCTGCGCCGAGGACGGCGTCGCCCCTGACATCCTGGCGATCGCCAAAGGGCTGGGGGCGGGCTACCAGCCCATCGGCGCCATGCTGGCCAGTCGCCGCATCTATGACACCCTCGTCAACGGCAGCGGCTTCTTCCAGCACGGCCACACCTACATGGGCCACGCCACGGCCTGCGCCGCCGCGCTGGCCGTGCAGCGCGTGATCGTGCGAGACAATCTGCTGGCCAATGTCCTGGCGCGCGGCGAGCAACTGCGGGCGAGACTGCGCGAGGTCTTCGCCGACCATCCCAATGTGGGCGACGTGCGTGGCCGCGGCCTGTTCGTCGGCGTGGAATTCGTGCGCGACCGGGCCGACAAGTCGGTCCTGGACCCGGCCCTGAAGACGCACGCGCGCCTGAAACGCCAGGCCATGGAAAATGGCCTGATGGTGTATCCCATGGGCGGTACCGTCGACGGTGTGCACGGCGACCACGTGCTGCTGGCGCCGCCCTTCATCTGTTCGGCGGCGGACATCGACGAGATGACCGCACGGCTGGACCGTACTGTGCGCCAGATCCTGCCTGTCTGATCGACCGGCCCTTTCTTTTCATTCCCCGGCCTTCGGGCCGGGATCGTTACGGAGACTTCCATGGCCAGAATCGACTACGCCGACCTGAGCCGGGGCGAGGCGGCGGCGCTTGCCGACCGGATCGTCGCCGAGCGCGGCAGCGTGCTGCACCTGTACCAGATGCTGCTGCACAGCCCGCCGGCGGCCGAAGGCTGGCTGACCTATCTGACCGCCATTCGTCACCGCTGCGGTCTGGACGGCGCGATCCGCGAACTGGTCATCATGCGCATCGCGCACTTGAACCGCGCGCCCTACGAGGCCGATCAGCACGCGCCCATCGCCCTGCGCGAAGGGTTGCGGCAGGACCAGCTCGATGTGCTGGCCCTGGACGCGATTCCGGATGATCGGTTCGATGCGCGTGAACGGGCCGTGCTGGCCTACGCGGACGCGATGACGCGGTCCGTGCAGGTGCCCGACGCCGTGTTTCAGGCCGTGCGACCGTATTTCCAGGACCGGGAACTGGTCGAACTGACGGCCACCATCGCGGCCTACAACATGGTGTCGCGCTTTCTGGAAGCGCTGCAGGTGCATTCGGACGATCAGCGCTGATCGTCGCGTTCCCATAAGATGTCCCGCATTCCCGCCGCACGATTCAGGAAGCGGGCCAGCACGAAGCACAGGTCCGACAGGCGGTTCAGGTAGCGGAGCACGGGGGGATTCACCGTTTCCTGGCGCGAAAGCGCCACCACTGACCGTTCCGCCCGGCGGGCGATGGTGCGGACCATGTGGGCGTGGGCGGCGGCCGGACAGCCGCCGGGCAGGATGAATTCCCGCAGCGGGCCCAGATCGGCGTTGTAGTGCGCCAGCGCTTCGTCCAGGCGCAGCACATGCTCGTCCCGCATCGCCGTCCAGCCCGGGATGCAGAGTTCTCCGCCCAGGTCGAACAGATCGTGCTGGATGCGATCCAGCAGCGCATCGACCTCGGCCGGCGGGGCCGCCGAGCGCCACAGCCCGATGGCGCTGTTCAGTTCGTCCACGTCGCCCAGCGCGGCAATGCGTGGAGCGTCCTTGGGCACGCGGGTCTTGTCGCCCAGACCGGTGGTGCCGTCATCGCCGGTGCGGGTGGATACGATGGAGACGCGGATCGACATGGAGGGCTCCCGGGGTGGATGAGGAAAGGGCGGTCAGTCCTGCGCGGCCAGGTTGCGCAGGGCCTCGCCCGTGACGCGCACGACCCGCCATTCGTCCAGGATTTCGGCGCCGTGGTGCTTGTAGAACTCGATGGCGTTCTCGTTCCAGTCCAGCACCACCCATTCGAATCGGCCGCAGCCCAGTTCCAGGGCCAGCGCCGCCAGGTGCCTGAGCACCCAGCCGCCCAGCCCGCGCCCCCGGTGGCCGGGGGTGATGTACACGTCCTCCAGGTACAGGCCGCGCCGGTCCAGGAAGCTGGAATAGTTGTGGAACCACATGATGTAGGCGATGGCCGTGGCCGGGTCTTCCGTGGTCGTGATGACCAGGCAGCGTGCGGCCGGTTCCGGGCCGAAGAAGCTGCGCCTCAGGCTGTCGTGCGTGGCTTGGAAGATGTCGGTCAGTTTCTCGAATTCCGCCATTTCGCGCATCAGGGCGTGGATGGCCGGAATGTCGGATTCGGCGGCGGGCCGCAGGTCGTAGCCGGGGACGGGAGCGGGGGCAGGCAAGGGATTTTCTCGGTTTCGCGGTATGCTGGAGACGCCCCGGCGGCGCATCGCCGGGGGAACAGACAGGAGTGTAGCCCATGCGTTTTCGAGCCTTGCGGTCGGGCGTTCTGGCCGCCGCCCTGGCGGTGCCGGGGGTCGTGTCGGCGGCGGAACCCGTCCAGGCGCAGGCCAGCGGCGAGGTCGTGCGGGTGAACTCCGCCGCCGGCAAGATCGCCATCCGACACGGCGCCATCGACAAGCTGGACCTGCCCGCCATGACCCTGGTATACCACGTCGATCCTGCGCTGCTGGCGGGGATCTCGGTGGGCGACCGGGTCGAATTCACCGCCGAGCGCGTCGGTGGACAGTACCGGATCGTCGAACTGAGGAAATAGCCGCCGAGCGGGGAGTTCCCCGGCTATGCAGGCTTCAGGGCGTGGGCGGCGGCCCGCCAGCTGATCGTTGCCGATTTCGTCAGTCCGCCGACGTAGCCCGAGTGGACGCCGCCCTCGAACCCACCGGTGCAGCATCCTGCAGCGTACAGGCCGGGGATTGGGGCGCCGTCGGCGCGCAAGACGCGGCCGTGGCCGTCGATCGAAATGCCGCCCATCGTGAAGGTGATCCCTGGCATCAGCCGGACTGCGTGGTACGGCGCATGCAGGATCGGGCGCGCACCGCCTCCCGTGCGGGGAGGCGACAGCGCCGACGCCGTCCCCTGGGACAAGGCGGCGTTGTAGGCTTTCACGGTGTGCGCCAGGCCCGCCGCGTCGATGCCGAGTCGGGTGGCCAGATCCTGCAGTGAGCCGGCCGACTCGACCGTGCCACCCGACAGAGGCAGGTATGGATTGGCCGGCAAGATGAATTCAGTCGCCGGTCCTTCCCAGATGGCGCGATCGAACACCACGACGGTGCCCTGTGGATCCGCCAGGCGCGCCAGCGCGTTCGTCATGTACACGCCGCCCAGCCCTTCGTCCATCATGCGCCGGCCGGCGCGGTCGACGACGATGCCAGCGCCGGCCAGCAGGTCCATGATGGGGTAGGGCCAGAGCCGATCGTCGTGCCGCGCGTCCTGGCACAGCAGGTGGCCGTAGATGTTCTCCATGCCCGCCAGTGCCGCGCCGGCTTCTTCTGCCAGACGGATGGCGTCGCCCCGGCTCACGCCCGCGCCCCGCTGCTTGATCCGTTCTGGGGCTGGGCTGACGTACTGGCGCAGCATGTCGAGGTTGGCCTGGAACCCGCCGTCGGCCAGCATGACCAGATCGGCCTCGATGGTGGCCCGTCGGCCGCCCCGTTCATATTCCAGGCCGGTGCAACGGCCCTCTGCGGTCAGCAGCCGGACCACACGCGCCCCGCGCAGCAGGCTGCCCCCTCGGGCCTCCAGGTTCCGGCGCAGCGTACGCAGCAGCATGTCGCCGCCCCGGCCCTGCCAGTGCAGGCCCGGCTGCATCAGGCTGGGTGGCGCCAGGAAGTGCTGACGCCAGGCGTCGGGGCCTGTCTTCATCAGTCGGATTCCTTGGGTCTGCAGCCAGCGCACGGCGTGTCGGGCGTCGGCGGCGATTGCGCCGGTGAGCGCTTCGGAGGCGAAACCGGCTGTCGATGTTTTGATCGCCGCCGCCAGCACCTCGGCCGGTTCGTCGATATCGTGGAAGCACAGGTGGAACGCGCCGCCGGTGTAGCGGGTGTTGCAGCGGTACAGCTCGTCGTCCCCCTGTTCGAGCACGGTGACCTTGCCGCCCAGTTCGGCCGCGCGCGCGGCGAACACCATGCCGGCGATGCCGCCGCCCATGACGGCGATGTGGGGCGGCGCGTGCCTGACCGGATAGGAAGCCTTCATTTAGGTAAAAGCATATCAGTGATCAGTTCAACCATCTCGACGAGCGCGCGGCCGACCACGAAGACAGCGACGGCAAGGACGATGGTCATGATGCCTGGCATTGCGACAGTCATCCGCAGTGTCATGACGAGTCCGGCGATCAGCAGCAGAACGGCGATCGCCAGGACCAGATGCCGTCCGTGAAGCGCGATGAAGCGCAGCATCGGATACTGGGGAATATTCAGGGGCAATGGCGTTTCCATTTACGACTCCTCATTTTCGAGATGCCTAAGAAATGGCAAGACCCGGTCCGCCATTGTGTCGGGCCGCTGAAGCGGTGGAAAATGGGCAGCATTCTGCACGGTTTCAAAACGGGCGCCTCCGATACGCGCGGCCAGCGCGGCGCCCGTTTCGGGCGGCCAGATGAAGTCGTGTTCGCCGGTCAGCACCAGCGTGGGCGCGGAGATGCGCGCAAAATCATCGTCGTCCAGGCGGAACTTGGCCAGTGCTTCGGAATGCAGGGCGTAGGAAATGGGTGCATTGCAGGTGAAACGCTCCCGGTACTGGCCCCAGGCTCCGGGGTCTTCCAGGCCGAACATGTTCTTGAATGCGTTGCGATAGCTGGTCTCCGCCACCACCCGCATGCCATCGGCGCGCACCTTGCCCGCCCGGTTCAGCAGGTAGCTGCTGCTTTTTTCGTCGATGGATGGCGTGCCGTCGCACAGGATCAGCGCCCATAACCGATCGCCATGTCGTGCGGCGACGTGTGCCGCCGTGACGGCCCCCATCGCCAGGCCCATCAGTGCGAAGCGGCCCCGGATGCCTGCGGCATCGGCGAAGCGGACCGCGTCCCGGGCCAGATCCCAGAGGGTGAAAGGATGCCCCGTGTGTTCGGAACGTCCAGCGCACCGTTGGTCAAATGCGTAGACGTCGTAGCGGTCGGAAAGCCGCTCTGCGAAGGGAATCCAGCTTTCCAGCGTGCCACCCAGTTCGTGGAGCAGCACCAGCTGCGGCGCAGCCGCCGGGCCGGCGAAACGCCGGAAATACAGGCACAGCGGTGGCTGTCCATCCGTTTCGGGAAGATCAATGTAAGGCATGGTCAGTGCACGTTCTCTTTGGAGCCGATGCCGAAATAGGCATTGACGACGTCGGGGTTGTTGGCGAGTTCTTCGGCGGTGCCCGACAATTCCACCGAGCCGTTTTCGATGACGTAGGCGCGATCGACGAAGGTAAGCACCGAGCGCACGTTCTGCTCCACGATCAGGACTGTCACGCCCTGTTCACGAATGCCGATGATCGCCTGGAACAGCTGCTTGACGATGGTAGGTGCGAGCCCCAGCGACGGCTCGTCCAGCAACAGCATGCGTGGTGCTGACATTAGGCCCCGGCCTATCGCCACCATCTGCTGTTCGCCTCCTGACAACGTGCCGCACAATTGGCCACCGCGCTCTTTCAGCTTGGGGAACAGTGCATATACTCTTTCAAGGTTTTCTTGCCGTTGCGCCCGTGCCCGTGGTGTGGATACGCCGACCATCAGAGTGTCGCGCACCGTCATTTCGGGAAACAGCTGACGGCCTTCCGGCACGCAGACCAGGCCCCGCTCTACCATCTGGCTGGGGGAAAATCCCGTCGTCTTCTGGCTGTCGAAACGGACCAAGCCGCCGGCTGGCGCGATCAAACCCGAGAGCGCGCGCATGGTCGTGGTCTTGCCCGCGCCGTTGGAGCCCACCAGGGAGACGATTTCCCGTTCCTTGACGTGGAATTCCAGACCATGCAGCACCGAAAACAGGCCGTAGCCCGCGCGCAATCCAACGACTTCGAGCAAGCTAGACATTGCCGACTCCCATATACGCCACCTGTACCGCTTCGGAGCGGATCACGTCCTCGGCCGTGCCTTCGGCGATCTTGCGTCCGGAATCCATGCACAGCACGTGCTGGCCCAGGCGCTGCACGATCGCCAGCGAGTGTTCGACCAGCAGCACGCCCACGCCGCGCTGATGGATCGTTTCGATCATGTCGGCCACCTGGTGCTGTTCGGGCAGGTTCAGGCCCGCCATGACCTCGTCGAGCAGCAGGTAGGTGGGCCGGGTCGCGAGCGCCTTAGCCACTTCCAGGCGCTTGAGGTCCGGCAGGGTCAGGTACGCAGCCAGGAAGTCGCGCTTCTTGTCCAGGCCAACCTCGGCGATGATGTGCATCGCCTGCTCGCGTGCTTCGTGATAGTGGCGCGTGCTCGCGTAGGCGCCCACCATGACGTTGTCCAGCACGGTCATGTCGCGGAAGGGCCGGACGATCTGGAAGGTGCGAGAGATGCCCGCCAGTGCAACCTGGTCGGCGCGCATGGAGGAAATGTCCAGGTCGTCGAACCGGACCCGTCCGGAAGTCGGTCGCAGGAAGCCGGACAGCACGCTGAACAGCGTAGTCTTGCCAGCCCCGTTGGGCCCGATGATGCACAGGATGCTGTCCGTGCGGGTCTCGAACGAGATGTCGTCGACCGCGACCAGTCCACCGAAACGGACGCTGACGTTTTCCACATTCAACATGTCAGGAGGCCTCTTTGGTTGCGCCTGCGGGCTGTTGCGCGGCCTGGCGGCCGATGCGCCGATGCAGCAGTTGGCCCACGATCCCGCGCGGGAACAGAAGCAGAATGAAGACGAAGAACAGGCCATAGGTCATCTGCGCCAGCGCCGACACGGAAGTCGTGCCGAACAGGCTACCCACCGTGATCAGCAGTTCCTGAACGATCACCACCATGATCCCGCCCAGGAACGGACCCAGCGCCGTGCCCCGTCCGCCCAGGACTGCACCCATCACCATGAACAGCGTGATCGACAGGGACAGGTCGTAGCCCGGTTCGACGTAGCGCACCATGCCCGCGTAGACGACCCCGCCGATGCTGGTCAGGGCGGCGCTGAAGACGAAAGCCAGCCGCTTGATGGTCGTGACGTCGACCCCTAGGGCGCGCGCGCCTTCTTCCTGCTCGCGCAGGGCCACCAGGTTGTAGCCCAGCTTGGAGCGTTCGAGCACTAGGCTGCCCAGCGCCAGCGCGATGGACATGGCCAGAAAAATATAGAAGAACGGCAAGTTGGTGGCGAAACTGAGATTGGATGCGCCCTGCAGGCTCGGTACCTGCAGCCCCTGTGAACGCCCCAGCAAATTGCTGTTGATCACTAGGATGCGACCGATCTCCGCTAGCAGCAGGGTGCCGACGGCGAAGTAGATGCCGCGCAGTGCGTAGCGGAAGCAGACCCAGGCGATGATCCAGGCCAGCACGACGGCCAGCGCGATGGCCAGGGGGAAGGCGGTGATCAGGGGTATGCCCGGCAGGCGGGCGAGCAGCGCGACCGAATAGGATCCTATGGCGAAGAACAGGGCATGTCCCAGGGACATCTGGCCGGCATAGCCGCCGATCAGGTTCCAACTGGCGGCCAGATACCCGCACATCAGCCCCATCGTCATCACCCGCGTGTAGTACGGGTTGATTCCGGGCGCCGCCAAGGCGGCCACGAGGATCACGGCTGCCGCAGTTAGCCACAACGCCGAGCCCTGCTGTCGGAATGAGTCTGTCAGTTTGGAAAACATGGATGTCCCGCGCGCTCAGCGTCTGATGGCACTGATCAGCCCCGTGGGGCGAACCAGGAAGATGAGGAAAACCAGGGCGTAGACGATGGCCAGTGCCAGATCGCCGTACCCGGCCACTTGCGAGACGGCGATGATGATGCCGACGATGAGACCGCCTACGATGCTGCCGCTCATGCTGCCCATGCCCCCGAGCACCGACACGACAACCGCCACGATGGAGTACTCGAAGGCGCGTTCGGGGAAGATCGGCGCCATGGTCGCCAGGGCGGTGCCGCTGACGGCCGCACACGCTGCGGCGATGCCTAGCGCGATAGCCGACAGATGCTCGACGTTCAGGCCGGCCACGCGTGCGCCGGTCGGGTTCTGTGCGCAGGCGTGCAGCCTGCGACCCAGGTCGGTGCGCGTCAGCATCAGGTGCAGCAGGATCAGCACCACCAGGGATATCGCGGCGGCGGCGACCTGCGTGTACTGCAGGATGACCGGGCCGAGGATCAGGGAATGCTGCAGGCTGGGTTCCACCAGAGACCTCGCGTCTGTGGAATAGAAGAACTGGGCAAGATATTGGAAGGCGATCAACAGTCCGATTGAAAACAGGATCTGGCTGTCTTCGGGGGTTTCCAGGGAGCGGATGATCAACCACCGGTGCAGGCAGTATCCGATGGCGAATGCGACGGGCACGATCAGCAGCATGCCCAGGTATGGATTGACCCCGGTGGCGTCCCAGAGCACGTAGGCGGCGTACATCGACCACAGCACCACCGCGCCGTGCTGGAAATTGACTACGCGGGATACCCCGAGGCTGAGATTGAAGCCGGTGGACAGGAGGGCCAGCGTCAGCCCTCCCAGCACACCGCTCACGACGCCGACGAGTAGCAGAGTCAGAAACATGATGGCGATCGCTTATGCGGTGGCATCAGGTCCGCGCGGACCAGGCGGGCATGGGCCAGACAGGCTTGGCCGTCGCAATGCCGTCTGGATAGACGATGCGCTGCTGTCCGTCGAGCAGTTGCATGACCAGGCCCTTCGCCTTGATGTTGTCGCCCCGTTCGTCGAACTTGATGCCGTCGCGCAGCACGTAAGGGTTGCCGCCGGCCTCGAGGTCGGTGGCGCGCAGGGCTTCCGTCAGCGCTTCGCGGCTCAGGTCCGAGGCGCGTTCGAGCGCATCGTAGAGCGCGCCGACGCAGGTCACCGCCAGTGATGCCTGGTCGTCCAGATCCCGTTTGTATTTGGCCTTGTAGGCGTCGGAGTAGCCGGCCAGCAGCGGGTTCTTGGCCACCAGTTCAGGGACGAACCCGACTGCGTCCGTCACGAAGTTGGCGTCCTTCTTGAGATTTTCCACGTATTCGGGCGTGTATGGCGCGCCTGCGACGTGCACCGAAGCCATGAGGTCGTAGTTGAGCGTTTTCATGGCCCGCATGACCTGGATGCCATCGGGTGCGAACAGAGCGTGGAAAATGAGATCGACGCCCGATAGCTTCAGGCGCTGCAGAATGGGCATGAAATCGCTGACCTTGCCGGCCGGAAAGGAAACGTTTTCCTGGAGGTCCCAGCCGGTCTGTTTGAGACGAGCCAGGGCACCCTGAATGGCGTCCTGGCTGAAGGTCGAGTCGTCGGCCATGGTGGCGACCTTGCGCGGCTTGACGCTGGTGGCCTGGATCATCTTCTCGCTGAAGTCCACGGCGGTGCCCGCCAGATGGCTGGCGCGCGCGCCGATCCGGAAGAAGTACTTCATGCCCCGGTTGGTCAGCGAATCGCCCAGGTCGGTGCTGATCATCGGCGTGCGGGCCTTTTCGGAGACGGCGCTGCCCACCATCGTCGCGCCGCTGGTCGCGTTGCCGATCACCGCCAGCACATTGTTCACCTGGATCACCCGTTCGGTCTGCGTGCCGGCCATTTGCGGGTTGCTCTGGTGGTCGACGGAAATCAGTTCAATCTGCGCGCCGCCCTTGGACTTGATGCCGCCGGACGCGTTGATCTGTTCGACTGCCAGTCGCACCGCGTCGTTGACCGGGATTCCCCAGGGCCCTGCGCGGCCCGTCAGGCCCACCACCACGGCGATCGGGATCTTGCGGGGTTGGGCCCGCACGATGGCAGGAAACGCCGCGACGGCGGCCAGCCCGCCCGCGCCGATCATTAGCCGTCGGCGGGGATGGTTGATCTCATAGGCCTGCCGGCGACCTTGTTTTGTCTCGTTGCTCATCCTGCACCTCGTTTTGTGGATCAAGGGGATAAAATCGAATGGCTATTCATTCATTATCAGGAGAGCGACAGGGACTGTCAATCTGCAATTAGAGTCCGTTTCATCATGGAAATCCCTTATTTTTACGGGGGTTTTCGTATCGGTCGCGAATCTGTCTGGTCTTATAATGATTGATCATTCATAATCGGCTGGCGAGCCCTGGGTTACAGGCGCCAGGCGGCACTCCGCGCCGTTGCCGTTGCGTTGATGCGCTTTTCACGTACTTCAGGAGTTCACTTGCCTACCCACAGCAAAACCGATGAATCCCCGCTCGTTGCCCGACGTCGGGCTCAACTGGTAGCGGCGGCGATTACCCAGTTTTCACGTCTGGACTATCACACGGCCACTGTCAAAGACATTGCCGACGAGGCCGGGGTCAGCCCAGGGCTGATCTATCAGTACGTGCCTGACAAGCAGGAACTGCTTTTTCTCGCCTTGCAGCACATCATCCAGCGCAACGATGCGGAGATCCCCATGGCATTGCGTGGCGTCGTTGACCCGATCGCCCGACTGCATCGAGCCATCGACGCATATGCGCGCGTCGTCGCCACCAGCCGTCAGGCGGCTCTATTAACCTACCGTGAAATGAAGTCGCTCAAGCGCGAGTACATCGAACGGATCAAGGATCTCGAACTCGGGACCAACGAGCTTCTGGCCGCTTGTGTGGAGGACTGCATCCGCGCAGGCTACTTGGCCGACACCCACGTGGAGCTGCTGGTTTACCGAATGGTCATCGCCGCGCAGGGATGGGCGCTCAAATATTGGCGCCTCAAGCACATCGTCACGCAGGATGAGTACCTGGACAAAGCGATCCACGCGCTTTGGAGAAGCCTGCTGTTGCCTCGAGGCATCAGTCGCTACGAGGAACTGCGCCGGGCTGGCGAACTTGAACCGCTGGTGACGCCCTGCGATTCGGCAGAGGCCTCGGTGAAAAAGACAGAGGTCAAGAAGAAGGCTGCCAAGCCGGATCGCCGTCGCGCCGCCGGAGCGGCTCAAGGGGGCGTCCGCACGGATAATCAGTTGTCCGATTCCTCAGGCACGAAATAGAAATCCGCGATCGTGCGGATTTCTGGCAAATAGCGCGCTTGGACGCGGGAACCCCTGCGCAGGCAGTCTCCGTCCGTTACGACGAACGCTTTGATGCAGGTATCCGCACCGTCCGGCCGGATCAAGGCCGTGGCGGTTTGCTCGCCAAGATGCCGCAGATGTTCCGGCGGTTGCGGCAGCAGGATGCAGGTGAGCACCTCTCCCCGACCGCTCAGCGCATGGGGTTCCGCCGGTTCATAGCAACGGGAGCAGATCGGCCTGGGTGGAACCCAGACGAAGCCGCAGCCGGCGCATTTGCTGCCGATCATGTGGCCTGACTTCAGGCCATGGAAATAGGAAGATTGGCCGCCATAGCTCAGGCGGTAGTGGTAGACGTCCTGGACTTCGAGTTCGAAAATTTCCGTGCCGCTCATGATTTCCCCAATACGATGGTGCAGCTTTGGGAGATGCCGGGTCCGCCGATGGCGGAGAAAATTGCCCGTCCGTGATTGATGGGCACTTGTGTGCCGCCCGCTTGGCCGCGCAGTTGTCGCACGACTTCTCCGATGCGCGAGATGCCCGAGCAGCCAGCCACGTGACCGCAGCCGATCATGCCGCCCGAAGGGTTGACCGGCATGGGCCCGGTGCGTTCGGTGAAGCCTTCGTCGATCAGGCGGCCGCCCTGTCCCGGCTCGCACAGGCCCAGTTCGGCGTAGCTCATCAGTTCCACGCCAGTCAGCAGGTCGTGCGTCTCGATGAAGTCGAGCTGCCTGAGCGGGTCGGCGATGCCCGCCATAGCGTAGGCGCGTTGCGCCGACTGTCGCTGGCACATGAGCCGGCCGAGTTGGTCGAAGTCGGGCATGTAGCTGCGCAGGTTGGATGCGCCCGCACCCTCGATCCAGATCGGGTCGTCACAGATCTCGCGCGCCTTGTCTTCCGAGGCGAGGATCAGGGCCGCCGCGCCTTCGCTGTACAGGCAGCAGTCGAACATCTTCACTGGCCCCGCGATACGTCGCGAGTTCATCACTTCGTCGACCGTCAGCGCCATCCCGCTCTGGGCCAGCGGGTTGGCCAGCGCATTGCCATGGTTCTTGACGGAAACCTTGGCCATCTGTTCTTCCGTGGGAGCGCCGTAGCGATCGATGTGCGCCTGAACAGTGAAGCCGAAGTTGGCGGCGGCCAGTGGTTCGACCGGCACTTCCCAGTTGGTGTCCAGGTCCAGCATGATCGCCTGCAGGAACGCCGAAGAGCGCTTGTTGCGCACGGGGTCCCACAAGTCCATCCCCTTTCCCGAACCCACGACCAGGGTAATGTCGGACATGCCCGAGAGGATCTCGACCATGCCCTGCCTCACCGACATCGCGCCCGTGACGGCGCCAGCGGTGACGTGCACGGACGATTTTCCCGCCATGCCGATGTAGTCCTGCATGGTAGTGCTGGGGCAGCATTGCCGGACCCAGGCCACCATCAGATCAGACAGGCCCCACACCACGTGATCTACATCGCTTGCCGAAAGACGAGCATCCGCGAGCGCCGCTTTGGTCACATCCAGTGCCAGTTCGTAGTATGTCTTGTCAGCGTATCGGACCCGCCATGGGATCAGGCCCACGCCTACGATGCCTACTTTCAAATGGATTCTCCTTTGCTGTTTTCTTTTGGTGTGAGTCAGTGTTCGGACAGCAGGCGGCCGTAGCCGGGTACGCGGTCACGCCGACCGGCGCTACGCAACAGTTTCCAGAGCGTAGCGGTTGTGGAGGTGATGACGGGCCGCCCCAACTGGCGCTCCAACAGTCCGGCGACCGACTGCGAATTCATGTTCAGGCAACTGATAAGCAGCGCGTCGGCATCGGGATGCCAGGCGCGCTCCGCCAGTTCGTATATCTGGCGCGTGTCTGGCGAGGCGAGGGCGAAGGAATCGGCGATGTCCAGATTCGCACTGCCCATAACCCGGAATCCCGCATCTTCGAAGAACCGATTTTCGGCATGATCGATTGCGTCGGTGTAGGGCGAGGCGATCGAAAGCGTACGGACGTTCAGCGTCCGTAGGGCCTCGATGAGTGCGCCGACAGCTGTGAAGCACGGCGTTCCGGTGGTGTCTTCCAGCGTCTGACGCAATTGGAGATCGTAGTCCAGACCCTGCACGATGCTGGACGCGGTGCAGCAGTAGGCAATCGCGGCTGGTCGGCAGCTTGCGATGCGCCGCGCTGCATCCATGCCTGCCTCGTGATCCATGCGTTGCAGGGATCCGGCGCTGAGGGCGTTGGACAACAGCATGCGTGTCGCATGCACGGCGATATCGGGGGCCGTGGTGCGGCTGAACCAGGGCTCGACCACGGTGTTGACGCTGGGCAGGATCACGCCCAGGCGGGTGCCTAGTTCGGGCAACCGTGGTGGCATCGCGTCCAGGCTGGCCTGTACCGCCGCCTCGTATGAGGGCCATTCTTGAGTCTGTTCGTCCATGATCGTCAGCACATGGTCAGGCCGCCGCTGACGCTAATGGCCTGTCCGGTGATGAAAGAGGCTCCGTCCGAGACCAGGAATACCGCTGCTGCGGCGACTTCTTCCGGGCGGGCGGTACGGCGCAGCGGGATGGCTTTCACCATGGCGTTGCCGATTTTGCCGCCGAATTCGTCGTTCTTGACCAGGTCTTCCCACAGGCCCGTGTCGGTGGGGCCCGGGCAGACGACGTTGGCCAATACGTTGTGGCGGGCGTATTCGCGGGCGATCGATTTGGCGAAGGCGATGGCGCCGCCACGGCAGGCCGCCGAAACGGACTCGCCGCTGGTGCCCACCTTGCCGGAATCAGAGCCGACGATGACGATGCGACCGCCTTTGTTGCGGATCAGTTCGGGGAGAACGGCACGCACTGCGTCGATGACGCTGCGCAATTCGATGGCGATGGTCTGGTCCACAGTCTCCTCGGTTGTATCGAGGAAGGGCCGGATGCGCAGTGCCGTGCCCACCGTGCTGATGAAGGCGTCGAGCTTGCCGTAGCGTTTTACCGTTTCTGAGACGATCGCCGCGATGTCCTGGCGCCGTGTCAGGTCGCCCTTGGACAGCAGGACACGGTCTTCGCCATACTGGGCGGCCAGCTGTTCCAGGGCGGAAGGCCTGGAGCGATAGTGGAGTGTCACCCGAGCCCCGCGTTCCAGCAGTATCCGCGCCGCCTCCATTCCGATACCGCCCGAGGCGCCGCCGAGCAGCACCACCTTGTCCGTCAAGTCCTGAGACATGTTTCCTGCTCCTTGCTTGTGTTGTCGTTCTTCCGTCCGTCGAGTCATCGGTCGTCCGCGTCAGCTACATCCGCTTGGCCACTTCCTCGAGCATGATTTCTGTGGCGCCCCCGCCGATCGATTGGACCCGTGCGTCCCGGAACATGCGCTCGATCGGTGTGCCGTTCATGTATCCCGATCCGCCGTGGAATTGCACGCAGTCGTCCATAACCTCGTTGACCAGTTCTCCGCACAGTGCCTTGATCATCGAGACTTCCTTGACGCAGTCGATGCCGCGGGCATCCAGGGCGGCCACGCCGTAGACGAAGTAGCGGGCGCTCTCGACCCGGGCGGCCAGCATCGACAACCGGTGCCTGATGGCTTGCTTGTCCCACAGCGTGGCGTTGAACGCCCGGCGCAGCCGGACGTAGTCGAGCGTCAGCGCGATGGCCGCCTGAGATTCCCCGAGCGCCTGGGCTGCAAGCACGAGCCGCTCGTTCTGGACGTTCTTCATCAGCGCGGCGAAGCCCTGGTTCAGCCCTCCGAGCAGGGATGATGCCGGCACTCGGCAGTCCTCGAGGGACAGTTGGGCCGTGTCCGAACTTTTCCAGCCCATCTTGTCAAGGCGCCGCTCCACACGCAGACCGGGCGTGCTCTTGTCGACCAGAAAGAGTGAGACGCCTTGGGATGGCCTTGCCGAGGTGTCGGTGCGTGCCGCCACCACGTATAGATCCGCGTTGACACCGTTGGTGATGAATGTCTTGGCGCCGTTCAGCACCCATCCGTCGCCGTCGGGCAAGGCACGGGTACGCAGTGAGGCGATGTCGGAACCCACGTCGGGTTCGGTCATGGCGATCGCTACCAGGCAGTCGCCCCGGATGATGGCCGGCAGGTAACGCTCTTTCTGCTCGGGGGTTCCGACTGCGGCGATCGGCGGCGACGCGGTATCTGTTTGTGTAAGGATGGTGATGGTGAAACCACCGTATGTGCTGCGACCGAGTTCTTCGGCGAACACCACGGAGGCGAGCGTGTCGGCATCCGCGCCGCCATATCGTTCCGGAAAGCGCATGCCCAGCATGCCGAGCTCTCCCATGCGTTTGATGACCGTGCGCGGCGTTTCGCCGTCGCGCTCCCAGGCTGAGGCATTAGGGATGACTTCGCGCTCGACGAAGCGGCGCACCTGCTCACGCAGCATGTTATGTTCTTCGGACAGTCCGAGCGGATTGAGGCTTTGAGTGCGCATGACGTTTCCTCAGCGGGCGATCTGACCGCCGTCCACGATGAACCCTTGCCCGGTCGTCCATCGGGACTCGTCGGACGCCAGGTAGACCGCCATGGGGCCAATGTCGCCCGGTTGACCGAAGCGGCGCAGGGGGATCTGCCGCAATCCGGCTGCGCATACTTTCTCGTCCTGCATGAAGGGCGCGGTCAGGTCAGTTTTAATCCAGCCTGGGCAGATGGCGTTGACACGCACCTTGTGGCGCGCCCATTCCACCGCCAGACTTTTGGTCAATTGCAGCATGCCTCCCTTGGTGAGACAGTAGATGCTGTTGTCGGGAGCGCCCACGTGACTATAGATGGAGGACATCGTGATGATGCTGCCCTGCTTGCGCTCGGTCATGTGGCGTCCGATGGCCTGCAGGGTGTGGATCGCCCCGATCAGGTTCACGCCGATCATCTGGTTCCATTGGTCCGGCGTCCATTCCAAGAATGGGCGCAGCACGTTGATGCCAGCATTCACCACCAGTATGTCCAATTTGCCGAATCGTTCAAGGGCGTGAGCGGTGGCCTGTTCCACTTGGTCGGCCTCGGTGACGTCGAAGGCATTGAGCGCGGATTGCACGCCGCAAGGCCTGATCATTTCACGCGTCCGATCCAGTCCGTCCTGGTCGCGTCCCCACAGAACGACGTCCGCACCTGCTTGCGCAAGGCATAAGGCGATATTTTGGCCAATGCCCCGGCTTGCTCCGGTGACGAGTGCGGTTTTTCCGGTCAAATCGAACACGATGGTCTCCGTGAGGGCTCAGGATCTGGAATCCGATGGCTTGGCCATACGGTCCCATGTCCTGAAGGAAAAGGGCTGGGCACGCAACACGTGCTTCATGACCTTGTTGGTGGGGGTCTTGGGCAGGGTGTCGACGAATTCGATGTAGCGTGGTACCGCATATCTGGGCAGGCGGGTCCGCGCGTGCTCCACCAGCGCCTCCGGCTCCAGCCGGGCGCCCTCCCGGGGCACCACGACGATCTTCAGATCGTCACCGCCCAGCTCGCAGGGCACTGCGATCGCTGCCACTTCGAGCACCCCTGGAGCTTCGCCGATGGCGCGCTCAACCTCGAAGGCGGATACGTTTTCACCCCGGACGCGGATCGCGTCCTTGATCCGACCTGTGAAGAAAAGATCGCCGTCCTCGTCCAGCTTGCCGGCGTCGCCCGTGTGGAACCACAAGTCTTTCCAGGCCGACACGGTGGCCGCCGGATCGCCGTCGTAGCCGGCCATCAGCGCGCAGGGTTCGGACGACCGCACCAGGATCTCGCCCTCGGCGCCTGTGGGTAGCGCCCGGCCGTGCTCGTCGGCGATCCGGATCTCGAAGCCCGGCGCCGTGCGGCCTGAGCTGCCCGGCTTCGACGAGCCGCGCGGCACGTAGCACGGCACATTGCCTTCTGTGGACCCATAACCCCCGCGTAGTTCGACGCCGAACCGGTCCTGGAATTCGACTAAATCGCCGGCTGATGCGCCGATTCCCCATCCGACTCGCAGTGTCGTTCCCAGACTGTCTTCCTTGGAGGTGGATTTCAGCAGGATCCGGAGGATCTCGCCGATGTAGTAGAACGCGGTGCAGCGGTGTTCGCGCACGTCCGGCCAGAAACGCGATGCACTGAAACGTTCGGTCAGCACCATCCGCGCGCCGACCAGGATTACCGGGATGGTGAGCATGGCCTGGGATGTGTTGTGGAACATCGGGAAGAAGTTGTAGTAGATGTCGTCCGGTCCCAGTCGCATGTCGGCGGCCATCATCCGGCCTAGGATGTATTGCTGGGCGTGCGTCAGCAGCACGCCTTTGGAAGGGCCGGTCGTCCCGGACGTGTTCATGACCGCGCCGATGTCGGCGCCGCCGACCGATTCGCAACCCAGCGGCGGCGTCTCCGGCGCCTGCGTCAGCAGCCGGGCGTAATCGAGTGCGTCAGCCGCGGTGGCCTGCGCCGGGTCCTGGTCCAGGAGCAGAACGGGCAGCCGCTTGCCGGTTTCGTTGAATGCCAATTCAATCTCGGGCAGTAGGGCAGCCTGCGCGACGATGATATCCACCGTCGAACGCTGGAACGTATGGGCGATCTGAGGCGCCCGGTAGTCTGTGTTGAGGGGTACCTGGATGGCGCCCAGCCTTGACAGACCGAACCACAGGTCCAGGTATTCCAAGCGGTTGTGCAAGCCGATGGCGACTCGGCTGCCTTTTTTTACGCCGGCGGCGGCCAGCGCATGGGCGGCGCGGTTGGCGCGCTGGTCGGCCTTGGCATAGGTCACCCATTGGCCATCGACGTGTACGAAGGGGCGCTCCGGCACGGCCCTGGCCTGCCGTGCGAGCAGCTTCGCCGCCACGCGCTCACTGAGCGGGAGAGGATCTTCCGACGGCGCCGCCAGACCCGCGTCGAGCGGGAATCCGAAATGATGGGGCTGAGGTGAATGATCGGTCATTCTGAAAATGGTCCAGGGGAATGTTTGAAAGTCGGGGTGTCCCGTCGCGATGCGCCGTGCCGCAGTCAGCCGGCGACCACTTTTCCCAGTTCGGAGTTGGACGAATAGGCCCAGTAGCGCGCGTATTCGTTGGCCAGCACGAGGCGGCCTCCGTGCTCTCCCTCTGTCGCAGGCCCGCGCAGTGCGCCCAGGTCGCCGCGGCCTTCGATCAGGACCACATGGTCCGGCGTTCCGCCGGAGCGGGGTTCGTCCCGGATGATCCGCACCTGGATGACTTGATCGTGCACTTCGTAGGTGGCGCGGATGGCGTCGACGAACCGGGCTTCGGACCTTTCCGGAATACCGCAGTAATGCAGCAGCAGCAGCCGGGGGGCCTGGGTGACCTGCGCCTGACCCGGGTGGATCTGCTCCCCGGTCACGCGCCACAGGCCGCGGGCCTTGTTCAGGATCCGTCGGGTCCAGGGGCTGTAACGGTCTCCCGCGATGCGCTGGTACGGCCCGTCGGTCAGCACGCCTGGCGAGGTCAGGTCATAGGCGGCCATGTATCGTGGGAATCCAGACAGGCATACATAGCGCCGCGACGTTTCGAATCCGTCAACGGCTTCGCGCTCCGGGATGTGTTCCGTGTCGTACCAGTCGTTGAACTCTTCTTCCATGGCGGGTGGCGGTTCCATCGTCACCATCAGAAAGCCTTTTCGTTCCATGCTGTCTCCGCCGGTCTTATAGCCCATCCGGGTTGAAATCGAATGAATGTTCATTTAGATTACGTCATGTACCGACCGCTGGTCAACAGGAATTTCCCCTGAAACCTTCCACCACTATGCAGGCCACCATGGACTACGACGATTTTCAGCACATCACGTTCGACCGCCACCCCGATGGGGTGTTGCTGGCCACACTCAACCGCCCCGAAGTCATGAATGCGACGAATGCGCGCCTACACTGGGAGCTGACCCAGCTGTGGCGGGTAGTCGACGGGGACGACCACGTGAAGATCGTGGTGATCACCGGCGCGGGCGACCGCGCATTCTCTGCAGGCGGCGACCTGGGCTGGATCGAGGGAATGGTCGGCAATCCCGAAGCGGTCTCGGCCGCAATGAAGGAGGCGGGCGACATCGTTTACAACATGCTCGCCTGCGAAAAGCCGATCATCTCGGCCATCAACGGCACGGCGGTCGGAGCGGGCCTGGCCGTCGCGTTGCTGGCCGACATCAGCCTCATTGTCGAAGATGCGAAATTCACCGACGGTCATGTCCGCATCGGCGTTGCCGCTGGCGACCATGCGGCTATCGTCTGGCCGTTGCTGTGCGGCATGGCCAAGGCAAAGTACTACCTGATGAGCGGCGACTTCATCGACGGCAAGGAGGCAGAGCGCCTGGGGCTGGTCTCGTTCGCCGTCCCCAGGGGCCTCCTCATGGACCGGGCGCTGTCCATCGCCGCCAGGCTGGCGCGCGGCAGCCAGACCGCCATCCGGGGCACGAAGAAGTCCCTGAACAACTGGATGCGGGCCGCAGGGCCGATCTTCGATGCATCTTTAGGCATCGAAATGCTGGGTTTCCTGGGCGCGGACGCGCGCGAAGGGCTGGATGCGGTGCGCAACAAGCGCCCCGCAGACTTCCCGTCCGCCCGGCTGCCGTAGAACGGCGGCGGCGAAGGCGCTTCCGACTCTTCAACCCGGTCGGGGCGCGACGCCGCCTGCCGGCGGGCCCGCGCCCTACAGCACGTAGCGCGCCAGGTCCTGGCTGCCGGCCGCCTCGGACAGTTTGCCGTTCACGTAGGCGGCGTCGATCACCACGGTTTCCTCGCCCGGACTGGCGGCCTCGAAGGACAGGTCCTCCAGCAGCTTTTCCATGACCGTGTACAGGCGCCGGGCGCCGATGTTTTCCGTGCGCTCGTTGACCTCGAAAGCCAGCTCGGCCAGGCGCCGGACGCCGTCTTCGGTGAAATCGAGCGTGACGTCCTCGGTGGCCAGCAGGGCGCTGTACTGTTTGGTCAGCGAGGCGTCGGTCTCGCACAGGATGCGCACGAAATCCTCGGCCGACAGCGAATCCAGCTCCACACGGATCGGGAAGCGGCCCTGCAGTTCCGGGATCAGGTCCGACGGACGGGACAGGTGAAAAGCGCCGGAAGCGATGAACAGGATGTGGTCGGTGCGCACCATGCCGTACTTGGTATTGACGGTGGTGCCTTCGACCAGCGGCAGCAGGTCGCGCTGCACGCCNNCAGCGGCAGCAGGTCGCGCTGCACTCCCTGGCGCGAGACGTCGGCGCCTCCCTGTTCCTGGCGCGCGGCGATCTTGTCGATCTCGTCCAGGAAGACGATGCCGTGCTGTTCGGCCAGGGCCACGGCGTGCGTGCGCAACTCTTCTTCGTTGATGCGGCGCGCGGCCTCTTCCTCGACGAGCAGCCGGAAGGCTTCCTTGACGGACAGCTTGCGCGATTTGGTCTTGCCCTGGGACAGGCCGGCGAACATGCCGCGCAGCTGCTCGGTCATTTCCTCCATGCCGGGGGGCGCCATGATTTCCATGTGCGGCGGCGTCTGGGCGATCTCGATATCGATCTGCGTGTCGTCCAGTTTGCCCTCGCGCAGGCGCTTGCGGAAGATCTGGCGGGTGTTGTTTTCCTCGCGCTCGGGCTCGCCGTGGGCATTGCGCGGGGGCGGCAGCAGTGCGTCCAGGATGCGGTCCTCGGCGGCGTCCTCGGCCTGGGTGCGGACACGGCGCATTTCGGTCTCGCGCGTCTGCTTGATGGCGACCTCGACCAGATCGCGCACGATGGTGTCCACGTCACGGCCCACATAGCCGACTTCGGTGAACTTGGTGGCCTCGATCTTGACGAAGGGCGCATTGGCCAGCCGCGCGAGGCGGCGGGCGATTTCCGTTTTGCCCACGCCGGTGGGGCCTATCATCAGGATGTTCTTGGGCACGATCTCGTGGCGCAGGGGTTCGGGCACCTGCTGCCGGCGCCAGCGGTTGCGCAGCGCTACGGCGACGGAGCGCTTGGCGCGGTCCTGGCCCACGATGTGCTTGTCCAGTTCCGAGACGATTTCTTTGGGGGTCATGGTGGAGGCGGACATGATGGATGGGCCTAAAGTGTTTCGACGATGTGGTTCTGGTTGGTGTAGATGCAGAGTTCGCCCGCGATCTCGAGAGACTTCTTGACGACCTCGGCGGGCGGCAGGTCGGTGTTCTCGAGCAGCGCGCGGGCCGCGGACTGCGCGTAGGCGCCGCCCGATCCGATGGCGGCCAGGCCGTGTTCGGGCTCGAGGACGTCGCCGTTGCCCGACAGGATCAGGGTATGCTCGCGGTCAGCCACGATGAGCATGGCCTCGAGCCGGCGCAGGATGCGGTCGGTGCGCCAGTCGCGGGTCAGCTCGACGGCCGCGCGCATCAGGTGGCCCTGGTGTTTTTCCAGCTTGGCCTCGAAGCGCTCCTGCAGGGTGAAGGCGTCGGCCGTGGCGCCGGCGAAACCCGCCAGGACGCGGTCGTGGTAGAGGCGGCGGATCTTGCGCGCCGTGCCCTTGATGACGATGTTGCCGAGCGTGACCTGGCCGTCGCCGCCCAGCGCGACGTCCTCTCCGCGGCGGACGCAGACGATGGTGGTGGCGTGAAATTGTTCCATGGGAATCCTTGCTGTGAACCGTTCATATGGGGGCGGGACAGCCGGATTCAAGGCACGGCGCCCCGCCGGGGTCTGATCGGGCGGGGCCGTGGGGTCCTGCGAGTGCCGGACTTAGTCGCCGTAGAGCTTCTGGCGCATTTCGCGGCGCTCCTGCGCCTCGAGCGACAGGGTGGCGGTGGGGCGGGCCAGCAGGCGGGCGATGCCGATGGGCTCGCCGGTTTCCTCGCACCAGCCGTATTCGCCGGCATCGATCCGGGCGATGGACTGCTGGACCTTTTTCAGCAGCTTGCGCTCNNCGGTCGCGGGTACGCAGCTCGAGCGCGTGTTCTTCTTCGATGGTGGCGCGATCGGCCGGGTCGGGGACGTATTGGGTCTCGCGCAGGTTTTCCGTGGTGGCGCCGGCGTTCGTGAGGATTTCGTGTTCGAGGCGGTGCAGGCGGTCGCGGAAGAACGCGAGCTGTGCATCGTTCATGTAGTCCTTTTCCGGCATCGCCAACAGTTCCTTTTCCGTCAGCAGGCGGACCTGGGATTTCGTGCTGGATTTGCTAGCCATGGTGTTTCCTCTACTCTGATTATCGTGCCGGATGGCGTTCACCCGCTGCCGCCTTGCCGGTGCGGCGCATAGTGCGGGATCAGGCCAGGCATTGCTCGAGCCCCTGGGTGAAGATGTCCTGGGGAAGTTTACGGCCGATGAAGACCATGCGGGTATTGGGCTTTTCACTGGCAAGCCAGGGTTTGCCGGGTTCGGCGCCCATCATCATGTGGACGCCTTGGAACAGCATGCGGCGATTGATCCCCTTGAGGTAGAGGATGCCTTTGTAGCGCAGCAGGTCGGGGCCGTAGACCTGGACGATGCCGCCGAGGAATTCCTCGAGGCGCTCGGGGTCGAAGGCCTTGTTCGAGCGGAAGACGAAGGCGCCGATTTCGTCGTCGTGGTGCGCGTGATGGTGATCGTGGCCGCATCCGGGACCGCAGGCGTGGCCGTCCTCGTCGTGATCATGATCATGGCCGTGGTCATGGTGGTGGCCATGATGCGCGTGATCGTGATGATCGTGGTCTTCGGACTCGAGGAATTCGGGATCGATGTTCAGGATCGCATCGAGATCGAAGCCGCTGACCTCGAGGAGGGCCTCGATGTCGGTTTCGCCGAAATGCACCGGCGTGATCGAGGCGCGCGGGTTGATGCGCACCAGTCGCGCGCGCAATGCCTGGTAGTCGGCGTCGTTGACCAGGTCCTTTTTTGAAATCAGGAGGCGATCGGCAAAGCCGACCTGGCGCTGGGATTCCTCCTGGCGGTCGAGGGTGGCCATGCCGTGCTTGGCGTCCACGACGGTGATGACCGCATCGAGCCGATAGGTATCGGCGATGTCGTCGTCCATGAAGAACGTCTGGCACACGGGGCCGGGGTTGGCCATGCCGGTCGTTTCGATGATGACCCGGTCGAAGGCCAGGCCGCCGTCCGCGCGGCGGGCCGCCAGGTCGTTGAGCGTGCGGATCAGGTCGCCGCGCACGGTGCAGCAGACGCAGCCGTTGCTCAATTCGACGATCTGCTCGTCACTGTCCTGCACGAGCAGGTCGTTGTCGATGTTCTCGGGGCCGAACTCGTTTTCGATGACCGCGATGCGCTGGCCGTGGTATTCAGTCAGGATGCGGCGCAGCAAGGTGGTCTTGCCCGCGCCGAGGAATCCCGTAAGCACGGTCACGGGAATCATGGTGTCCAGTTCTGTCGCAGCTTTCATAGGTGCCTCGCAGGCCGCGCAAGGCATCCATCCAAAGCTCTGCCAGGGTACGCCAACCAGCCGCTGGTAAGGCCTCGCGCAATCAAATCAACAAGCGATTACATCACAGCCCATGCTTTAGGGCAAACGTGAGGGTCGCATCCATGATCCATCGTACCCTACCCGGGCCGGCAGCGGGTTCAGGGGTGGCCGGTCGCCTGGCGGCTCGCGGCTGGCGCGGACGGCGCGCAACTCGGTCTTATGGTTATGTTATAACATAACAAATTCGCCGCACCGACCCGGTGCCTGACCCATCCCATCATGCCCAGATTGTCCTTATTCCAGCGGCCGCGCCGCTATCGCGGCTCGGTGCTGCTGCTCTCCGCCGGCCGGCGCATGCTGCGCGCGTCGATTGCCGCAGTCTTCCTGTGGATCCTGACCGGCTGGGCGATGCAATGGTGGTAGGGCAGCCGGCGATCGAATTGCAGCGCGTGTGGCTGGGCTGGCGCGACCGCGTCGCGGTGCGCGATGCCAGCGGCGCCTTCGAGCAGGGTTCGCTGACCGCCATCGTGGGCCCCAACGGGGCCGGGAAGTCCACCCTG
>DISE01000011.1 GCA_002421865.1 Castellaniella sp. UBA6218
GCAACGGACACAGTAGTGATCGTGTGTGTAGCCGACACAATTGAACAAAACAACGCAACCCAAGTGCACCGCGCCACGGATCTGCTACAATGCAGCCCGTCGCAAAGCGCTTGATGTGCTTCTTCCAAATTAGTAATCAAGTCCCCGGCCCTCGCGCCAGAGACTCGATTGCAACCAGTTATGCTTGACGACCATAGCAAGGTGGACCCACTCCTTCCCATCCCGAACAGGACAGTGAAACGCCTTCGCGCCGATGATAGTGGGTGGACACCTGTGAAAGTAGGTCATCGTCAGGCTTTTATATCGCAAAACCCCCGCAGAGAACCTCTGCGGGGGTTTTGTCTTTTGTGCGCGACCGAATGACTCGGAAACGAGAACGCTCTCAGCTCGGTCAGTCGCGGTCTGGCCCGTGTCCGGGCGCATCCCTGATAGAATGAACTTTTCAAACGCTGGCGCACGGCCTGCGCCCACGCAGGAGATCTCATGATTCAAGGCGACGATACCCACGACATGGACAAGGGCCTGAGCCAGCGGCAGCTTGTTCATTTGATGTATGGATTGTTCGCCGTGGGCATTCTGTCCGCGGGCATCTTCGGCGCGGCCGCGCTGGCCGCCGTGGTGCTGGCCTATCTGAAGCGTGGCGACATGGTCGGCACCGTCTATGCCGGACACATCGACTGGATCATCAGGACGTTCTGGTGGGGCTTGCTATGGCTGGCGCTCAGCGCCCTGGGCAGCCTGATCTTCGTCGGCTTCGTCACGGGCCTGGTGGCCGTGATCTGGATCATCTATCGCATCGCCAAGGGCTGGCTGGCGCATTGGGCGGGGGAAACGCCGCTGCCGGGTCTGTGATCCGTCGCTGACCCGCATTGCGGGCTTCCGGAGCCTCTGACGCCTTGCCTGGCGGCTAGGCTTTCGTCCGGCCCGGGGCAGGCCTGGACAGGCGGGGCTGCCGCGACAGCCCGCCGCAACCCTGCTTATTTCAGGTGTTGGCTGACCAGTTTGGTCAGTTCGAACATCGAAACCTGATCCTTGCCGAACAGGGGGCGCAGCTTGGCATCCGCATTGATGTTGCGACGGTTCGCGGGGTCCTGGAGATCATGCTTCTTGATATAGTCCCAGACGCGCTTGGTGACTTCGGTGCGAGGCACGGCTTCGTTGCCGATCACGGCCGCCAGGGTGGCGCTGGGGGTCAGGGGCTTCATGAATGCCGCATTGGGTTTGCGACCGGACTTTTCGGTGGTTGCCATGTATGCAGGCTCCTACAGTGTTGAGTGAATAGCCCTCGCAGCATACCGCGTGTTTCCTCGAAAGACAAAACAGGATTGTCAGACCGTGTCACAGACTTCTTCCCATGTTTCCACGAACCATGACGCATCCATGGCCGGGCATTCCGCCCCGCCCGCCCGCATCCGCCTGATCAGGCCTGACGACTGGCATCTGCATCTGCGTGATGGCGCGGTGCTGCGCGACGTGGTGCTGGACTCCGCACGGCAATTCGGGCGCGCCATCATCATGCCCAATCTGAAGCCCCCCGTGCTGACGACAGAGGATGCGCGCGCCTATCGCGAACGCGTCCTGGCCGCCCTGCGCGAAGCCTGTAAGCGGGTGGGCGCCGGCGAGGAACCGTCCTTCGAGCCTCTGATGACCTTGTATCTGACGGACCGGACAACGCCCGATGAGATCCGTCGGGCGCGCGAGAGCGGCTTCGTGCATGGGGTGAAGCTCTATCCGGCCGGAGCGACGACCCACTCGGACGCCGGCGTGACGGATTTGCTGGGCCAGTGCCGGCAGACGCTCGCGGCGATGCAGGACTGCGGCATGCCGCTGCTGGTCCACGGCGAAGTCACCGATCCGACGGTCGATCTGTTCGACCGAGAGGCGGTCTTCATCGAGCGGGTCATGCTGCCCTTGCGTCGGGCTTTTCCCGAATTGAAAGTGGTGTTCGAGCATCTCACCACGGCGGACGGCGCAGCCTATGTCACCGAGGCGGACGGCCCCGTCGGCGCGACGCTGACGCCACAGCATTTGTTGTATAACCGCAACGCCCTGTTCAAGGGAGGGCTGCGCCCCCACTGGTACTGCCTGCCCGTCCTGAAGCGGGAAACCCATCGTCTGGCCTTGCTGAAGGCGGCGACCAGCGGCAATCCGCGCTTCTTCCTGGGGACGGACAGCGCTCCGCACCCGCGCGGAGCCAAGGAACAGGATTGCGGTTGCGCGGGCTGCTACACGGCCCGCCACGCCATGGCGCTTTACGCGACGGCCTTCGAGTCCGTCGGCCGCCTGGACCGGCTGGAAGCTTTCGCCAGCCTTCATGGCCCGGCCTTTTACGGCCTGGCGCCCAATACCGGTTCGCTGACGCTGGAACGGGTGGCGGACCCCATTCCTCAGGAACTGCCGCTGGGCGACGACGTGGTCGTCCCACTGGCCGCCGGCGAGTCCCTGCACTGGAGGATGGGCCAGGACGCGGAATAGCCCTTTAGGGCTGTTCCGCGCCTGGCGGATGGCGCGCCTTGCTGGCGGCCGTTCATTCGCCGCGTTTGTCTTCCAGCAGGGTCCAGCGTTCGAACAGGGCTTCCAGCCGGCCCTCCAGTTCGTCCAGAGCCTGCTGGACGCGCTGCGCCTCATCGGCGCCCTGACTGTACAGATCGGGGTCGGACAGTCGTGCCGCCAATGCGGCCTGCTCCGATTCCAGCGCGGAGATCCGGTCAGGCAGACCAGCCAGTTCTTCCGCCTCCCAGGGCGCCAGACGGTTCTTGCGCTGCTTTTCGGCCGATCCGGCTGTGGCCGCGGGCGCACCGGCCGCGCGTTCATTCGAAGCCGCGGGCGCAGGTTGCCGTCCGGCGCGGGACTGCGCCTGTGTTTCCGGCGCGGGGGACCGTGGCCGCTGCGATTCCCAGTCGTCGTAGCCGCCCACATATTCCCTCCATCGGCCGTCGCCCTCGGTGGCGATGGTCTGCGTGACCACATTGTCCAGGAAGCTGCGGTCGTGGCTGACCAGCAGGACGGTGCCCTGGTAGTCCTGCAGCAGGCCTTCCAGCAGCTCCAGTGTATCGATGTCCAGATCGTTGGTCGGCTCGTCCAGCACCAATACATTGTGAGGCTGGGCGAACATGCGCGCCAGCGCCAGGCGGGCGCGCTCGCCCCCCGACAGGCTGGATACGGGGGAATGGGCACGCGCGGCGGGGAACAGGAAATCTTCCAGGTAGCTCATGACGTGCTTGCGTTGGCCGCCGATCTCGACCCACTCGCTGCCCGGACTGATGGTGTCGGCCAGGGTGGCGGATTCGTCGAGACGGTCGCGCATCTGGTCGAAATAACCGATCGACAGATTGGTGCCCAGGCGCACGGTGCCGCGCAGCGGGGTCAATTCACCCAGCAGGATGCGCAGCAGTGTCGTCTTGCCGGCGCCGTTGGGACCGATCAGTCCGATGCGGTCGCCGCGCTGGATCAGGGTGCTGAAATCCTTGATCAGGATGCGGTCGCCATAACCATGAGTGACGTCCTTCAGTTCGGCCACGAGTTTTCCCGAACGTTGACCGTCGGCCAGGGCGAAGCGCACCTGGCCTTGCTGGTCGCGCCGTTCGGCGCGTTCGCGGCGCAGAGCCTCCAGGCGGCGGACGCGGCCCTCGTTGCGGGTGCGGCGTGCCTCGATCCCCTTGCGGATCCAGACCTCTTCCTGGGACAGCAGCTTGTCGAAACGGGCGTTGGCCTGCTGCTCCGCATCCAGCCACTGGGCTTTGCGCGCCTGCCAGTCGGAAAAATTCCCGGGGAAGCTGAGCAGCCGGCCCCGGTCGAGCTCCACGATGCGGGTCGCGACGGCATCCAGAAAGCGGCGGTCGTGGGTGATCAGCACGACCGCCGCGCGTGTGGTGCGCAACAGGTCTTCCAGCCAGGCAATGCCGACGAAGTCCAGGTGGTTGGTCGGCTCGTCGAGCAGCAGCAGATCGGGTTCCTGGACCAGGGCATGGGCCAGGGCCACACGCTTGCGCGTGCCGCCGGACAGTCCGCGGATGAGCTGGTCGGGGCCGAGGCCCAGGGCGTCGATCAGCGCTCCGGCGCGTGCCGAACGCTGCCAGTCTTCCGTCGCCAGCAGGTCGCCGGACAGATAGCCGAGAATGGTCTCGTCCTCGGGCAGGTCCGGTTCCTGCTCGACGGTGGCGATGCGCAGGCCGCCGCGCCTCCGGATCTCGCCGTCGTCGAGGCGGACGCGGCCGTCCAGGACGCGCAGCAGGGACGATTTGCCGGCGCCGTTGCGGCCGATCAGGCCGATGCGCTCGCCAGCCAGCAGATTCAGGTCAGCGTGATCGAGCAGGGGATGGTGGCCATAGGCGAGCTGGGCCTGGGAGAGGGCGAGCAAAGTATCGGACATGAGGCGGGCGGCGGTGAGGCGGTCGCTGGTCCCGGCGGCGGGCCGGGACCAAAAGTGTATTGTCGCAGTTTGGCCGGGCGCGTGCCGGAGATGTCCCACGCTGTCGTACAATGCCGTCGCGGGGCAGATCGGGCGATCGCGGTGCCGTCAGGCATCGAGGAAGGTCCGGACTCCATCGGGCGCGATAGCGGCTAACGGCCGTCCGGCGATCCTTTCGGGGAAAGCCGAGGACCAGGGCCACAGAGACGAGTCTGCCGCGGGGGTGAGCCGCAAGGCGCACACTGGTACGGCCATCTCCGTACTGTCCGTCCGGCTTGTCCGGGCGGTCCGCGGCAGGGTGAAACGCGGCAACCTCTATCGGGAGCAACATCAAATAGGCATGCGCCGGCTTCGTGCCGACAGGGCGGCCCGCCCGAGCATGCGGGTAGATGGCTAGAGCGGTCCAGCAATGGCCCGCCCAGAGGAATGATCGCCCGCCGGGGCAACCCGGCGTACAGAATCCGGCCTATAGATCTGTTCCGCCTTCATACAGGGAATTGTGCGCATTCGGCCGCCGTGCCGTAGCGCCCACCCATGTCCTTGGCGCCTGCCGGGCCGTGTCAAGGCAGGCAAACGCAAAATGCCCCTACGCCACGCCTCCCGCCTGCGTCCACCTCGGAAATTCGCGCAGGTCCGGCCGGACCGGTCCCCGGGCGCCAAGCCCCCGACCTGATAAAGGACTTTCAATTTAGTTCCCAATGCATTGATTTTTCAGGTTTTTATTTCCGGGCTAATTCGCAAAAACAGTTGTAAGTGCTTGTTGTCATTGAATAAATTTCAATTTTTGCCTTGACCGGTTTCGATCCATCCCGTAGAGTGGGACAAAGTAGTTTTTTGTGTCATGAAGTGGGAGAAACCCCTCGTGTTTCAAGGAAGCAGCGCGCTCACGCTGGATGCCAAGGGCCGGATGTCCATTCCGGCCCGGCATCGTGACGCCCTGCAGGCCCAGGAACAGGGGCGCCTGACGCTGACACGGCATCCGGACGGCTGTCTGATGATCTATCCACGCTCCACCTGGGAGGCCAAGCGCGAGCAGATCGCGGCGCTGCCGGCTTCGGCGCGGCCCCTGCAGCGTCTGCTGCTGGGCAACGCCCAGGACGTGGACATGGATGGGGCGGGCCGTATCCTGGTTGCGCCCGAATTGCGCATGGCGGCCGGCCTGAGCCGGGACGTCATGCTGCTGGGTCTGGGGTCGAACTTCGAATTGTGGGATCGCGCCCAATGGGAGGCGCGCTGCATGGCGGACGTGGGCAACCTCGATCCGGCCATTCTTGAACAGATTTCTTTCTGAACCCGCACATGGCGTATTCCCACCGCACCGTTCTGCTGGAACCGGCCATCGACGCGTTGTTGAGTCCCGCGTTCGGCCGCCGGTCGGCTGAGCCGGGGCAGGCGCCACCGCTTGATGGCGTGTATGTGGACGGGACGTTCGGTCGTGGAGGGCATAGCCGCCTGCTGTTGAGCCGGCTGGCCCCGGGGGCGCGGCTGCTGGTGTTCGACAAGGACCCCGCGGCGATCGCCGAGGCCCGGGCGCTGCGCGCCGTCGATGACCGGGTCGAGATCGTCCATGAAGGTTTCGCCGATCTGTCCGCGCAGCTCGACTGCCTGGGCATCGACCGGGTGGATGGCGTGCTGCTGGATCTGGGCGTGTCCTCGCCTCAGATCGACGAGGCGGAACGCGGATTTTCGTTCATGCGGGATGGCCCGCTGGACATGCGCATGGACACCAGCCGTGGACAAACGGCGGCGCAATGGCTGGCCGAAGCCGACCAGGAACAGATCAAGGAGGTCATCGCAGATTATGGCGAAGAACGGTTTGCTTTCCAGATTGCAAAGGCGATTGTTGCGCGCCGCCAATCCAGGCCGTTGCGCACCACGGGCGAACTTGCCGAGCTCGTCGCCGGTACCGTCCGTACGCGCGAAAAGGGTCAACACCCGGCCACCCGCACCTTTCAAGCTGTACGGATTCACATCAATGAAGAGCTCGCGCAGCTCGCGCACGCCCTCCCGGCAGCGCTGACCCGCCTGCGCGCGGGCGGCCGCCTGGCCGTGATCAGCTTCCACTCGCTGGAAGACCGCATGGTCAAGCAGTGCTTTGCCGCCGCGGCCCACCCGGGGCGCGATCGGGCGCGGCTGCCGATTCCCGAGCGGGACATGCCGCAACCCTACGTGACCTTGCTGGGCCGCGTTCAGGCTGACGCCGCCGAGGTGGCGGACAACGTGCGCGCGCGTTCGGCCGTGCTGCGGGTGGCCGAGCGGACCGCTGTGCCCCTGTCGCTGGACGAGGCCTCCGGGTTCGTCCGCCTGCCCGGTCGCCCGGTTTCGCCGCGCGGGGCGAGGAGGACGGCGCGATGATCCGTCTGACCCTGTTCCTGGCGTTCATGCTGATGGCTTCGGCCATCTCCCTCGTCACGGTGCGTTTCCAGACGCGCGAATTGTTCGTGGCGTCCGAACGGCTGAAGTCCCATGCTCATGAACTCGATTCGGAGTGGAGCCGCCTGCAGCTCGAACGGGCGGAACTGGCCCGTAACGCCCGCATCGATTCGCTGGCCCGCTCGGACCTGCATCTGGTGTCGGTGACGCCGGACCGCACGATCTACCTGCAGCAGCCGGCCCCCGCCGCGAAGGAGGGTCGGCCATGAAGCGTTTCGGTTTCCATGAAAGCCCCGTGCTGGCGAGTCGTCCGGCCTTCTGGCGCGCACGGCTTGTTGTGATCATGCTCATGCTGGGTTTCG
>DISE01000024.1:0-14532 GCA_002421865.1 Castellaniella sp. UBA6218
CCGCCTGCAGGTGGACGGCCAGATCAAGACCGGTCGCGACGTCGTCATCGGTGCGCTGCTCGGCGCCGACGAGTTCGGCTTCGCCACCGCGCCGCTGGTGGTCGAGGGCTGCATCATGATGCGCAAGTGCCACCTGAACACTTGCCCCACGGGGGTCGCCACCCAGGATCCGGAGCTGCGCAAGAAATTCAGCGGCAAGCCCGAGTACGTCGTCAATTATTTCTTCTTCGTGGCCGAGGAAGTGCGCGAGATCATGGCGCAGCTGGGGATCCGCACCTTCGACGAACTGATCGGCCGCGCCGACCTGCTCGACATGCGCAAGGGCATTGACCACTGGAAAGCGCGCGGACTGGATTTCAGCCGCATTTTCCACCAGGTGCCCACCGAGGATTCCGTGCATCACACCGACGCGCAGGATCACGGCCTGTCGCACGCGCTGGACCACCAGTTGATCGAACGCAGCAAGTCTGCGCTGGAGCGGGGCGAGAAAGTGTCCTTCATCACCCCGGTGCGCAACCGCAACCGCACCATCGGCGCCATGCTGTCGGGCGATGTGGCGCGGCGCTATGGCCACGAAGGCCTGCCCGACGACACCATCCACATCCAGTGCAACGGCGCGGCGGGACAGAGCTTCGGCGCCTTCCTNNGGCAACGACTACGTCGGCAAGGGCCTGTCGGGCGGCCGCCTGATCCTGCGCTCACCCAACGATTTCCGCGGCTTCGGTCCGGACCACATCATCGCCGGCAACACGGTGCTGTACGGCGCCACCGGCGGCGAAGCCTACTTCAACGGCGTGGCCGGCGAACGTTTCGCGGTGCGCAATTCGGGCGCCGCCGCCGTGGTCGAAGGCACGGGCGATCACGGCTGCGAATACATGACGGGCGGCACCGTGGTGGTGCTGGGCGAGACGGGCCGCAATTTCGCGGCCGGCATGTCCGGCGGCATCGCTTACGTCTGGGATCCGGAGCAGGTCTTCGCGCGCCGCTGCAATACCGGCATGGTGCGCCTGGATCCGATGGAGACCGACGAGGTCCAGCGCCAGGGCGGCGAGCCGCAATTCTGGCACAGCATGGACCGCAACAGCCCGCGCGAGACCGACGAGACGATCGTGCGCCGCCTGGTGGAAAACCATTTCCGCCTCACCGGCAGCTTCCGCGCCCGGGAAATCCTGGAGGACTGGAGCCAGGCGCGCCGCGCCTTTGTCAAGGTCACACCGATCGAATATCACCGCGCCCTGGGTGAACTGTGGCAAGCGGCCCAGACCCAGGCCCAGGCCGCCTGAAGGAACATCGCATCATGGGAAAAATCACTGGTTTCATGGAATTCGCGCGGGTCAAGCCGGCCTACGAGGCGCCCGAATCCCGCCTGCGCCACTGGAAGGAGTTCGTCTCGCCGCTGACCGACGAGCAGGCCCGAGTCCAGGGCGCCCGATGCATGGACTGCGGGGTGCCGTTCTGCACGCACGGCTGCCCGGTCAACAACATCATTCCGGACTGGAACGACCTGGTCTACCGCCAGGACTGGAAGCGCGCGCTGGACGTGCTGCTGTCGACCAACAATTTTCCGGAATTCACCGGCCGCATCTGCCCGGCGCCCTGCGAGGCGGCCTGTACGCTGAACCTGAACGACACGGCCGTCGGCATCAAGTCGATCGAGCACACGATCATCGAGCGCGGCTGGCAGGAAGGCTGGGTGGTGCCGCAACCCCCCGCGCGCAAGACGGGCAAGCGGGTCGCGGTCATCGGATCCGGGCCGGCCGGCCTGGCCTGCGCGCAGCAACTGGCGCGCGCCGGGCACAGCGTGTCGGTCTACGAGAAAAGCAACCGGATCGGCGGCCTGCTGCGTTACGGGATCCCCGACTTCAAGCTGGAAAAGTCGCATATCGACCGGCGCCTGGCGCAAATGGAGGCTGAGGGAGTGGAGTTCTTCCCCTCGACCTATGTGGGCAACGCCGAACACGCGGAGGACGGACTGACCGTGGTGACGCCCGACGAAATGCTGGCGCAGTACGACGCGGTGGTGCTGGCGGGCGGGTCCGAGCATCCGCGCGACCTGCCTGTGCCGGGCCGCGAGTTGCGCGGCGTGCATTTCGCCATGGACTTCCTGCGGCAGCAGAACAAAGTGAACCACGGCGACCGCATCGCCAAGCCGATCAACGCGAAAGGCAAGCACGTGGTGGTGATCGGCGGCGGCGACACGGGGTCGGACTGCGTGGGGACGAGCAACCGCCAGGGCGCGGCGTCGGTGACGCAGTTCGAACTGATGTTCCGCCCGCCCGAAGAAGAGGACAAGCTGCTGACCTGGCCCTATTGGCCGATCCGGCTGCGGACTTCGTCTTCCCACGAAGAAGGCTGCCAGCGCGATTGGGCGGTGGGCACGCAGGCCTTCGAGGGCAAGGGCGGCAAGGTCGAGAAGCTGGTCGCGACGCGCCTGGAATGGCTGAAGGACAAGGCCACGGGCCAGATGAAGATGCGCGAGGTGAAGGACTCGCGGTTCGAGATCCAGGCGGATCTGGTGCTGCTGGCGATGGGCTTCGTATCGCCGGTGCGCTCGGTGCTGGATGCGTTCGGCGTGGAAGTGGACGGCCGCGGCAACGCGCGGGCGAACACGGACGATTACTGCAGTTCCCGGGCGAAGGTGTTCGCGGCGGGTGACATGCGGCGCGGGCAATCGCTGGTGGTGTGGGCGATCCGCGAGGGCCGGCAGTGCGCGCGGTCCGTCGACGAGTACCTGATGGGGGCCTCCGTCCTGCCGCGTTGAACTGTCCGGCGGCCCCCGCCGCCGCGATGGCGGCGGGGGAGTCGCGCCCTCAGGACGCCGATGGCACCGGGATATCCTGCCAGCCCGGGTGATCGAAGTAGGCCCCGTAGCGGTTCAACGCCTCGGCCAGTCGCACGACCCCGGCCGCGCGGGGCTGGCCGGCGCCCTGGCCGCCCGCAATGTCGGCGCCCTCGACCACATCGGCAAGAATCACATGCAGCGCGGCATCGGCCTTCGGTTCGAGTTTGCAGTTTTCAACGATATAGGTCAGCTCACGGCCGGCCTGCTGACCGAGCGCGTCGTAGGCCGCTTGCGTCATCGAGCCCGCATGGGCTTGGGGCAAGGCCTGCGCCACGGCCTGGCGCAGATTGCCCATGGCCTGGCGCAACGGACCGTCGGTGGTCCATTTCTGACCATGATCCAGGGTCAGCGCGGCGGAAGGCTCATGGCCGTGTCCGTGCGTTTCCGCGGCCTGCAGCGGGCCGGCGGCCAGCGCGAGAGGCACGGCCAGGCCGAGGGCGAACAGGAATCGAAGGGAAGGGTTTTTCATGGTGCGGCTCCGAAAAAAGGAAATGTCGTTCAGACACTTCCTCTAACGAACCGCCCATGGAAAAGTTCCACGCCCGCTGAAAAACCGCCCGCGCTCAACGGACCGCCGGCGCTTCCCGGTGCAATTGTTCCGCACGAGACTCCCGCACGGCGAACTCGCGCATCAGAAGCTCCTTGAGCACATCGCGCTGGCGCGCGTCGAGCACTTCCCGCTCCGCCAGCAATTGGCGGATCACGCGCTTCTGCTGCTCGTCCTGCAAGGCGGCGATTTTTGCCTGGATGCCATCCAGCCGCGACGCATCCGGATGCGCGGCGAACAATTCGTCAAGCAAGGCCTGGCGCTGTGCGCGAATGGCCGCCCAGTTCCCCTCCAGATCCGCCAGGAACGGGCCTTCGAGCCGCATCCAGGCCGCCTGCTGCCCGGCCGACAGCCCGAGGCGCTGCGCCAGGGACGCCGCGGGCGCCTCTTGCCCGCCGCCCGCCCAATGCCGTTGCACGGCGGTGGCGACGAAACCGACATTCAGGGCCAGGGAAACGGCCAGCAGGATATTCCGGAATCGCGGACTCATGTTTTTTCCTTGAGGGTTTCGCACAAACGGGCGGCGCACAAGCCGCCCGGCGGCACCAGGCCGAAAGCATCGAGCCGCACCATCGACGCCTGAGGAGGCGCGGGACTCGCCGCGGGCCAGGACCAGCTCGCCAGCCCGATGCCGGCCGCCAGCGACGCCGTGACGGCCATCCCGGCCGGCAACCAGCCCAGCCAGGCCCGCATGGCTTCTCTGAATGGCCTGGTCACGATGCGCCCGCCGGCGGACGCCGGATGCCGGAAGCGGGAAAGATCCGGCGCTCCGGCGGGATCCGGCAGCGTCCGCAACGCGCCGGTCATGGCCCTGAGGGTTTCCAGCTCGGCCGCGCAGACAGGGCAGCCCGCGACGTGCGCCTGGATCAGGGCGCGCCCGCGCCCGGTCCATTCCGGGTCCAGGCTGGCGGAGAGCAATACGGTTCGGGGGCAAGGCATGAGCGTCTCCTTTCTCAGTCTTTCAGGACGGCCAGCAGGGCCGCCCGGGCACGGGCGATGCGGGAGCGCACCGTGCCCGGATTCAGGTTCAAGGCATGGGCGATGTCCTCGTAGGACATGCCCTCGATCTCGCGCAGCAGCAGGATCTCGCGATGCGCCGGCGCGATGGCGCCCAGCGCCCGCTCCAGCCGGCGCGCGCGTTGCAAGGTTTCAAGCCGGCCATCCGGGCCGGGCGCCGGATCCGGAACGTCCAGCCCCGCCTCCAGGGGCTCCATGCGCGCCCGGCCGGTCCGCCGCAGATGATCCAGCGCCAGATTGTGCGCGATGCGAAACAGCCAGGTCCGGAACCTGGCCTCCGGGCGCCAGGCCCGAATCGCCTGATAGGCGCGCAGAAAAGTGTCCTGGGTCAGGTCCCTGGCCGTTTCCGGCGCGCGGGTCAGCCGCACGAGATAGCGGTAGACGGCACCCTGGTGGCGCGCCACCAGCCAGGCATAGGCATGCGCGTCCCCGGCGCTGGCGCGCACCGCATGGCGTTCGTCTTCGAGTTCGGCTTCGGCATCCACACCCACTCCAACGAAAAATGACGCAAAAAGTTCCCTGCCGGGGACACAGCGGGACCGGGCGGCGGGATTCATTCAGCCGGCCCGGCGGGTGCAGGTACAATCCATGTTAGTCCGATGCGGTTGTCCGATCCCAATGAATTCCGACCCAGATCCCCTTGTGACCTTCGATGGCGTTTCGCTCGGCTACGGCGAATTCACCGTGCTGCGCGGCATTGACCTGCGGGTCATGCCGGGCCAGGTCGTGGCCATGATGGGCGGCTCGGGCTCAGGCAAGACGACGCTGCTGAGGGCCGTCACCGGCCAGCTGGCGGCCCAGCAAGGCAGCATCCACGTGTTCGGCCAGGACATGTCCCGCCTGGACGGCGAACCGCTGCGGGCCGTGCGCCAGCGGATGGGCGTGCTGTTCCAGGCCGGTGCGCTGTTCACCGACTTGAACGTCTTCGAGAACGTGGCGTTTCCGCTGCGAGAACACACTCACATTTCCGAGCAGCAGATCCTGGAACGGGTGCTGGAAAAGCTCCAGGCGGTGGGCCTGCGGCACGCGGCGCATCTGCGGATCTCGGAGATTTCCGGGGGGATGGCCAGGCGCGTGGCGCTGGCGCGGGCGATCGTACTGGAACCTGAACTGATCCTGTACGACGAGCCCTTCGCCGGGCTGGACCCGATTTCCCTGGGCATCACGGCCCAATTGATCCGCACGATGACGGACCAGCTGGGCTGCGCGTCGATCCTCATCACGCACGATGTGGCGGAATCCTTCTCCATCGCGGACCAGGTCTACCTGATCGGCCTGGGCCGGCTGATGGCCCATGGCACGCCAAAAGAACTCTCCGCCTCGCAGGACGAGTACCTGCAGCAATTCCTCCAGGGCCGGCCCGATGGCCCGATCGGCTTCCACTACCCCCTGACGCCGGCCTTCGAACGCTGGCTGGCCTCCCGGAGGGCCGCATGAACGCGGAGATCACTACTCAATGAGCGCGCTCTCGCAACGCCTCGCAACGCTGGGGCATGGTTTCGTCTCCATGATCACCGGCCTGGGCGCCTTCGCCCGCCTGTTCGGCGCCATCCTGGCGCGCAGCGGCGTGGTGCTGCGCCGCCCGCGCCTGACGGCGCAACAGGTCCACTTCATCGGCAACCATTCCTTGCTGATCATCGGGGTCTCGGGCCTGTTCGTGGGCTTCGTGCTGGGTCTGCAAGGCTATTACACGCTGAACCGCTACGGCTCGGAAGAAGCCCTGGGCCTGCTGGTGGCCCTGTCGCTGACGCGCGAACTGGGCCCGGTGGTGACGGCGCTGCTGTTCGCCGGGCGCGCCGGCACGTCACTGACGGCGGAAATCGGCCTGATGAAGGCCGGCGAGCAACTCGCGGCCATGGAGGTCATGGCCGTGGACCCGATCCGCCGCGTCCTGGCGCCGCGCTTCTGGGGCGGGGTGATCGCCATGCCGGTCCTGGCGGCGGTATTTTCCATGGTCGGCGTCCTGGGCGGGTGGTTCGTGGGCGTGGTGCTGATCGGCATCGACCCGGGCGCGTTCTGGTCGCAGATGCAAGGCGGCGTGGACGTGATCGACGACGTGCTCAACGGCGTGATCAAGAGCCTGGTCTTCGGCGTCGTCGTGACCTTGATCGCCCTCCACCAGGGCTGGACGGCGCGCGCCACTCCCGAGGGCGTCTCGCGCGCCACCACCCGCACCGTGGTCAGCGGCGCCCTGGCGGTGCTGGGGCTGGATTTCCTGCTGACGGCACTGATGTTCGCCCACTAGGGCCTGTTCGCCAACCGAAACCTGCGGAACGAATTCATGACACGCGAAAAAACCGATTTCTGGGTAGGCCTGTTCATCATGCTGGGCCTGGTCGCCCTGGCATTCCTGGCGCTGCGCGCCGGCAACATGAGCTCCTTTTCCTTCACCCCCACATACCGGGTGCAGGCGTATTTCGACAACGTCGGCGGCCTGAAGGTCCGCGCGCCGGTGAAAAGCAGCGGCGTGGTGGTCGGGCGGGTCGCCGCCATCGGCTTCGACAATCAACGTTTCCAGGCGACGGTCACGCTGAATCTGGAACAGCCCTATGCATTCCCGAAGGATACCTCGGCCTCGATCCTGACCTCGGGCCTGCTGGGCGAACAATACGTCGGCCTGACTCCGGGCGGGGACGACAAGAACCTGGCCGACGGAGGCACGATCGAATTCACGCAGTCCGCCGTGGTGCTGGAGGATCTGATCAGCAAATTCCTCTACAGTTCGGCCGAAAAAGAAGGGACCAAGGCAGGGCCGGACGCGGGGAACGCCGCCACCCAGGCCACCGGCCATTGATCGGCTTCCCTTACAATATGCGACACTTCGACGTCGACCGACCCCGACCGCACGAGATACACCACATGAAATCCACCGCCCCGACGTCGGCCGCGCCGCGTTCCCGACGCCTGACGGCCCGCACCGGACTGGCCCTGGCGGCCGCCGCCCTGATGGCCGGCTGCGCCCAGGTGCCGAACCCCTCGCCCAACGATCCCTGGGAATCCTACAACCGGGGCATGTACCGCTTCAACGACGCGGTGGACCGTGCCGTGCTCAAGCCCGTCGCCACAGGCTACGAGACCGTCACCCCGCGCCCGGTGCGCACCTGTATCCACAACGTCTTCAGCAACCTGGTCGACGTCTGGTCGGGCATCAACAGCCTGCTGCAAGGCCGTGGCCGCGACTTCGTGGACACGTTCGGCCGCGTGCTGTTCAACAGCACGGCGGGTCTGGGCGGCTGCATCGATGTCGCCTCGATGCACGGTGCGCGCAAGATCCCGAACGACTTCGGCATGACCCTGGGTGTCTGGGGCTTCGGCCAGGGACCGTACTTCGTCCTGCCCTTCCTGGGCCCCAGCACGGTGCGTGACGGGGTCGGCACCGCCGTCACCCTGACGGCGCCGGTGACGCCGACCGCCGCGGTTTTCGCCATCGACAACGTCCCGGTGCGCAATTCCATCCTGGGCCTGTACATCGTGGACACCCGCGCCAACCTGCTGGAAGCCGACCGTCTGGTGGACCAGATCGCGCTCGACAAGTACAGTTTCATCCGCGATGCCTACCTGCAGCGCCGCAAGGCCATGCTGGACAGCCGCCAGAAAAGCGCCCGCGCCTCCACCGCGGACGATCTGAACCGCAAGGATGCTCCAGGCGGCCAGAGCCTGCCGGTCTACGACGACCCCGAGGCGGGCGCGAACTGAACCCGCCCGCCGCCGCGCGGGCGGGCGCCACACGGAGACGACGATGAGTTTTCCTTCTTTCCCGCGCATCCTGCGCCGAACAATCGGTCCATGCCTGCTGGGCGCGGCCCTGCTCCTGTCCGCATCCGCGGGCGCAGCGGAGCGCACGGCCGACCCCAAAGCCGCCCCGAACGACTTCCTCGAGGCCGTGGCCAACAACATGCTGGACGCCGTGAAGGCCGACCCCAAGGCACTGCAAGGCGATCCCGCCCACATCGCGGATCTGGTGCGCCGCTACGCAATGCCGTATGTGGACATGAGCAAGACGACACGCCTGGCGGCGGGGCGCTACTGGCGCCAGGCTTCGGCAGCCCAGAAAGACGCCCTGGTCCAGGCATTCACCGGCACGCTCATCCGCACCTACAGCGGGGCGTTCACACGGGTGACGTCCGGCACGCAGATTTCGCTGCTGCCGTTCAGGGGCGACCCGAAGGCGGAAGACGCGGTGGTGCGCACGACGATCTCGCAGCCGAACAGCTCCCCGATCGGAGTGGACTACCGGCTGGAACAGACGGCCGAAGGCTGGAAGGTCTACGACCTGAACGTGGAAGGCATCTGGCTGATCCAGAATTACCGCAACCAGTTCGCCTCCGAGATCAACCGCAGCGGGATCGACGGACTGATCGCGGCGCTGAACACGAAGAAGTAATTCCAGGCTGAGCGCGCGGTGGCCGCAAACCCGATCCCGGGAGCGGCGTGGGAGGTAGGGCAACCGCGTGAGGCGCCGGCGGCTTCCGAAGGGAAGCCGGGGGCAGTCGGCGGGGGTGTCTGAGCCGCGCAGCGGCGAGTTCGCCCGCCGCCCGGCTGTACGAGGAAGGGCCGGGCAGTCCGACCGCGGGGAGGACCGCCGAACAGGGCGGCCCTGCCTCCCACGCCGCTTCCGGGATTGCACCGTCAGTCCGCCGGCGCCCCACGCGGTTGCCCCGCCCTTCACGCCCATGCACGGGCCGCATCCCCAGACCGCTTATAATGTCCGATGGCGCCCATTCAGAGGCGCGTTGCCTGCCCATGCCCGCTCTCGACCTGCAAAACGTTTCCAAAATCTACGCGCCGCGCCAGCGTTCCTGGCGCGACCGCCTGAGCGGCCGTCCCGCGCCCGCAGGCTTTCAGGCCCTGCGCGACGTCAGCCTGACGGTCGAGCATGGCGAATTCTTCGGCCTGCTGGGCCCCAACGGGGCGGGCAAGACCTCGCTGATCTCGATCCTGGCCGGGCTGTCCCGCGCCACCCGGGGCAGCGCCCGCGTCTGCGGCCACGACGTGGTCGACGATTTCCGCCGCGCGCGCCAATCCCTGGGCGTCGTGCCCCAGGAAATCGTCTACGACCCCTTCTTCACCGTACGCGAGACTCTGCGGCTGCAGTCCGGGTATTTCGGCCTGCGGCACAATGACGACTGGATCGACGAGATCCTGGACAACCTGGGCCTGCTCGACAAGGCCGACTCCAACATGCGCGAACTGTCGGGCGGCATGAAACGCCGCGTGCTGGTGGCGCAGGCCCTGGTGCACCGCCCGCCCGTGATCATCCTGGACGAACCCACCGCGGGTGTGGATGTGGACCTGCGCCGCACGCTGTGGGACTTCATCACGCGCCTGAACCAGGCCGGGCACACGATCCTGCTGACCACCCACTACCTGGAAGAAGCCGAATCCCTGTGCGGACGGGTGGCGATGCTGAAATCCGGCCAGATCGTGGCGCTGGACACTACCCAGGCGCTGATGGCGCGGGTCGGCGGCGCCGACCTGGAAGACGCCTTCGTGCGCATCATGCACGATGATTCCGTCCTGGAGGCCGAACTGTGATCCGCCCCGTCACCCAGGCCCGCCCCGAAATGGGCTCGGGCTTTCCGACCCTGTTGCACAAGGAACTGATGCGTTTCTGGAAGGTCGGCCTGCAGACCATCGCCGCCCCGGTGGTGACGGCGCTGCTGTATCTGCTGATCTTCTCCCACGTGCTGGAGGACCGCGTGCGGGTATACGACGCGATCTCCTACACCGCTTTCCTGATCCCCGGGCTGATGATGATGAGCATGCTGCAGAACAGCTTCGCGAATCCGTCCTCGTCATTGATCCAGAGCCGCATCACCGGCAACCTGATCTTCGTGCTGCTGCCGCCGTTCTCCCACCGCCAGATCTTCGCCGCCTACATCCTGGCGGCGGTCGCGCGAGGACTGGCCGTAGGCGCCTGTGTCTGGCTGGTGGCGCTGTTCTTCGTGCGCCTGCCGGTCACGGCGCCGCTGTGGCTGCTGGCCTTCGCGGTTCTCTCGTGCTGGATCCTGGGCGTTCTGGGCCTGATCGCCGGCCTGTGGTCTGAAAAATTCGACCAGTTGGCGGCCTTCCAGAATTTCCTGATCATGCCCGCCACCTTCCTGTCGGGTGTGTTCTATTCGATTCACAGCCTGCCGCCCTTCTGGCAGGAAGTCTCTCACTGGAACCCGGTGTTCTACATGATCGACGGCTTCCGCTACGGATTCTTCGCGGCGTCCGACGTTTCCCCCTGGCGCGGCCTGGCCATCGTGCTGGCCGTCGCCGTGGCCCTGAGCCTGTTCGCCCTGCGCCTGCTGGCGCGCGGCTACAAACTACGGAGCTGATCCATGTCCCCCACTCCCGAACACGTCCGCCAGTACATCGCTGACAACCTGCCTTGCGAACACCTCGAAGTCCAGGGAGACGGCGCCCACTTCGAAGCCCTGATCGTCAGCACCCTCTTCGAGGGCAAACGCACGCTGGCCCGCCATCAGGCGGTCTACGAGGCCCTGGGCGAGCGCATGCGCGCGGAAATCCACGCCCTGTCGATGCGCACCCTGACGCCTGCCGAATACGAGACCACCCAACGCAATGGATAAACTGCTGATCCAGGGTGGCCGCCCGCTGCGCGGCGAGGTCTCCATTTCGGGGGCCAAGAACGCCGCCCTGCCGATCCTCTGCGCATCGCTGCTGACCGCCGACCCGCTGGAACTGGACAATGTCCCGGCCCTGCGCGACATCGGCACCACCCTGACCCTGCTGCAGCGCATGGGCGTGCGCGCGGAACGCGGGGACGAGACCCGCGTCACGCTTCAGGCGGACCAGGTGTCCAGCCAGGAAGCTCCCTACGAACTGGTCAAGACCATGCGGGCATCCATCCTGGTACTGGGCCCGCTGGTGGCGCGCTTTGGCCGGGCCCGGGTCAGTCTGCCGGGCGGCTGCGCCATCGGCCAGCGGCCGGTGGACCAGCACATCAAGGGCCTGGCCGCCATGGGCGCGCGCATCCGCATCGACCACGGCTTCGTCGTGGCCGAGGCCGACCGCCTGCGCGGCGCCAGCATCCTGACGGACATGGTCACCGTGACCGGTACGGAAAACCTGATGATGGCCGCCTCCCTGGCCGAAGGCCGGACCGTGCTGGAAAACGCCGCCTGCGAGCCCGAGGTCGTCGACCTGGCCAAAGTGCTGATCGCCATGGGCGCCCACATCGAGGGCCACGGCACCGACCGCATCGTCATCGAGGGCGTGCCGCGCCTGCACGGCGCCGCCCACCGCATCGTGCCCGACCGCATCGAGGCCGGCACCTTCCTGTGCGCCGTGGCGGCTACGGGCGGCGACATCACCCTGCGCCACGCGGCGCCCGAGACGCTGGGCGCGGTGCTGGACAAGCTGCGCGACGCCGGACTGGACATCACCACCGGTCCGGACTGGATCCGCGCCCGCATGGCCGGCCGGCCCCGCGCCACGGGTTTCCGCACCAGCGAATACCCGGGTTTCCCGACCGACATGCAGGCCCAGCTGATGGCCCTGAACACGCTGGCCGAGGGCACCGCCGTCATCACCGAGAACATCTTCGAGAACCGCTACATGCACGTGCAGGAACTGCATCGCATGGGCGCCGACATCGAGATCGACGGACACACCGCCGTAGTCCAGGGCGTCGGGCAGCTGCTTGGGGCCACCGTCATGGCCACCGACCTGCGCGCCNNGGACCGCGGCTACGAACGCATGGAACACAAGCTCCAGGCGCTGGGCGCGGACATCCAACGCATCCAATAAGGGCGACATGGCTCAATCACCCCTGACCCTGGCCCTGTCCAAGGGACGCATCTTCGAAGAGACCCTGCCGCTGCTGGCCGCGGCCGGCGTGGGCGTGCCGGAAAATCCGGAATCCTCGCGCAAGCTGATCCTGCCCACGGACTCGGACGAATTGCGCATCATCATCGTGCGCGCCTCGGACGTGCCCACCTACGTCCAGTATGGCGCGGCCGACTTCGGCATCGCCGGCAAAGACGTGCTGCACGAGCACATGGCGCAGCACCCCGGCGGGCTGTACCAGCCCATCGACCTGAACATCGCCCGCTGCCGCCTGTGCGTGGCCGCCCCCGAGGGCTTCGACTACCAAGCAGCCGTGCGCCAGGGCTCGCGCCTGCGCATCGCCACCAAGTACGTGCGCGCCGCGCGCGAACACTTCGCCGCAAAGGGCGTGCACGTGGACATCATCAAGCTCTACGGCTCGATGGAACTGGCTCCGCTGGTGGGACTGGCCGACGCCATCGTCGACCTGGTGTCCTCGGGCGGCACGCTGCGCGCCAACCGCCTGGTCGAGGTCGAGGAAATCCGCCAGATCTCCTCGCGCCTGATCGTCAACCAGGCCGCGCTCAAGATGAAGGGCGAGCGCCTGCGGCCCTTCCTGGCCGCTTTTGACCGCGCCGCCGCACGGCAGGACGCGACACAGTAAGATAGACCATTCACACTCCGGTTTACGCCATGCCCCTGATCCACCGCCTGGACGCCCGCTCCCCCGATTTCGACGCGGCCCTGGCCCGGCTCCTGGCCTTCGACGCCTCCCAGGACGAGGCCATCGAAACCGCCGTGCGCGACATCCTGCACGATGTACGGGCGCGCGGCGACGCGGCGATCCTGGACTACACGGCACGCTTCGACCATGTCGGGGCCGAGCGGCTGGACGAACTGGAGATCCCCCGCGCCGACTGGCTGGCGGCGCTGGACGGCCTGCCCGCCGACCAGCGCGCGGCGCTGGAGGCCGCTGCCGACCGCGTGCGCCGCTACCACGAGCACCAGCGCGCCGAAACCTGGACCTACACCGAACCCGACGGCACGATGCTGGGCCAGCAGGTCACTCCGCTGGACCGCGTCGGCCTGTACGTGCCGGGCGGCAAGGCCGCCTACCCATCCTCGGTGCTGATGAACGCCATCCCGGCCAAGGTCGCGGGCGTGCCCGAGCTCATCATGGTCACGCCCACGCCCGGCGGCGTGCGCAACCCCATGGTGCTGGCCGCCGCCGCCCTGGGCGGCGCGGACCGCGTGTTCGCCATTGGCGGGGCCCAGGCCGTGGGCGGCCTGGCCTACGGCACGCGCACGCTGCCCGCGGTCGACAAGATCGTCGGCCCGGGCAACGCCTACGTCGCGGCCGCCAAGCGCCGCGTATTCGGCACGGTGGGTATCGACATGATCGCCGGCCCGTCCGAGATCCTGATCGTGGCCGATGGCTCCACGTCGGCCGACTGGCTGGCCATCGACCTGTTCTCCCAGGCCGAGCACGACGAGCTCGCCCAGGCCATCCTGCTGTGCCCGGACGGCGACTACCTGGACGCCGTCCAGGCCGCCATCGAACGCCTGCTGCCGGCCCAGCCACGTGCCGACATCCTGCGCGTCAGCCTGGCCAACCGGGGTGCCCTGATCCGTACCGACAGCCTGGAACAGGCCTGCGACATCGTCAACCGCATCGCACCCGAACACCTGGAACTCTCGGTCCGCGATCCGCGTGCCCTGCTGCCCCTGGTCCGCCACGCCGGCGCGATCTTCCTGGGGGCTTACAGCTCCGAATCCCTGGGCGACTACTGCGCCGGGCCGAACCACGTCCTGCCCACGGCGCGCACGGCGCGCTTCTCCTCGCCGCTGGGCGTGTATGATTTCCAGAAACGCAGCAGCCTGATCCAGGTCTCGCGCGACGGCGCCCAGACCCTGGGCCGGATCGCCGCCACGCTGGCCACGGGCGAAGGCCTGCACGCCCACGCCGCCAGCGCCTCGATGCGGCTGGACACGCACTGACATCCGCCCGCGCGGCCCCGCCCGGCCGCGCGGTTCCCACCCGAACGACCCGCCCATCGCCCATGCGCACCGCCACCATCGAACGCAACACCCAGGAAACCCGCATCCGCGTCAGCATCAATCTGGACGGCACCGGCGCGCGCGCGCTGAATACCGGCGTGCCCTTCCTGGATCACATGCTGGACCAGATCGCCCGCCACGGCCTGTTCGACCTGGACGTCCGCTGCGACGGCGACACCCACATCGACGACCACCACAGCGTGGAGGACGTCGGCATCACCCTGGGCCAGGCCTTCGCCGCCGCGGCGGGCGACAAGGCCGGCCTGCGCCGCTACGGCCACGCCTACGTGCC
>DISE01000024.1:14560-23187 GCA_002421865.1 Castellaniella sp. UBA6218
AGGGCTTCGTCAACCACGCCCAGGCGACCGTGCACATCGACAATCTGCGCGGTGAAAACGCCCATCACCAATGCGAAACCATCTTCAAGGCCTTCGGCCGCGCGCTGCGCATGGCCACCGAGGTCGACCCGCGCGCCGGGGGGGCCATCCCCTCGACCAAGGGCTCGCTGTGACCCGCCCCGCAGACCGCTCCAGGATCCCCGCATCGTGACCCGCATCGCCATCGTCGACTACGGCATGGGCAACTTCCACTCCGTCGCCCGCGCCCTGCAAGCCGCCGCCCCCGACCACGACATCCGCATCGCCAGGAAGGCCGACGAAATCCTCGCCGCCGACCGCATCGTGTTCCCGGGCCAGGGCGCCATGCCCGACTGCATGCGCACGCTGGACACCTCCGGGCTGCGCGACGCGGTGCTGCGCGCCGCGCGCGAAAAGCCGCTGCTGGGGGTGTGCGTGGGCGAACAGATGCTGTTCGAGGCCAGCGACGAGGGCGACACCCCCGGCCTGGGCCTGTTCGCCGGCCGCGTGCGCCGCTTCCAGGGGCCGGCCTTCGATCTCGCCGCCGACGGCGGCGAACGGCTGAAAGTCCCCCACATGGGCTGGAACGCGGTCACCCAGACCCGCGACCACCCGCTATGGGAAGGCATCGCCCAGGACACGCCGTTCTACTTCGTCCACAGCTATTACGCCGAACCCGCCGACCCGACGCTCACGGTCGGCGTCAGCCGCCATGGCCTGCCGTTCTGCTGCGCCATTGCGGACGGCAATATTTTTGCCGTACAGTTCCACCCAGAAAAGAGCGCAGCCCCAGGGCTGCGGATGTACCGCAACTTCACGCGCTGGCAGCCCTGAAACCGCCCGGCACCCGCCACCGTATCCTTTCCGCACCGACCACGACGACCATGCTGCTCATCCCCGCCATCGACCTCAAAGACGGGCATTGCGTGCGCCTGCGCCAGGGCGACCTGGACAAGGCCACCGTGTTTTCCGAAGACCCCGCCGCCATGGCCGCCCAGTGGGCCGCCCAGGGCGCGCGCCGCCTGCACCTGGTGGACCTGAACGGCGCCGTGGCCGGAAAGCCGCGCAACCGCGCCGCCATCCAGGCCATCGTGGACACCGTCGACGATGCCATCCCCGTACAGATCGGCGGGGGCATCCGCGACCTGGACACGGTCGAGTACTACCTGGACAACGGCATCTCCTACGTCATCATCGGCACGGCCGCGGTCAAGGATCCCGGCTTCCTCAGCGACGCCTGTTCGGCCTTCCCCGGTCACATCATCGTCGGCCTGGACGCGCGCGACGGCAAGATCGCCACCGACGGCTGGTCGAAACTGACCCGCCACGACGTGCTGGACCTGGCCCGCAAATTCGAAGACTACGGCTGCGAATCGATCATCTACACCGATATCGGCCGCGACGGCATGCTCTCGGGCGTCAACGTCGAGGCCACCGTGCGCCTCGCGCAGCACGTGCACATCCCCGTCATCGCCTCGGGCGGCGTCGCCTCGCTCGACGACATCCGCGCCCTGTGCGACGTGGCCCACGAAGGCGTCGACGGCGCCATCCTGGGCCGCAGCCTGTACGAGGGCACGCTGGATTTCGCCACCGCCCAACGCCTCGCCGACGAACTGACCGGCGCGCCGGACGCCGACGGCGAGGACGCCGGCGCATGACCCCGACCGGCACCCCGGCCGGCCAGGCCCTCTCGGGCCTGTGCCGCCGCATCATTCCCTGTCTGGACGTCAACGCCGGCCGGGTGGTCAAGGGCGTGAACTTCGTCAACCTGACCGACGCCGGCGATCCGGTCGAGATCGCACGCCGTTACGACGAACAAGGCGCCGACGAAATCACTTTCCTGGACATCACGGCCACGTCCGATGACCGCGGCCTGATCCTGCCCATCATCGAAGCAGTGGCGCGCCAGGTCTTCATCCCCCTGACAGTCGGCGGCGGCGTGCGCCAGGTGACCGACGTGCAGCGCCTGCTGGACGCCGGGGCGGACAAGGTCTCGATCAACAGCGCCGCCGTCGCCCGCCCCGAACTGGTGGCCGAAGCCGCCCGCCACCACGGTTCGCAATGCATTGTCGTGGCGCTCGACGCCCGCCGCGTCTCCGGCGCTGACGAAGCCCCGCGCTGGGAAATCTTCACCCACGGCGGCCGGCGTGCCACCGGACTGGACGCCGTGCAGTGGGCCCGCCGCATGGCCGACATGGGCGCCGGCGAACTGCTGCTGACCAGCATGGACCGCGACGGCACCAAATCCGGCTTCGATCTGGACCTGACCCGCGCAGTCTCGGATGCCGTGCCGGTGCCGGTCATCGCCTCGGGCGGCGTCGGCACCCTGCAGCATTTGGCCGATGGCGTCACCCTGGGCCACGCCAGCGCCGTGCTGGCCGCCAGCATCTTCCACTTCGGCCAGCACACCCTGGCCGAGGCCAAGGCCTATATGGCCGCACGGGGCATCCCGGTACGGCAGACCGCGCCCATTCAGACCGCCGCATGAACACGCCGACACGACCTGCTCCCGGCGCCCCCGAAGACTGGATGACGGCCCTGCGCTTCGACGACCAGGGCCTGATTCCCGCCATCGCCCAGGACGCCCGGACCGGCACCGTCCTGATGATGGCCTGGATGAACGCCGAGGCCGTCCGCGAAACCGTGCGCACCGGCCGCGCCGTGTACTTCTCGCGCTCGCGCGCCCGCCTGTGGCGCAAGGGCGAGGAATCCGGTCACGTCCAGCAGGTCCACGACATCCGTCTGGACTGCGACGGGGATGTGCTGCTGCTGAAGATCACCCAGGTCGGCGGCATTGCCTGCCACACCGGGCGCGAACGATGCTTTTATCGCGGCCTGGATCTGAGCGGCGCCCGGCCGGCCTGGATCGCCCAGGATCCGGTGCTGAAGGATCCCGAATCCATCTATGGCCACCCGCACCCGCACGGCCACTGAACACACGCGCCGGGCCGGCCGCGTCCAGCCCCTTCCGATCACGAATTTCTCCACATGACCACGCCCTCCACAGCCGACACCCTGGCCCGTCTGGCCGACACCCTGGCGACACGCCGCCCCGACCGCGGCGGCGACCCACAGACGTCATACACCGCCAAGCTGCTGGCGCGCGGCCCGGACGCCTTTCTGAAAAAAATAGGCGAGGAAGCCACCGAGCTGGTCATGGCCGCCAAGGACGGCGCCCGCGACCGGGTTGTCGCCGAGACGGCCGACCTGTGGTTCCACTGCCTGGTCGCCCTGACGCACTTCGATCTGCGTCCCGAAGACGTGCTGGCCGAACTGGCCCGCCGCGAAGGCTTGTCCGGTCTCGAGGAAAAGGCGTCCCGCCCGAAGGACTAGGTCGGGACATACCCGCAGACGGCGCATCCGCCGCCTCCCGATCAAACCGCCTCCCCTGAAAATGTGGCAACATACGGGATTGATCGGGTCGATGTCCGGCCCTGCTTCGCAGATCCCCATGAGCCACGATTGCCTGTTCTGTAAGATCGCCCGGCACGAAATCCCCGCCCGCATTGTCCACGAAGACGACGAATTCCTCGCATTCCACGACATCAATCCGGCGGCGCCCGTGCATCTGCTGCTGATTCCGAAACATCACCTGGCTTCTCTGGCCGAAATCGGTCCCGCCGATGGGGACTGGCTGGCCCGCATGCTGCGCCTGGCGCCTGAAATCGCCTTCGCCAACGGCTGCAACCCGATGCCCGACGGTGGGTTCCGCCTGGTGTCCAACACCGGCACCGAGGGTGGTCAGGAAATCGATCATCTGCATTTCCACATCCTGGGGGGCGCACGCCCCTGGTCAAACCGCGCGGCCCCCGCCGCCTAAGGAGTTCTCATGGGTAGCTTCAGCATCTGGCANNCTCGGCGGCGCCGTCAAGGGCTTCAAAAAAGGCATGAAGGAAGCCCAGGAAGAGCCCGCAGCCAAACCGGCCGTCACCCGTCAGACCCAGGATTCCGACACCGTGGACGTCCAGGCCCGCGAAAAGACCGACGCCTGATCCCCATCGCCGCGCACCGGATCCATCATGTTTGATGTCAGCTTCAGCGAGCTGATGCTGATCGGCGTCATCGCGCTGATCGTCATCGGTCCCGAACGCCTGCCCAAGGTCGCCCGCACGATCGGGCACCTGCTCGGCCGGGCCCAGCGTTACGTCAACGAGGTCAAATCCGACATCCAGAAGGAAATGGACCTGAAGGAAATCGGCGACATCAAGCACCAGATGGAAGACGCCGCCCGTTCCGTGCAGTCCTCCATGACCTCGTCGGTGGACGACCTGAAAACCGCCGTCACGCAGCCTTCCCAGGCGCTCAAGGACACTCTGGACCAGGCCCGCCAGGCGCTGGATCCTCTACCGGGCGCCGCGCCCGAAGCCAACCGGACCGATCCAGCCGGCGCGCCGGCCGTGGTCAAGGCCCCCGAACCGGATCCCGCGCCCGCTGCCCGGCCCGCGCCGGCCCCCACCGAATCCAGCCATTGACGCACGGCATGACAGACGCTTCCGACGACTCGTCCCAGGACACGTTCATCTCCCACCTGATCGAACTGCGCTCGCGCCTGATGCGCGCCGTGCTGGCCGTGCTGGGCATCTTCGTGGTGCTGTTCATCTATCCGGGCCCGTCGGTGATCTACGACTTTCTGGCCCAGCCCATGCTGGCTTCGCTGCCCCAGGGCACGCGCATGATCGCCACAGGGGTCATCACGCCCTTCATGGTGCCGATCAAGGTCACCCTGCTGGCGTCCTTCGTGCTGGCCCTGCCGGTGGTCCTGTACCAGGCCTGGGCCTTCGTCGCTCCCGGCCTGTACCGACACGAACAGCGCCTGGCGTTGCCCCTGATCGTCTCCAGCACCCTGCTGTTCCTGCTGGGCATGGCGTTCTGCTATTTCGTGGTCTTCCACACGGTCTTCAGCTTCATCGCCCACTTCGCCCCCCAGTCCATCACACCCGCGCCGGACATCGAGGCCTACGTCAATTTCGTGCTGACCATGTTCATCGCCTTCGGTGTGACCTTCGAGGTCCCGATCGCGGTCATCCTTCTGGTGAAGACCGGCATCGTCACCGTGAAGAAACTGCGCGAGGTGCGCGGCTACGTGGTCGTCGGCGCCTTCGTCATCGCCGCGGTGGTGACGCCACCCGACGTCCTCAGCCAGATCCTGCTGGCCGCGCCGCTGTGCCTGCTGTACGAAATCGGCATCCTGGCCGCCGCCGCGATCGACAAGCGCAAGCCTGCAGCGCCCGAAGATGAGATGGATGCCGCCATCCAGGCGGCTGACGATCAGACACGGGATTGAGGCTGCCGCCTCAGATCCCGGCTCACTCCAGCACCCGATCCTGTACCCGGCGGAAGGCATCCGCCTTGCTGAAACCCACCACCCGGGCATCGGGGATGATCCGTCCATCCGCATCGAAGAACAAGATCCCCGGCGGACCGAACAGGTCGAAGCGCGCCAGCAAGGCGCGGTCCTCGCCGGTCATGCGGGTCACATCCGCCTGCAGCAGCAGCATCCGGCCCATCCGTTCGGCAACGGCCGGATCACTGAAGGTGAATTTCTCCATCTCCAGGCAGGACACGCACCAGTCGGCATAGAAATCCAGCATCACAGGCCGGTCGGCGGCCGCCAGCCGGGCATCCAGATCCGCCAGTGAGGTCACGCGCGTGAAGCGAGCGCGGATGGCGGCGGGATCGGCAGACGCCGAGACGGTCGATCCGGCGCCCCCCGCGCCGGCGGTAAACGGCGCCAGGGGGCGCAGCATGTCGTGCCCCCCCGCCAGCAGTCCGGCGCCCTGGGCCAGCCCCCAAAGCGCCAGCATCAGGGCCAGGGCGCGCGTCAGCAGCCGCAGCGGCCCGGCCTCGCCCTTGCCCTGTGCGGCGGCCGACCAGGTCACCAGGGCGGCCCACAGCGCCAGCACGATCCAGCCAGCGACGTAAAGCCCGTCGGCCAGCAGCGGCCGGGCCATCCACCAGGCGGTGGCCAGCAGCAGCAGACCGAAGCCGGCCTTCAGCGGGGTCATCCAGGCGCCGGCGCGCGGCATCAGGGCGCCCGCGCCCGCGCCCACGGCCAGCAGCAGCAGGCCCTCGCCCCAGGCCAGGGCGAACAAGGCGGCGCCTCCCACCACCACATCGCCGGTCTGGGAAATGAACAGGAGCACGCCGGCCAACGGCGCGGCCACGCACGGGCCGACGATCAACGCGGACAGCAGGCCCATCACAAAAACGCCGCCCGCACGGCCGCCCGGCAGGCGCTGCAGACGCGCCTGCATCGCCGACTGGAGGCCCACCGGGGCCTGCAGGGTGAAGACGTCCAGCATCGCCAGCGCGAACAGCGCCAGCAGCACCGCGAAGGTGCCCAGCACCCAGGGGGACTGCAGCCAGGCCGCCAGACCCGCGCCCAGCAGGCCGGCCGCCACACCCAGCGCGGTATACACCAGGGACATGCCCAGCACGTAGACGGCCGCCAACCCCAGGCCGCGCGCCCGGCCGACCGCGCCCCCGCCACCGGAAATCACGGCCAGCAGGATGGGTACCATGGGCAGCACGCAGGGCGTCAACGACAGCAAGGCGCCCAGCGCCAGGCTCAGCGCCAGGATCTGCCACAGCGGCGCCTGGTGCAGCCAGGCCGCCATGCCCACGTCGCCCAGATCGAGCCAGGATCCGCCACCCGTGCCGACGGGCACGGGCGCGGCTGAAGACGAGGACTCGCCCGTGGGCGCGACCCCGGATCCGGCGCCACCGCGCAGCGCGGCCGACAGGCCGGCGCCGGGGGTCCGGCCGGCGGAAGCGGCGGCGGGCGTCTCGTCCCGGGGTGGCGGCACCTGGTCACGGACCTGCTCGCCGACCGCCCGATAGCCATTGCCATCGGCCTGCAGGGTGAAAGTCTTCGTCATGGGCGGGTAGCACAGGCCTTCGTCGGCGCACCCCTGGCCGGTGACGGAGACCCGCAAAGGCCCCTCGGCGCCGGGCCGCAACGCCGCCCGCAGCGTCACACCCCCGTGGAAGACCTCCATGTCCTTTTCAAACGTGGGGTCGTACTTGATCCGCCCGCGCGGCAGCCGCAAGGCATCCGCCCAGGCCGGCGCCCGGGTCTCTGCATCGGCCGGTGTCAGGTCCGATCGCCGGAACAGCAGCAATGCGCCGCGGGCATCCTCGATGCGCACCTCGAAACGGTCCTGGTACATGTAATAGCCCGGCGCGATCCGCCAATGCATGTCCAGGGTCAGGGGGTCGACCATGGCCGCCGACTCGACGAAGGCCACTTCGGGATCCAGGAAATCATCCGCCGCCCGGGCTGCGTCCGTGACCAGCAGACCGTAAAGCGCCAGCAGCAGGATGCCCATCAAGGCCGCCAGACGGCGCAAAGGCGCGCCCCCGGGCGTGGACGAACCGGGCAGAGGCCATCGGAAAAAGGCCAGCGGATGCAACATGAAGGAATTCCTCGGAAACGGCGACGGACGCGTTCCGTCAGGCGTCACGGGTGACGCCCTGGACGGCTGGGCGTGTGGCCTGGGCGACCCAGTCCAGATAATCGCGGCTGCCCGCCGGCACGCCCAGCACCAGGAATTCGGGGATCTCGTAGGGATGGAGTTCGCGCAAGCGCGCATGCAGGGCGGGCAGCGCGTCCGCCGTCGTCTTGAAGGCGAGCTGGACTTCGTCCGTGCCTTCGAGTTCCCCCTGCCACAGGTACATGGACACGATGGCCGGTCCCACCTGAGCGCAAGCCGCCAGCGATTCCTCGACCAGCAAATGCGCGATGCGCTTGGCCAGGAGTTCGTCGGGAGCCGTGGTGAGCACCACCACGGTGTCGGTAGGTGCGCCTGCCTGGCGCACGACCGGCGTGGCGCCACCGCCAAGTGTCTGATCCGTCATGATTTTCGAGCAGGGTGGTTATCAATTGCATTGTACCCGTGCAAACCCCGGAACATCATGACCCAGAACAAAAGGCGCCCCTACGCGGCGCCTTCGGCTTGCACCACCTGGTCTTGGGGTGGCCCTGACGACAAAACGGACCCTTCGGGGTCCGTTTCGTGGCATCGCCGCCGCCCTGGGGGCGGCGGAGCGGGCGCTTATTCGCCGGCAGGCGTTTCGGCTTCCGGACGATCGACCAGTTCCATGTAGGCCATGGGGGCGTTGTCGCCCTGGCGGAAGCCCATCTTCAGCACACGGGTGTAACCACCGTTACGGGCAGCGAAGCGCGGTCCGATGTCGTTGAACAGCTTGGTCACGACGTCGCGATCACGCAGGCGGGCGAAGGCCAGGCGGCGATTGGCCAGCGTGGGATTCTTGCCCAGGGTGATCAGAGGCTCGACCACGCGGCGCAGTTCCTTGGCCTTGGGCAGCGTGGTCTTGATGGCTTCGTGGGTCAGCAGGGACACTGCCATGTTGCGGAACATGGCCAGACGATGGCTGCTGGTACGGTTCAGTTTGCGGAGACCGCTACGATGACGCATGATGCTTTCCTTATTGAATCTGAAACCCGGATCTTCTATCGCACAAGGCGCGGCCCAGGTGGGTTGACAGCGTCTGCCCTAAATTTGGGCAAACGCGCGATTTTAGCATGGGACGGAACACAAGCCCCGTCCCATGCCGGGACTGCGATCAGGGGCGCTCGAGGCCGACGG
>DISE01000049.1:0-724 GCA_002421865.1 Castellaniella sp. UBA6218
CCGTGATCGGCTCCAACGGAGCCGGGAAATCCACTTTCCTGAACGCCATTTCCGGTGAACAGGGCGTGGACAGTGGCGCCGTCCTGATCGACGGCGAAGACGTCACCCGTCAGCCGGTCTGGGATCGCGCGCGCAAGGTCGCCCGTGTTTTCCAGGATCCGATGGCCGGCACCTGCGAGAACCTGACCATCGAGGAAAACATGTCCCTGGCCTTGGGCCGGGGGCAGTTCCGCAGTCTGCGCCAGGCCGTGCGCGAGGAAATGCGGGTGCTGTTCCGCGAGCGCCTGGCCATGCTGGGGCTGGGGCTGGAAAATCGTCTGACCGACCGCATCGGCCTGTTGTCGGGCGGCCAGCGCCAGGCCGTCAGTCTGCTGATGGCGGCCCTGCGCCCCTCCCGCATCCTGCTGCTGGACGAACATACGGCGGCGCTGGATCCACGCACCGCCCAGTTCGTGCTGGATCTGACCGCCCGCATCGTGGCCGAGCACGGCCTGACCACGATGATGGTCACCCACAGCATGCGCCAGGCGCTGGACGTGGGCGACCGCACGGTCATGCTGCACCAGGGCCGTGTGGTCCTCGACGTCTCGGGGGACACCCGCCGCGGCCTGGAGGTTCCCGATCTGCTTGCCATGTTCGAAAAAGTGCGCGGCGAGGAACTCGCAGACGACACCCTGCTGCTGGGATGAGGCTGGACACAAAAGGGTCCCTGCGGACCCTTTTG
>DISE01000049.1:800-4100 GCA_002421865.1 Castellaniella sp. UBA6218
GGAGCCGCGTGCAAGCGGCGACGTGAGGGGCGAGAATCAAATTGACAAAAAAAGCACTTATTGTCAAAATGCGCCGATGTCACCGAAGCTGAGTCCGGAAAACATGATCGCGCGGCGCGCCAGGATACTGGACGCGGCACGCTGGTGCTTCCTGAATTTCGGCTTTTCCCGCACCTCCATGGGCGATATCGCTCAGCGCGCGGGGATCTCCAGGACGCTGCTGTACCGCGGCTTCAAGGACAAGGAAGACCTTTTCATGCAGGTCTTCGACGACTGGATGCTGTCACGCCTGCCGCTGGCCCTGGAAGTGGTACAGGCGCCAGGGTCGCGGCGCGAACGCCTGTTCGGGGTCTGCCGGCGCGTGCTGCTGGAGCCTTGGTCCGAAATGGAGGCCGCGCCCATGTCCAGCGAGTTCCTGGATGTTTGTCAGGGCCTGAGCCCGGAGGTCGCCGGACAGCACCGGGCGTGCCTGCTGGAATGCCTGAATCGGGTATTCGATGATCCGGAAGTCGCCCTGGTGTTCCTGCTGGCCCTGGAAGGCCTGATCGAGGACAAGCCCCGCCTGGATGTGCTCGGGCGCCGGGTCCGCATCCTCGTGGATCATTTCACGGCTGACGGCACATGACACATGAGCCATGCGCGGCATCGAATCGCAAGGTTTTTTACCTTTATACTTTTGGCTTGCCCGTGGGACCGGAGCTTCCGGCATCCCGTCGTGACCGGGCGGCCATCCTTCGCTTCACCCAATCGAAAATCAACGTTTCTGGAGCTTTTCTATGGCCTTTGATCGACTGACCGCCGGCCGGATCTTGCGACCCCTGGCGCTGGTGTCGCTGCTGACCCTGGCGGCCTGCTCGGGCGAGCCGCAGCAGGGGATGGAGGGCATGAAAGTCCCGGTCAGCGTGATCCAGGTCCAACCCCAGGCGGCCGTCATCCGCGCGGAATTGCCGGGGCGCGTCCAGGCCATCGAAGACGCCGAGATCCGCGCACGGGTCAACGGCATCGTCCAGTCCATCGACTTCGAGCAAGGCAGCACGGTCAAGTCCGGCCAACTGCTGTTCACCATCGACCCGGCCCCGTACCGGGCGGCCCGGGACCAGGCCGCCGCGCAGCTGAAGAACGCCCAGGCCTCGGCGCACACCGCGCGCCTGCTGGCGCAGCGCTACACCGCGCTCATCAAGCAGCACGCGGTCAGCCAGCAGGACTACGACAATGCCGTCGCCCAGTCGCGCCAGGCAGAGGCGGCGGTCGCCGCGGCCCAGGCCGCGCTGGAAGCGGCCAAGATCAATCTGGACTACACCCGGGTGACTTCGCCGATCGACGGCACCATCGGCAAAGCCCAGGTCACCGTGGGGGCGCTGGTCAGCGCCACGTCCGCCACCTCGCTGGCGACCGTGCAACGCCTGGATCAGGTCTATGTGGACATCACCCAACCGGTGGCGCAGATCGCCAAGTTGCGCCGCCAGATCGCCGACGGGATCGTCAAGCAGGATGCCAACGGCGATGCCCAGGCCGAAGTCCTGCTCGACGGCGGCGCCGCCTACCGCCATCCCGGCAAGCTGCTGTTCTCGGGCGTTTCCGTCGATCCGGGCACGGGCCAGGTGAACCTGCGGGCGCTCTTCCCCAATCCCGAACAGATCCTGCTCCCCGGCCTCTACGTGCGCGTCCGCCTGGTTCAGGGGGTGGACCAGCAGGCCCTGGTGGTGCCCGACCAGGCCATCCAGCGCACGGCTGACGGCAACAGCTCGGTCGTCCTGATCAAGGAAGGCAAGGCAGTCTTCACGCCGGTCCAGGTGGGTCCGCTCACAGACAAGGGCTACATTATTTACAAGGGCCTCCAGGCGGGTGATCAACTGATGGTCGAGGGCTTCCAGAAGGTCCGTCCCGGCGCTCCGGTTCAGCCCATGCCCTGGAAGGCGCAGAGCGGCCAGGAAGGGCAGGGTGGCGCGCAGGCGCCTGCTGCGGGCGGACAGCCCGGCGCTGAGAAATCCGCCGGCGGCAAACCCGCGGGCGACCAGCCCGCCACCGCCCAGGCACACTGATCCGGCCTCGGCCGCCCGATACTCCTCCGGATTTCACGCGAGCTCTCATGCCACAGTTTTTCATCGAACGACCGATCTTCGCCTGGGTGGTGGCGCTGGCCATCGCCCTGGCCGGCATCCTGGCCATTCCCAATATGGCCGTGTCGCAGTATCCCGATGTAGCGCCCCCCACGGTGAACATCAATGCCACCTATCCTGGCGCTTCGGCCTCCGAAGTCGCCACCAGCGTGGCCAGCGTCATCGAAAACGAGCTGAACGGGGCCAAAGGCCTGCTGTATTACGAATCCGTCAGTGATTCCAATGGTCAGGCCGAGATCACCGTCACCTTCGCACCGGGCACGGATGCCGACCTGGCCCAGGTGGATGTGCAGAACCGCCTGTCCAATGCGACGGCCAAGCTGCCTGCGGCCGTGACGCAGCAGGGCCTGAAGGTCAGCCAGTCGAATTCCGGCTTCCTGATGGTAATCACGCTGTCGTCCAAGGACGGCTCCATCGACCAGTATGCGCTGGCTGATTACATCACGCGCAACATTCAGAACCCGATGTCGCGGGTCAAGGGCGTGGGGAAATTCCAGCTCTTTGCCGCGAGCCGTGCCATGCGCGTCTGGGTCGACCCCCAGAAACTGGTCGGCTACGGCCTGAGCATGTCACAGGTCAACAGCGCCCTGGCTTCCCAGAACATGGTGATATCCGGCGGCCTGCTGGGTTCGCCGCCGAATCCTGATTCGCAGCGCACCGTGGCGCCATTGACCGTCAACGGCCAGCTCACCACGCCGGAAGAGTTCGGCGACATCGTGCTGCGGGCCAATCCCGACGGTTCATCGGTGCGCATCCGCGACGTCGCCCGGGTTGAACTCGGCTCGGACAACTATCAGTTCGGCGCCCGCCTGAATGGCAAGCCGACGGCGGCCTTCGCGCTGTCGCTGACGCCCTCGGCCAATGCCCTGGAAACGGCCAAGCTGGCCAAGGCCAAGATGGCCGAACTGGCCCGGTTCTTCCCCGACAACATCACCTACGAAATTCCCTACGACACTTCCCCCTACATCGACCTTTCCATCGAACAGGTGGTTCACACCTTGTTCGAAGCCATGGTGCTGGTGTTCGTGGTGATGTTCGTGTTCCTGCAGAACGTGCGCTACACACTCATCCCCGCGCTGGTGGTTCCGGTGGCGATGATGGGCGCCTTCACCGTGATGCTGGCCCTGGGATTCTCCATCAATGTGCTGACCATGTTCGCCATGGTGCTGGCCATCGGGAT
>DISE01000026.1 GCA_002421865.1 Castellaniella sp. UBA6218
GGGCTGCGCCACCGGCCACCCCAGCTACGTGATGAGCTCAAGCTTCGCCAACCAGACGCTGGCGCAGATCGAGCTGTTCACCAAGCCCAAGGAGTACAAGGCCGGCCAGGTCTACGTGCTGCCCAAGCACCTGGACGAAAAGGTCGCCCGTCTGCACCTGAAGAAGCTCGGCGTGCGCCTGACGACGCTGTCGCAGAAGCAGGCCGACTACATCGGCGTGCCGGCCTCGGGCCCGTTCAAGCCGGATCACTACCGCTATTGAGGAGCATCCCATCATGCTGCTGCTCGTCTGGATCCTGAACGCCGTGGCCCTGCTGGTCGTGGCCTACATCCTGCCCGGCATCACCTTGGCCTCGTTCGGCTCGGCCCTGATCGCCGCGCTCGTGCTGGGGCTGCTCAATGCCGTGGTCAAGCCGCTGTTGATTCTGCTGACGTTGCCGCTGACCATCGTCACCCTGGGCCTGTTCCTGCTGGTGCTCAATGCCCTGGTGTTCTGGTTTGCGGGATCGATCCTGAAAGGCTTCCAGGTGGACGGCTTCTGGTGGGCGGTGATCGGCGCGATCGTCTACAGCCTCGTGTCCACGGCCTTGGCGGGGTTGCTGGCTTCATGATCGCCGCCGCTCCCACCATCAGCCTGGAATTCTTTCCGCCGCGCGACATCGCCGCCCAGGAACGTCTGGTGCGGTCGGCCAAGCGGCTGGCCGCTTTGCGGCCGGCCTACGTCAGCGTGACCTTCGGCGCGGGCGGCTCCACCCGCACGGGCACGGTCGACGCCGTGCGGATGCTGCAGAACCTGGGTGTCGATGTGGCGCCGCACCTGTCCTGCATCGGCGCCACGCGCGCCGACCTGCGCGCCATCCTGGACGATTACCGGGCGCGCGGCATCCGCCGCCTGGTCGCGCTGCGCGGCGATCTGCCTTCGGGCATGGGCGGCGATACGGGCGAACTGCATCACGCCGTCGATCTGGTGCGCTTCGTGCGCGAGCACTACGGCGACCATTTCCAGATCGAGGTCGCCGCCTATCCTGAAATGCACCCCCAGGCCGAAAGCGCGGCGTCCGACCTGCGGCATTTCGTGGACAAAGTCCGGGCCGGCGCCGACGGGGCCATCACCCAGTATTTCTTCAATCCCGACGCCTATTTCGATTTCGTCGACCGGGCGCGGGCGCAGGGGGTGGCCATCCCGATCACACCGGGCATCATGCCGGTGACCAACTACATTCAGCTGGCGCGTTTCTCATCCATGTGCGGGGCGGAAATCCCGCGCTGGATGCGGTTGCGGCTGCAGGATTTCGGCGATGACAAGGCATCCATCCGCGCTTTCGGCATCGACGTGGTCACGCGGCTGACCGCGCGCCTGCTGGAGCAGGGCGCGCCGGGTGCGCATTTCTACACCTTGAACAATGCCGACGCGGTGGCGCAGATCTGCGCCAACCTGGGGCTCGACGCCTGAACTCCAGCTCGCCGCCTACAGTTCCGGAGCAGGCACGGCCCAGCCCTTGTCGGTCAGGATCGTGTCCAGCCGGACGTCGTGCGCGGCGGGTGCGTAGGATTCGCCGCTGAGGTCGCCGCAGGCCCAGGCGATGCCCACCGTCGTGAATGTGTGGCCGGATGCCTTCAGCGCGGCCAGTGTGCGGTCGTAGTAGCCGCCGCCGTAGCCCAGGCGGTCGCCCTGGCGCGTGTAGCCCAGGGTGGGCACCAGCACGATGTCGGGCGGAGGCGCTTCGGGGCCTTCGGGCTCGAGGATGCCGTAGGCCCCGGGACGCATCGGGGTGTCCGGAGTCCATACATGGAAACGCAGCGGTTCGCCCGCCGCGGCGACGACCGGCAGCGAGACCGTCAGGGTCTCGTCCTGCGCCCATTGGCCCAGCAGGGCCTGCAAGGCGGGCTCGTCGGTCATGGACCAGAACGCGGCGATCCGTCGGATGTCGGGGCGGCCCGATTCCTTCAGGCGGGTGCGATTGGTCGCCAGCCAGGTGTACAGGCGGCCGCGGATCAGCAGCGCGCCCCGGTCGCGATCCTGGGGCGGGATCTCGGCGCGGCGCCGCTTGAGTCGCGTCCGCAGGGCGGCTGCGTTATCCTGTGTGTTCTGATTCATGTGGTGATTGGCTCGCGGGGTTTCTGGCTATGGGGCGAAGCGTTATAGGATATCGGGGATTCTTCGGGGGTGCATGGCGGGCCGTGTCACGGTCGCGCCGCGGCGGGGCCTTGGCCTGGGGCCTGGTGGTCTTGCTGGGGCTGGCGGGCTGCGCGGGCGCGCAGGCGCCCACGATGGCCGAGCAACAGGCGGGTGAGGCGCCGCGTGTCGTCCTGGCCGCTCCCGCCGCCGTCGCCCCCGAGCCCGCCGCGCCGTCGGCGCCGCCACCCGTCGTCGCCGCGCCGACGGCGGTGCCGCCCGCCGCCCGACAGGCCGTTCTGGACGCCTACGACGCCGCCCAGAAACGCCGCTGGGCCGATTTCGACCGCCTGGTGCCGTTGGCCGCCGCCGATCCTGTGCTGGGCCTGTATCCGCGCTACTGGGCCTTGCGCAACCGGCTGCAGGACCGTGCCCGGCCCGTTCCCGACACCGAGGTGCGGCAGTTCCTGGCCGATGCGGCCGGCACCTACCTGGACGAGCGCATCCGCGCCGACTGGATTCTGGCGGCCGTGCGGTCCGGCGGCTATGCCCAGGCCCTGGCGGTGCCGGCGCTGGCCGATCCGCCGGTCCCGGTGCGCTGCGCCCTGCTGCTGGCCCGCCATCAGACCGGCAAGCGCGCCCGTTCATCCGAGGTGCTGGACGTGTTCCAGCCCAACGCCGACTGCTGGGACATGCTGGACCAGGTGGCGGCCGACCATGTTCTCAGCCGCAAGGATCTGAACGGCCTGCTGCGCGATATCCTGGAAACCGGCAAGCAGGGCAACGCCGACCGCATGGCGGGCGTGGTGTTCGACGACGCGGCCGTGGTCCAGTACGCCGCCTTGATGAAAAATCCGCGCAAGTGGCTGGAATCCCGCAGCCAGCCGCGTTCGACCGTCGATTTCGAACTGGCCGCCATCGCCCTGTCCCGCCTGGCGCGCGAGGACGATCGGGCCGAGGCCGCCCGCACCATCCAGGAACGCTGGGCCGGATGGCTGCCGAAGGCCGACATGCAATGGGTCTGGGGTCAGTTCGGCCTGGTGGCCGCCCTGAACGTCGATCCCGACGCCGCGCGCTGGTACCGGCAATCGGGCTTCGTGCCGATGACCGACTACAACCATGCCTGGGAAGTCCGCGCCGAGTTGCGGGCCGCCCCCATGGACTGGGGGCGGGTGGCGGAGGCCATCCGCAAGATGAGCGCGCGGCAGGCCGACGAGCCCGTCTGGCGCTACTGGTATGGCCGCGCCCTGGCGGCGCAGGGCAATGCCGACGCTGCGCGCCAATACTATGAGTCCATCGCAGCGGACCAGGGATTCTACGGCCTGCTGGCCGCCGAAGAGCTGGGCCGCACACCGGCCTTGCCCGCGCAGCCCGGTCCTCTGGACCCGGCCTGGATCGCACAGGCGAGGGCCAACCCGGGGTTGCGGCGCGCCGTGGCGCTGTTCGATCTGGGCTGGCGCAAGGAAGCCGTGCCCGCATGGAATTTCGCCCTGCGCGGCATGAGTGATCCGCAGTTGCGCGGTGCGGCGGAATTCGCCCGCGAGCAGCATATCTACGACCGGGTGGTGAATACCTCGCTGCTGACCCGGGAAGTGGCCGATTTCAGCCAACGCTTCATCGCCCCCTTCGAGGGGCAGGTGGCCGCCAAGGCGCGGCTGATCGACCTCGATCCCGCCTGGGTCTATGGCCTGATCCGCCAGGAATCGCGCTTCATCACCGATGCGCGCTCACACGTGGGGGCGTCGGGGCTGATGCAGTTGATGCCGGCCACCGCCCGGCACGTGGCGCGCAAGCTCGGCATGAAAGGGTTCAAACCCAGCCAGGTCAATGACTTCGATACCAACACGATCCTGGGAACCAACTACCTGAACATGGTGCTGCAGGATCTGAATGGGTCCGAGCTGCTCGCCACGGCGGGCTACAACGCCGGGCCGGGGCGGCCGAAACGCTGGCGCGCCCAGCTGCCTGCGCCGGTCGAGGGCGCGATCTTCGCCGAGACCATTCCTTTCACCGAGACCCGGCTGTACGTGAAGAACGTCCTGTCCAACGCGGTGTATTACGCCATGCTGTTTTCCGGCCGGCCCGACTCGCTGAAGGCGCGGCTGGGCATGGTCAATCCCATGGACGGGACGCGGACGGCGCAGCCGTGACCGGGTGGGGCGACCCGGCTGTCGAGGGCCTGGAGGTCTATATCGTCGGCGGCGCGGTGCGCGACGATCTGCTGGGCCTGGCGGCGGGAGACCGTGACTGGGTGGTGGTGGGCGCCAGTCCCGAAATCATGGCGGCGCGCGGCTTCACGCCGGTGGGCGGGGATTTCCCCGTATTCCTGCATCCGCGCACGCATGAGGAATACGCCCTGGCGCGCACCGAGCGCAAGTCCGGCCGAGGCTACCGGGGCTTCGTCTTTCATGCGGGGCCTGACGTCAGACTGGAAGACGATCTGCGCCGCAGAGACCTGACGGTCAACGCCATTGCGCGGGCGCCCGGCGGGGCGCTGATCGATCCCCTGGGCGGTGTCGCCGATGCGCGCGCCCGCGTGCTGCGGCACGTGGGGCCGGCCTTCATCGAGGATCCCGTGCGCCTGCTGCGCCTGGCGCGATTCGCCGCGCGGTTCCACGATTTTTCCATTGCGCCTGAAACCCTGGACCTGTGCCGCGCATTGGTGCGCGCCGGCGAAGTCGATGCCCTGGTGCCGGAACGCGTCTGGCAGGAGTTCGCCAAGGGGCTGATGACGGATCATCCCGGCCGCATGCTCGACGTGCTGGTCGCGTGCGGGGCATTGGAGCGCGTGGCGCCGGGCCTGGTGTGGAATGAAGATGTGGCGGACGGACTGGCGCGGGGCGCCGCCCGGGGGCTCGATCTGGCGCAGCGCCATGCGCTGCTCTGCCGGGGCTCCGGCCCCGGGTTGCAGGACCGGTTGCGCGCGCCCTCCGCCTGCCGCGACCTGGCGCGTTTGTTGCCGGGTCTGCTGGAACGTCTGGCGGACATCCGGGCGGCGGACGATCCCGCCGCCTGGCTGGCGTTGCTGGAATCCTGTGACGCGCTGCGCCGGCCCGAGCGTTTCGAGGCGATGCTGGCGGCGGTCGGCTGCGTGCTGGACGTCGATCCGGAGGCATGGGCGCGGCGGCTGGCGGCGGTCCGTGGGGTGGACGCAGGCGCCATCGCCCGAGCCGCCGGGGGCGACGCGGCGCGCATCCGCGACGACCTGCATGCGGCGCGGCTGCGGGCGCTGGCTCCGCCGGCCGGCGCCTGAGCGCGCCGCCGGGCTCCCGGCATGGCCTTCATTCCCCTTTCGCAGACGCGGGTTTTCTCGGGTGTGGGCGTCGTCCGCTTCGTGTGAGAATGCCCACGATTCATGCCGTCCGCCGGCCCTACGCCCATCACGGACCTGACCATGCAGCCACTTCCGCGATCCGCCCGCCGTGCCGCAGCCGTTTCCCTTTGGCCGCGATCCCTGTCCAGGCGGCGTCCATCCTGCGCGCGGCGGCGCCTGTCCGCGCTGCTGGCCGGGCTGGGCATGTCCGCCGCCGCGCTGGCTTCCCCCGGGGATTTTCTGTTCGATCCTGCCTCTTTCATGGACGCGGAGTTCCGGCGCAGCGGCGCGCTTGAACGCATCAACGCCCATTATGCCTATGCGCGCGGCTATACCGGCAAGGGTGTGCTGGTGGCTGTACTGGATTCAGGTCTGTACGCGCAGCATCCGGAATTCCGTGGCCGCGTGGTCGGCGGCTGGAATTTCCTCCCTGACCAGCGACCCTGGGATTATGCGGATACTGACCTGGATGATGACACCGGCCGGATCGAAGGGCATGGCACCCACGTGGCCGGGATCATCGGCGCTGGGCGCGATGGCGCGGGGATGCACGGTGTCGCCTAAGAGGCCGGTCTGCTGGGCCTGCGTACCGATTTCGGCCGCGACTGGACCGCTTTCGACCATGCCATCCGCGCGGGCGCCCAGGTCCTGAACGGCAGCTATGGCCCTTATGGTACGCCGCCGGTGATGATGCCTGATCCTGTCAATCCGGACGGTCCCGATATCCGTAACCCGGGCTATTGGGACAATGTGACCGCGCATCCCGAGCTGCTTAAATACCAGAATCTGCTGTTCAGCCAGTTGCAGACCCAGGCTGCCATGTTGCGGCGTGCGGCGGCGGCCGATATTTTGATGGTCTTTGCGGCCGGCAACGAATATCAAGAATACCAGAGCCAGGCTTCGCACGTGTCGGGCTACGGCATGTATTACCTGATTACGCCGCGTTTTTTCATCGATCAGCCGGGCGGCATCGACCCCATGTTCCGCTTCCGGGACGACAAGTATCCCTCGACGGATCTCTATGATCCGGCAGCGTACGTCATCGTCGATTTCAACGATCCCCGCGTGAGCGGCCTGGATTTCTCCGACTTGGGTGGCAGCATGCTGTCCGTGGTTTCAGTGGGGCCTACGGGCGTGATCGCCAGCTATAGCAACCGCTGCGGCCAGGCGGCACTGTGGTGTCTGGCGGCGCCGGGCGGGGACGGCGGCGCCGAAGGCGAACCGATCTGGTCGACCAATCCCGATGCGGCCAATGGCTACTATGTCACCATGAACGGCACTTCGATGGCCGCTCCGGTGGTGACGGGCGCCGCCGCCGTGCTGCGCCAGGCCTTTCCCTACATGAGCGCGCGTCAGATCATCGAGGTCATCCTGACGACCACGAACGACGACGGGATCTACAACGACCCTGCTGTTTACGGGCGCGGCCTGTTGGACCTGGGCAAGGCGATCCGGGGGCCGGGCGAGTTCGGCGCGGACGGTTTCGCTTCGCTGTTCCGGGCCGATACGCGGGGCTTTGACTCCTGGTTCGGCAACGATATCGAGGGCGACGGCGGGCTGGTCAAGGCGGGCGCGGGCACCTTGTACCTGGACGGCACCAACAGCTATACGGGCGACACGGTCGTGGAGGGCGGGCGCCTGTCGGTCAATGGCGTTACGCGCACGTCGCCATTCACAGTGCTGTCCGGCGGCACGCTGGGCGGGACGGGTACGGTCGGTCCGACCGAGACCTTCGGGCGGGTAGCGCCGGGCAATTCGATCGGCACGCTGACGGTGGCGGGCAATTACGCCCAGGCGCCCGGTTCGGTCCTGGAAATCGAGATCGACGGCGCGGGCAACGCGGACCGGCTGGATGTCCAGGGCGATGCCGACCTGCAGGGCGGCGAGGTCCGGGTCCTGGGGCTGCGGGGCGGGTCGCTGGGGCGCACCATGACCTTCATGACGGTCACGGGTGCCGTCACGGGACCGGGTCTGGCGCTGCGCGACGACTACGTCTTCGCCGACCTGGACCTCGTCCGGCCAGTGCCGACGCGGTTCGATCTGGCCGTGGCCCGCAACGCCACGAGTTTTGCGTCGCTGGGGCGGACCGGTAACCAGCGTGGCGCAGCGGCGGCGATCGAATCCATGGGCGCGGGGGCCGTGCCCTACGAGGCCCTGATCGACCTGCGCGACGCCGGCCAGGCGCCGGGCCTGTACGACCAGTTGTCGGGCGAACTGCATGCGACCGCGCGCGCGATGATGTTCGAGGATGCGCGCCTGGCGCGCGGCGAGGTCATGGGGCGCCTGGCGATGGAGGGCGGACCGCTCGCCGGGGTGGCGGACGCATCGGCCGCGCGGGACGGAAACGGCCTGTGGGGCCGGACGATGGCCGCCTGGAGCCGGCATGACGGCGCCGGCGTGTCCCGGGACGCGGACCGGCGGGCGGGCGGCCTGATGATCGGCCGCGACGTGTCGTGGGTGTCCGGCGCACGGGCGGGCGTGGCGCTGGGCTACACGCGCTCGCGCGTGCGCGCCGAGGGGCGCAACGAGACGATGCTCGACGGCTACCACGCGCTGGCCTACGGCGGCATGGCCCGTGGCTCCTGGCGCCTGCGCGGCGGGGCTGGGCAGTCCTGGCACGTGGCGGACACGCGTCGCGAAGTGGACGTGGCGGGCCTAGGACGGCAGACGGCGCGCTATGGCGGCTGGACGGCGCAGGTGTTCGCCCAGCTCGGGTATGCGCTGGCGCTGGAGGCGGCGGAAATCGAGCCCTATGCGGAGGCGGCGCAGTCCTGGCAGCATGCGCGCGGCTTCGACGAGGACGGCGACGCGGCGCTGTCGGGCCGTGCGGGCTGGTCCTCGCATACCGAGACGACGCTGGGCGCGCGAGTGCGGTGGTCCGTGGAGACCGGTGCCGGGGATCTGCGCCTGGCCGTGGGCGCGGGCTGGGTCCATGCCTGGGGCGGCCTGGCCCCGCGCGCGCGGCTGGCGTACGCGGGCGGGCCGGAATTCGAGGTCTCGGGCGCGCCGTCCGCGCGCGACGCCCTGCGGCTCGAGGCGCGGGCCAGCCTGGCGCGTACGCGCACGACGCGTGTGGAGATCGGCTACGCCGGCCGCCTGGGCGGCGGCGTACGGGATCATGGGCTGCATGTCCAGGTGAACCACGCCTTCTGATCGCGGCGGGTCCGCTCTGGTGGCCCGGTCGGCGCAAAAAGGAGGACAATCCTCCTTTTTGCCACCGAGCGCATCCATGTCCGAACTGAACGTCGATCCGGACCAGCCTGTCCTCGTCTTCGATTCCGGCATCGGCGGCCTGACCGTGCTGCGCGAGGCCCGCGTGCTGATGCCCGAGCGGCGCTTCGTCTATGTGGCCGATGACGCCGGCTTTCCCTACGGCGGCTGGGCGGAAGACGCCTTGCGGGACCGCATCGTGCGGCTGTTCGCCGACCTGTTGGCCGATCACGCCCCGGCCTTGTGCATCGTCGCCTGCAACACCGCGTTCACCGTGGCGGGCGCCGCATTGCGCGCGGCCTATCCGGGAATGACCTTCGTCGGCACCGTCCCCGCCATCAAGCCGGCCGCCGAACGCACGCGTTCCGGGCATGTGTCTGTGCTGGCGACCCCGGGCACGGTGCGGCGCGACTACACGCGCGATCTGATCCAGTCTTTCGCCTCTCAATGCCATGTGACCCTGGTGGGGTCGCCCCGGCTGGCGCGCATGGCGGAAGCCTATGTCCGCGGCCTGCCGGTGGGCGACGAGGCGGTGGCCGCCGAGATCGCCCCCTGTTTTGTGGAAAGCGGTGGCTCCCGCACCGACATCGTGGTGCTGGCCTGCACGCATTATCCCTTCATGGCCAATGTGTTCCGGCGGCTGGCGCCCTGGCCCGTGGACTGGCTGGACCCGGCCGAGGCCATCGCGCGGCGCGCCCGCAGCCTGCTTGCGCGGCATGCCGATGCCCTGCATCCGGCGGAGGACGACACGGCGCTGTTCACCGGCGGCCGCCCGGATTTCGCCACGCGGCGGCTGATGAACAGCTTCGGGTTGAAGGTGGCGTAGAGGGGGCTACAGCCGGTCGCGCCGGTCCCCGCGCGCGAAGCCCAGCAGAGGCGCCTCCAGGCCCCGGCCGACGGCCAGCACCTTGAACAGTTCGCCCATCTCGGCCTCGGACAGCAGCGTGTTCAGGGCGGTCAGCTGGCGCGCGCGCTGGGCCGGATCGTCGCCGGGCGCGTGGATCAGGTCGGTCAGGCCCGCATTCATCAGGAAGCGCGCCTGCGACGTATAACCCAGCACATCCAGGCCGCCGTCCAGCGCGGCGTCCGCCATGGCGGTGAAGTCCACGTGGGCGGTGATGTCCTGCAGGCCCGCCAGGATCAGCGCCTGGTCGTGGGCATAGTGGCGGAAATGGCACATCAGCGTGCCGCGCAGACGCTGGGGATGATAGTACTCGGCCCTGGGGAAGCCGTAGTCGATCAGCAGGGCGGCGCCTCGCTGCAGCCAGCGGCCCAGATCGCGTACCCAGGCCTCGGCTTGCGGATTCATTTCGGATTGATAGCCCGCCAGGGGCGGCATCCGGGCGGCCAGGGTGGCCGCTGTGGGGGGCGGCGCCTCGCGCGTCGCCCAGCGGAAGGGCGCGGCGGCCTCGGGCCGAGCGTCCAGGGAGACGCCCAGCAGTTCCGGCACGCCCCCGGCGTTCCAGCGGAACAGGACGGCGGGCATGGCGTCCAGGACTTCATTGGCGACGACGCAGCCGTTGAAGGCCGCCGGCAGCGCGTCCAGCCAGCGCACCCGGCCGGCCCAGGCCGACAGGCGGTCCTGCTGGCGGGCGCGCAGGTCGGCGGACAGTTCCAGGATCTCGTATTCGACCTCCAGACCCTGCTCCCGAAGCGCCGGGATCAGCGCGGCGGCCAGGGCGCCCGAGCCTGCGCCGAACTCGAGGACGCGGGTGGATCCGCTGGCCTCGAGCACCTGCGCGACCTGGCGCGCGAGCGCCCGGCCGAACAGGGGACTGGTTTCCGGGGCGGTCGTGAAGTCGCCGTCGCGGTGGAATTTGGCACTGCCGGCGCTGTAGTAGCCCAGGCCGGGCGCGTACAAGGCGGCTTCCATCCATCGTTCGAACGGCAGCCAGCCTCCGGCGTCACGGATGCGCTCCGCGAGCATGGCCTGGACGCGCGCGCCATGGGCGCGCGCGTCAGCGTCGGGTTCCGGCAGGCCGGAGGGCGTGTGGACGGCGGGCAGTTCGATCATGGCCGAAGACGAGATGGGACATAGGACAGTCCCCTACGGACTGTCCTATGCCAGACGAGTCGGAGCCGCGTGCAAGCGGCGACGTGTAGGGGTAACTACGACTGTAAAACAAAAGCCCTGACACAAGGCCAGGGCTCCGGGTCAGCGGACCAAAAAATCAGGCGAAGCGGGGACGCTGTGCGCGGGGCTGATCCTGGCGGTCCTGCCGCTTGAAGGACGGTTTGGCGCCGGCCTTGGCGGCGGGCCTGGCGGCGCGCGGCGCATCGCCATCACGGGCCTGGCGCGGCGCGCGGTCCGCCTTGGGGTGGTAGGCGGGGCGGCCCTCGCCGCGCTCGGGGCGCGCGAAAGCCGGCTTGTCCTGTTCCCAGGGCTTGCGCGCGCGCGCCGGACGGGCGCCGTCGGCGGCCTGGGCGTCCTGTTGCCAGGAAGGCTTGTGGGCGCGTGCCGGGCGTGTGTCGTCGCCCGCACGGGCGTCCTGCTGCCAGGGCTTGCGCGCGCGCGGCGCGACGCCGGTGGCGGGGCCGTCCTTGTGCCACGGTTTGCCATGTGGCTTGCCGCCTTGCGGCCGGGCGCCGCGGGCTGGCTTGTCCTTGTAGGTGGGACGCACGGACCGCTGCGGCTCCAGGCCAGGGATGGTTTCCATGGGGATGGCCTGGCCGATGAAGTGTTCGATGCGGCGGACCTTGTGGCGCTCGGCATGCACGGCCAGGGTGATGGCCTGGCCGTCGCGTCCGGCGCGTCCGGTGCGGCCGATGCGATGGACGTAGTCCTCGGCCTGCAGGGGCAGATCGTAGTTCACGGCATGGCTGATGGTCTGCACGTCGATGCCGCGTGCGGCCACGTCGGTGGCGACCAGGACGCGCACCTGGCCTTTCTGCATCAGGCCCAGGGTGCGGGTGCGCTGGCGCTGGTTCATGTCGCCGTGCAGGGCGGCGGCAGCGAAGCCCTCTTCCGACAGGTGGTCGGCAAGGTCGTCCGCGCCGCGTTTGGTGGCGGTGAAGACGATGGCCTGATCCAGGCTGGCGTCGCGCAGCAGATGGTCCAGCAGGCGCAGCTTGTGGGCCTTGTCATCCGCGTACAGCAGATGCTGGGTGATGTTCGTGTGCTTCTGGCGATGGGTGGTGATCTCGACGCGCTTGGGATCGTGCATCAGATTTGCCGCCAGGCTGGCGACGGTGCCGTCCAGCGTGGCCGAGAAGAGCAGCGTCTGGCGGTCGTCCGGCGTGCTGCGGACGATGGTCTCGATGTCTTCGATGAACCCCATGTCCAGCATCCGGTCAGCCTCGTCCAGCACCAGGGTCTGGACGGTGGACAGGTTCACACGGCGCGCCTGCAGGTGGTCGATCAGGCGGCCCGGCGTGGCGACCAGCACATCGACGCGGCGCGACAGGGACTTGATCTGGGCGCCATAGGGCATGCCGCCGACCACGGTGGCGACCCGCAGGCCGTCAATCTGTTTGCCGTAAGCGCGCGCGGCGTCGGCGACCTGCATGGCGAGTTCGCGCGTGGGCGTCAGAACCAGGATCTGGACGCCGCGTCCACCCGCGCCGGCGTGGTGGCCCAAGCGCTGCAGGGCGGGGAGCATGAAGGCGGCGGTCTTCCCGCTGCCGGTCTGCGAAGACACCATCAGGTCATGACCGGCCAGCGCTTGCGGAATGGCGGCGGACTGAACGGAGGTGGGCGTGTCGATGCCGAGGTCGCGCAGGGCGGCCACGAGCTTGGGGCCGAGCCCCAGGGAGTCGAAGGACATAGGTTTCCTTGCGCCCGCGAGGGTGGGCGGCGTGCTGCGGGGATCGGATGGATGTCCCCGCCGGGTTGTTGTCGCGGATGTCTGCCGGACAAGATCAGTCGCATGTGCCGACCGAATCAACCCAAACGGCACGACAGGCGTGAAACCGAGGTCAGAAGGTCAGAAAACAAGCAATCCGCAATTTTGGCATAGGGATTTCCCGAGGTCAATGTTCTTGTGATACGGGCCCCTCGTTTTCCCTTGAGTTGTTGGATCGGCGCCGAATCCGGATGGCGTTGCGGCGATTTTCCTCATGGCGTTCTGTTAGGCTACGTTCCGTGTCTTTTCATTTCAGGTTTCAAGGATTGAGCCCGCACCATGATGCTTGACCATTTCTTCGTCAGCGGCGAAGAGCTCGGCCCCCTCGTCCAAGGCACCTGGCAGCCGGGGCTGGTCCTGCTGTCCGTGGCTGTGCCGATCTTCCTGTCCCTGATGGCATTGCAGACCTCGCACATCGCCCGCCATACCCGCAGCCGCTTCTACCGTCACGTGGCCCTCGGGACGGGGGCCGTCGCCCTCGGGGGTGGCATCTGGACCATGCACTTCATCGGCATGATGGCGTTCCACTTGCCGGCGCCCATGTACTACCGCACGGACATCACCTTGCTGTCCCTGCTGCCGGGCCTGGTGGCTTCGTGGGCGGCCCTGTGGATGCTGACGTGGCGCGAGCCGGTGGGCTGGCCACTCGCGATCGGCGGCGTGGTGGTCGGCGCGGGCATCGGCACGATGCACTACACCGGCATGGCGGCCATGGTCAGCACACTGGAAATGCGCTACGACCCGCTGCTGTTCGGGTTGTCCATCGTCGTGGCGGTGGCCCTGGCGATGCTGGCGCTGTGGATCCGTTTCGGCCTGCGCCGCACGCCGTTGTCGCGCCGGGCGCGGTTCCTGCTTGGCGGCGTGATCATGGGTGTGGCCATCGCCGGGATGCACTACACCGGCATGGCGGCCGTGCGTTTCTATGGCGATCTGAGCATCCTCGACGCCGAACACGGGATCCGGCTGGGGACCACCTGGGCATCCCTGGGGCTGGCGTCCATCAGCCTGACGGTGGCGGTGCTGGTCACTTCGCTGAACGGCCTCGTCCGCACCCGGGAACTGTATCGCGAGGTCGGCGAGAGCCAGTCGCGCCTGCAGGCCATTCTGGATACGGCGGTGGACGCCATCATCACCATCGACGGCCATGGCATCGTGCGGGAATTCAGCCATTCGGCCGAGCGCCTGTTCGGCTATCGGGCCCAGGAAGTCATCGGCCGCAACATCAAGATGCTGATGCCGGAGCCCTATCATTCCGAGCATGATGGCTACTTGCGGCGCTATCGCACGACCGGGGTGCCGCACATCATCGGTGTCGGCCGCGAGGTCGTCGGGCGGCGCAAGGACGGCAGCCTGATGCCGGTGCGCCTGGCCGTCGGACGGGTGTCCCTGCCGAACCAGGAAATGCTGTTCGTCGGCATGCTGACCGACATCAGCGACAAGCAGGCGATGGAGGCTTCGCTGCGCGAAACGGCGGAACGCGCCGAGCAGGCCGCCGCCGCCAAGGGCCATTTCCTGGCCAACATGAGCCACGAGATCCGCACTCCGATGAATTCCATCATCGGCTTCACCGACCTGCTGCTGCAGACGGACCTGACGCCCGCCCAGCGCAGCCATTTGAACACCATCCGCCAGTCGTCACGCAGCCTGCTGCGGCTGCTCAACGACATCCTGGATACTTCCAAGATGGACAGCGGGCGGCTGGAACTGGAAAGCCGCGATTTCTCGCTCAGGAACCTGGCGATGCAGATCGATTCCTCGCTGCGCCTGGGCGCGCAGGCGCGGGGCCTGCGCCTGACGACGCATTATCCGGAGGACATGCCGGAATACTTCAAAGGCGATACCCTGCGTTTGCTGCAGGTCCTGACCAATCTGGTGGGCAATGCCATCAAGTTCACCGAGACTGGCGGGGTGGATGTGCTGTTTTCCCTGGAGGGCGGTGTGGTGCACGTGCGGGTGTGCGACACAGGCATCGGAATGAGTCCCGCGCAGATTCAGTCCATCTTCGATCCCTTCACCCAGGCCGATGCCTCGATCAGCCGGCGCTTCGGCGGCACGGGGCTGGGCACGACGATCGCCCGCCAGCTGGTGGAGGCCATGAAGGGGCGGATCGAGGTCGAGAGCGAGCCCGGCCGGGGCAGCACCTTCCATGTGTGGCTGCCGCTGGCGCCCGGCCAGGCGCCGGCCGAGCCGCAGCCCCCGCGAGAGGCGCCGCGGCTGCCGCCGCTGCGCGTGCTGATCGCCGACGATGTGGAACAGAACCTGGAACTGTTGACGCTGGTGCTGCAGGCCGGCGGCCACCAGGTGGCGTCCGCCCGCGATGGCGAGCAGGCCGTGGCGCTGTTCCTGGCCGGCCAGTTCGATCTGGTCCTGATGGACGTGCACATGCCGGGCATCGATGGACTGCAAGCCACCCGCCTGATCCGCCAGCACGAGCGCACCCGGGGCCTGACCGCGACGCCGGTCATCGCCCTGACGGCCAGCGTGATGGCCAATGACCGGCGCGAGGCGCGGCAGGCCGGCATGAGCGGATTCGCCGTCAAGCCCCTGGACATCCCCCGGCTGTACGAGGAGATCGCCCGGGTCCTGGACGGCCGGCCCGAAGTGGCCGACGACCTGCGCGCCGTCGGCCGCGCGGCGGTCCGGTCCATCGACTGGGCACGCGGCGCCGCGCTCTGGGGCGATCGGGCGCGGCTGGTCGACCGGATACTGTCCTTCCTGGATGAGGCGCCGGACAAATACCCCTTGCCCGGACCGGGAGCGGATGCGGATTCCGGGGCGCTGTTGTTCAGCCTGCACGGTCTGCGCGGCGCGGCGGGCAACCTGGCCTTGACGGCCCTGTCGGAACTGGCGGGCGAACTGGAGGACCAGGGCAGGGAAGGTCATCTCGCCGATGTGCTGATGCGCTTGCCGCACCTGCGCGCCTTGATGGGCGCTGCGCGCGACGAAGCCCTGGCGGCCCGCCGGGCTGCGCCGGTCCCGGCTGAAGCCTCTGCGGGCGATCGGGCGACGGAGGGGGTTGCGGACGCAGGGATGGCGGCATCCGCAGTGGCGCTGCGGGCCGTGCTGGCGCGAAACGAACTGGACGACACTGCGCTGGACATCGTCTGCGCGGGGCTGGAGTCCTGGGGCGGACATGCCCGGGCACAGGCCTTGCGCACGGCCATCGATGCCTTCGAATTCGAGCGGGCCGGCGCGCTGCTGGACGCCGCCCTGGCGGAAATCGCCGAACGTACCGTCCGTGCCGTACAGCCGGACTGACCCCTGATCGACAATGGACCATCCCATGGGTGAGAAGAAGGATGTCCGCCGCACCCTGCTGCTGGTGGACGACGAATCGACCAATCTCCAGGTGCTGCGGCATACCTTGCAGGCACAGTACCGGCTGCTGTTCGCCAAGGACGGCCCCACGGCGCTGACCCTGGTGCGCAAGGAACGGCCCGACCTGATCCTGCTCGACATCATGATGCCGGGGATGTCGGGCTATGAAGTCTGCGAGACTCTCAAACGCGACGAGACCACCCGCGCCATCCCGGTGATCTTCGTGACCGCGCTCAGCCAGGTGGCCGACGAGCACAAGGGGCTGGAGCTGGGCGCGGTGGACTACATCACCAAGCCCTTCAACCCGCCGGTGGTGCAGGCCCGGGTCCGGACCCACCTGTCCCTGGTGCAGGCTGGTGAAGTCCTTGAAACCCGCCTGCAGGTCATCCGCTGCCTGGGCGCGGCGGCGGAATACCGCGACAACGAGACCGGCCTGCACATCGTGCGCATGAGCCATTACGCCTGGCGCCTGGCGCGCGAAGTCGGCTACAGCGAAGAGGCGGCCGATGAGCTCCTGAACGCCGCGCCCATGCACGATGTGGGCAAGATCGGCATCCCCGACGCCGTGCTGCTCAAGCCCGGCAAGCTGGACGCGGCCGAGTGGGCCATCATGCGTCAGCACACCGTAATCGGCGCCCGGATCATCGGCGAGCACAGGTCCAGCCTTTTGCGGCTGGCCGCCATGATCGCCCTGCGGCACCATGAAAAATGGGACGGCAGCGGCTACCCGGACGGGCTGGCGGGCGAAGCCATCCCCCACGCCGCGCGCATCATTGCGCTGGTTGATGTGTTCGATGCCCTGACCAGCGTACGGCCTTACAAGCCGGCCTGGCCGATCGAGGACGCCGTGGCCCACATCCGCAAGGAAAGCGGCCGCCATTTCGATCCTGGACTGGTCGAAGCGTTCCTGCGCTGTCTGCCGGACATCCTGGAATTCCGCGCGCGCTGGGCGGACGAACCCCGGATGCCCGAGGTGGAACAGATTCGTTGACACGGACCCGCCGGGTGCAGGTCCGTGTCGGTCAGGGAGCCAGCGGGATCCGGGTATCGAATTTGCTGCGCCGCGTGGCGAAGAAGCTGCGTACGTTGCGCACGCGCGGATCGCCCGTCAGGCAGCGCAGCGCCAGGGCCTGGTAGGCCGCCATGTCCGCGACCAGGGCGACCAGCACGAAATCCGGACCGCTGCTGACCCGGTAGCATTGCTGGATGGCCGGCTCGGCCAGCAGTTGGGCCTCGAAGGCGTCGGCTTGCGCGGCCGCCTGGGCGTCCAGTGTGACCTCGATCAGGACCGTCAGTGCCGCCCCCATCAGGGCTGGATCCAGGATCACCACCCGCCGCTGGATGATCCCGGCTTGCGTCAGGCGACGCACCCGCCGCAGGCAGGTCGGCGGCGAGGCATGTACGCGCGCGGCCAGGTCCTGGTTGCTGAGGGCGCTGTCCCGCTGCAGGATGTCCAGGATGCGGCGGTCCAGGTCATCGAGTTCGGTCGTGGTCATGGAGATGTTTCCGGGGTGCAAGAAGTGTGAAAGAGGACGATCAACTAGGCTCTATTTTGTTTTAATAATGCATGATCTCTGGATTTATGAAATTAAATTTCATTGATTAATAACTAAGAAATAATATTTCATAAATATCAAAAAATAGAAAGCCGATTTCTATTGCCTCGGTCCAAAATAGCGCAACACTTGGCCGGTCCCCGGCCCCCTATTCTGAACCAGGAGCACTCCCCATGTGTGGCATCGTCGGCGCCGTGGCGCAGCACAACATCGTTCCCGTCCTGCTCGAAGGCCTGCGCCGGCTGGAATACCGTGGCTATGACTCCTGCGGCGTGGCGGTGCACACGGGCACCGGGCTGCAACGGGTGCGCAGCACCCAGCGGGTCGCCGAACTCGCGGCGCAGGTCGCGCAGGACGGCGTCCAGGGCCTGACCGGCATCGCCCACACCCGCTGGGCCACGCACGGCGCGCCACTGACGCACAACGCGCATCCCCATTTCTCCGGTCCCGACCAGGGCGCGCCGCGCATCGCGCTGGTGCATAACGGCATCATCGAAAATCACGACGACCTGCGCGCGGAACTGCGCGCCGCTGGTTACGCCTTCCAGAGCCAGACCGACACCGAGGTCATCGCCCATCTGGTGGATCATTTGTACGATGGCGACCTGTACGCCGCCGTGCAACAGGCCGTGCGCCGCCTGGAAGGCGCCTACGCCATCGCCGTGTTCTGCGCCGAAGAGCCGCATCGAGTGGTCGGTGCGCGCCAGGGTTCGCCGCTGGTCGTCGGGCGGGGCGCCGATGGCAACTATCTCGCGTCCGACGCGCTGGCGCTGGCCGGCACCACCGACCAGATCATGTATCTGGAGGACGGCGACGTGGTGGACCTGCAGTTGGCGCGGGTCTGGGTGACGGATGTCCGGGGCGATGCCGTGGAACGCGCCGTGCATACCGTCCAGGTCCATACCGGCGAAGCCGAGCTCGGCCCCTACCGGCATTTCATGCAGAAGGAAATCTTCGAGCAGCCGCGCGCCGTGGGCGATACCCTGCAGGACATCGACGCGATCATGCCGGAATTGTTCGGCGATGGCGCGCATGGCGTGTTCCAGGCGATCGACCGGGTGCTGATCCTGGCCTGCGGCACAAGCTACTATGCCGGCCTGACGGCGCGTTACTGGATCGAGTCCATGGCGGGCATTCCCGTCAATGTGGAGATCGCCAGCGAATACCGCTACCGCACCAGCGTGCCCGATCCGCGTACTCTGGTCGTCACCATCTCCCAGTCCGGCGAGACGGCCGATACCCTGGCGGCGCTCAAGCACGCGCGCAGCCTGGGCATGGACCAGACCCTGACCATCTGCAACGTGGCCACCAGCGCCATGGTGCGCGAATGCAAACTGGCCTTCATCACGCGTGCAGGGGTGGAGATCGGCGTGGCTTCGACCAAGGCCTTCACCACCCAGCTGACCGCCCTGTACTTGCTGACGCTGGCGCTGGCCCAGACGCGGGGCCGACTGGACGCCGCCGCCGAGGAACAGGCCGTGAAATCGCTGCGCCACCTGCCGGCCGCCGTGTCCGCCGTGCTGGCGCTGGAACCGCAGATCATCGCCTGGGCCGAACGTTTCGCCAGCAAGGAAAACGCCCTGTTCCTGGGTCGCGGCATGCACTACCCGATCGCCCTCGAAGGCGCGCTGAAGCTGAAGGAAATCAGCTACATTCACGCCGAGGCCTATCCCGCCGGGGAACTCAAACATGGCCCGCTGGCCCTGGTGACCGACGCCATGCCCGTCATTACCATTGCGCCGCATGACGAACTGCTGGAAAAGCTGAAGTCCAACATGCAGGAAGTGCGCGCGCGCGGCGGCGAGCTGTATGTCTTCGCCGACGCGGACTCCCAGATCGCCAGCGCCGAGGGCATGCATGTCATCCGCATGCCGGAGCACTACGGCAAGCTCTCGCCCATTCTGCATACCGTGCCGCTGCAATTGCTGGCTTATCACACCGCCTGCGCGCGGGGCACGGACGTGGACAAGCCGCGCAACCTGGCCAAGAGCGTGACGGTGGAATGAACAGTGACGGGATCGTGTCCCGTCAGCACGCGCCGCGCATGCCGGGGAAGGCTCAGCGGCCGGACGGTTCCCGCCGCTGACGCACGGAGCCCAGCCAGTCGTCGATCGGCATGGGGCGCGCGAACAGATACCCCTGCATCGCGTCGCAGCCATGCCGGGCCAGGAAGTCGGCTTGCGGCTCGTCCTCCACGCCTTCGGCGACCACCCAGAAGTCCAGCTGTCCCGCCATGGCCAGGATCAGCCGGGCGATGGCGATGCTGTCCGGATCGTCGGGCAGGTTGCGGATGAGGCTCTGGTCGATCTTGAGTTCGAAGATCGGCAGGCGCATCAGGCTGGACAGGTTGGAATAGCCTGTGCCGAAGTCGTCGATGGAAAAGCGGATGCCCAGGCGGTTGAGTTCGCGCATGCGCCGCGCCGTGGCCTCGACGTCCTGGATCCAGACGCCTTCGGTGATCTCGAAGATCAGCCGGTTGCCGGGCGCGCCGCTGCGTTTCAGCAGACCGCGGACGGCCTCGCCGAATCCCGGGTCCATCAGGACTTTGGGGCTGATGTTGACGGAAACCGGATAGGTCTCGTCCAGCCCCTGAAGATCCAGCAAGGCCTGGCAGGCCACGCCCAGTGACCAGTAAGTCAGGTGGTTGATGAGACTGGTTTCCTCGGCCAGGGGCACGAACAGGGCGGGCGAGACCGGCCCTTGGTCGGGGTGCGTCCAGCGCGCCAGGAGTTCCGCGCCGGTGATCCGGCCGTCCCGCGCGTATTGGGGCTGGATGTGCATGGACAGCTGGCTGGTGTTCAATGCCAGGGTCAGATCCTTTTCCATCCACAGACGTTGCTCGAATTCCGTCTGCAGCGTGTGGTCGTAGAAGACGGTCCGGTTGCCGCCCAGCCGCTTGGCGCGCTGCATGGCAAGGTCGGCCTCGCGGATGGCGTCGCTGGCCGTGGTGCTGCCGGCATGCAGCAGAGTCAGGCCGATGCTGGCGGTGAACACGCAGGCCTGCTCGCCGGGTTCCAGCGGCGTCGAGGCCAGGACGAGCCGGAGCCTTTCCGCGATCTTCAGCGCCCGTTGGGCGCCGGTCGACGGGTCCGGTCCCAATTGCGTGAGCAGCACCATGAATTCGTCGCCGCTGGCGCGTGAAACCATGTCACGGTCGAGCGTGTGTTCCCGCAATCGGCGCGCCACCTCCCGAAGCACCTGGTCTCCGACGGTGTGGCTGCGGCTGTCGTTGAGTTTCTTGAAGTCGTCCAGGTCCAGGATCAGCACGGCGCCGCAGCCCGCTTCGAGCCGTCCGCCGGGCAGCGTCTGCTCCAGCCGGTCCAGCAGCAGGATGCGGTTGGGCAGGCCCGTCAGCGGGTCGTGGAACGCGTTGTGGCGGGCCAGATCCTCGGCCTGCACGCGGGCGGTGATGTCGGTCAGGATGGTGCAGAACATCCCGGCTGCGCCGTCCGGGTCGCGCAGCGGGAGTTTGAGGGACTGGAACGTGTGGACGCGGCCCGTCCGCGGGGACGGCCGCTGTTCCTCGGTGATGATGCATTCGCCCCGCTTCGGGGCCGGGAGGCCGGCGGTCGCGCTGCCATGGTCGTGGGTGAGGGTGCGGTCCGTGCCCGGATCGGGCGCTTCGGGAAGCGTGATGACGGGCGGATCGAAGAGTTCGCGAAACGGCCGGTTGGCGTAGTGGCGGCGTCCATCGTCGTCCTCGATGCAGATCAGGTCGTCGATATGGTCGAGCACGGTGGTCAGGCGATGTTCGACCGTCCGCAGGCGCCGCGCCTGATGCCGCGCGTATCCGGCGCAGGCCAGCGCGATCAGTGTGGCCAGGCAGGCCGCCGCCAGGGCCGCCAGTCCGTATTCGCGTGTCTGCGGCGGGTCGGCCGGACGCATTCTGGGATTGTCCCAGCGGGTCAGGATGCGGTAGTACACAGAGTCCGGATCGGCCTTCCAGGCGCCCAGGTGGCGATCGATCGCCCGCAGGACGGCGGCGTGGCGGCCTTTCGGCGCGGCGTAATAAAGTCCTGAGGGCAGGAAGATGACGGGCGTGCCCGTCAGACCGTATTGCGGCGCCGTGGTGTTGCCGAAGAAAAAATCGGCGGCGACGGCGTCGGCCTGGCCCGCCTGCACTTGCTGGAAGCCCTGGATCAGGGTGTCCGCGGGGATCAGGCGGGTCCGCAGGCCGAGGCCGGGCAGCAGGGTCTGCAGGTAGCTGTATTCGATCGAACCGGCCAGCGTGACCAGCCGCCGTCCGTCCAGGTCTTCGATGGTATGGATGCGTTCGCCCGGGCGGACGTAGACCTGGGTCCAGGTTTGCAGGGCGGGGGTCTGGTGATAGTCCAGGAAGGTCGTGCGCTCGGGCGTCAGCGACGTGGCGGGCAGCAGGTCGATGTCGCCGTTGCGCAGCTTGCGCATGCAGTCCTGCCATTCACAGAGTTCGGTCTTCAGCGTCCATTTTTCCTGGCGCGCGATCTCGGTCAGGATGTTGCCCAGAACGCCGGCCGGCTGCCCGTTGGGCGCGGCCGACAGCAGCGGACCCATGTCGCTGATGCCGATCGTCAGTGTGACCGCCCGGGAGGCGTGCGGCGAGAGGCCGGCCAATCCCAGGAACAAGAACAGGCAGACGCGCGCGCGGAAGGAACGGAGCAATGTTTTCATCGGCGTTTCCGGTCATGCCGATCGACCGAAGTTCGATTATAGGATGTCCGGCAACTCCGATCCTGAGGTCTTGGGGAAGAAACCGCGTTTCATCCAGGATTCCCCCAGTCCCGCTCGCCCACATGCTCGTGCAGATGCCGCACGAAGGCCTGGGTGGCCGGGGGCGGGCTGGCGTGCAGGCGGCTGTAGATGAAGAACTGGCGACGGATGACCGGGTCCAGCAGCGGGCGCATGCGCAGGCCGTACAGGTCCACCAGGGTCCGCGCATAGGGCAGTCCGGCCGTCACGCCCAGCCCCGCGCTGACCATGCTCAAGGCGGTACTCATGAAGGCGACCTCGTGGCTGGGGTGGATGGCGGGAATGTCGGCCATCCGGTACAGGTCCAGCGCCAGCCGGTCGGTGAACTGGCCTTGCAGGGCGATCAAAGGGTAGCGTACCAGGTCGGTCCAATGGATGCGCTTGAGCGACTCCAGCGGATGGCCGGGCGGAAACACGGCCATGAAAGGCAGGTCGAACAGCGGGTCGGCCGCCAGTTCGGTCAGTCCTTCGCGGTGGGGACCGATGCTGATGTCCACTTCGCCGCGTACGGCCTGGGTGATGGCGTTTTCCACGGCGCAGTCCAGCAGGTGCACCTGGATGTCGGGGTGTTCCCGGCGGAAACTGGCGATGACTTCCGGGATGAGGGTGCTGGCCATCAATTGGGGGGCGGCGATGCGCACGATGCCGCGGCGCAGGCGCTTGAGGTTGTCGATGTTCTCCAGCGCGCCGTCCAGGTCGCGCAGGATGCGGGTGGCGACGGAATGGAATTCGCGCCCGACCTCCGACAACTGGATGCGCCGGGTGTTGCGGTCCACCAGACGCACGCCCAGCTGGGATTCCAGTTCCTTGATCAGGCCGCTCAAGGCCGACTGGGTGATGTGCAGGGATTCCGCCGCCCGAGTGAAGCCCCCGGTGCGGGCCAGCGCCGTGAAGGCGCGCAATTGGCGCAGTGTGACTTCCATCGGATCAGCCTATGAATCGATGAATAAAAACTGTTTGAATGATAGCTGGAAACTGCGTCTAATGGGGCATCAATCACAAGGATGCGCTGGCGGCGCCGCGCCGGCATCCGCATCCGGACCGGAGACAAGGCCATGTCCATTCCCTCGCGCGGTGAGCGCCGATGATCCATCATGCCTCCCGCCTGATCGTCCGGGGCTTCGAGATCCTGATCGTCGCCTGCCTGGCGATCATGGGCATCCTGGTCTTCGGCAACGTCGTGCTGCGCTACGCCTTCAACTCGGGCATCGCCATTTCCGAGGAACTGTCGCGCCTGCTGTTCGTCTGGCTGATTTTCATGGGCGCCGTCCTGGCCTCGGCGCGGCGCATCCACATCGGCTTCGACACGCTGCAGCGGGCCGTCGGAGCCCGCGCGCGCCGGGCGCTGGTGGTCTTCACCGGCGCGCTGATCCTGGCCGGCTGCGGGATCTTCATCGTCGGCGGCTGGCGTCAGACCCTGATCAACCTGGGCAACACCTATCCGGTCCTGGGCATTTCCTACGCCTGGCTGTATGGTGCGGCGCTGGTGTTCGGCGTGGCGCTCATCTTCCCGGTATGCAACAACATTTATCGGGCGCTGAGCGGCATCGACGATGGTCTGACGGAAGATCTGGCCGACCGTATCGAAGGGCTGGCCGGGCGGATCGAGGATGAGTCCGGACACCGGGGGGACCGCTCATGAGCGCACTGGTCTTCCTCGGCTCATTGCTGAGCCTGATCGCGCTGGGACTGCCGATCGCTTTCGCCCTGATGTTCGCCGGTGTGGCGCTGATGCTGCTGACCGGGCAGTTCGACGCCCAGATCGTGGTGCAGAACGCCATTTCCGGGGCCGACAATTTCGTGCTGATGGCCGTGCCGTTCTTCATTCTGGCGGGTGAGCTCATGAACGCGGGCGGGCTGTCCAGACGCATCGTCGACATGGCCAGCGCCTTTGTCGGGCATCTGCGCGGCGGCCTGGGTTACGTGGCGATCTGCGCCGGCATCCTGCTCGCCAGCCTGTCGGGGTCCGCGGTGGCGGACACGGCGGCGCTGGCGGCGATCCTGGTGCCCATGATGCGTCAGGCCGGCTACGATCCCGCGCGCGCCTGCGGCCTGATGGCCGCCAGCGGCATCATCGCGCCGGTGATTCCCCCCTCGATCGGTTTCCTGATCTTCGGCGTGGTGGCCAACGTATCAATCACACGCCTGTTCCTGGCCGGAATCGTGCCCGGCGTCCTGATGGGGCTCTTCCTGACCGCGGCCTGGTGGTTCGTCGCCCGGCGACAGAAGGCGGCGCTGACGCCCCGGGTGCCCTGGCGCCAGCGGCTGCGCCTGCTGGGGCAAGGCGGCTGGGCGCTGATGTTGCCGGTCATCATCATCGGTGGCCTGCGTTTCGGGATCTTCACGCCGACCGAGTCCGCCGTGGTGGCGGCCGCCTACGCGCTTTTCGTCGGCCTGGTGGTGTACCGCGAGCTCGACCGGCGCAAGGTCTACGAATGCCTGCTGTCCACGGCGCAGACGACCTCGGTCGTGCTGCTGCTGGCCGCGCTGGCGATGGTCGCGTCCTACATGATCACCATCACCGATATCTCCGGCCAGGTGGGCGGCTGGCTGAAGGGGCTGTCGGATCATCCGATGGTCCTGGTCGCCGCCATGATGGTGGTGGTGTTCTTCGCCGGCATGGTGCTGGACTTCATCCCCATCGTGCTGATCTTCACGCCGGTCTTCCTGCCGATCGTGCAGGCGGCCGACATCGATCCCGTCTATTTCGGCGTGATCTTCATCATGAACTGCTCGATCGGCATGATCACGCCGCCCGTGGGTGTGGTGCTGAACGTCGTCAGTTCCGTGGGCAAGGTGTCCATGGCCCAGGCCACGCGCGGCATCGCGCCCTTCCTGCTGGCCTTGGTCTCGCTGCTGATCGCCCTGATCCTGTTCCCCGAACTGGTGACCGTGCCCGCCCAATGGTGGCGATAGCGACAGGCGCCCCGTCCGATTCCACCCAAGGAGACATTCCATGAAAATCCGCACCACCCTGCTCGCCGGCCTGCTGGCCGCGACGCTGTCCGGTTCCGCCTGGGCGGCTGTCACCGCGAAATTCGCCGTGACTTTGCCGGAGAAATCCCACCAGGGCCAGGGCGTGGCCAAGTTCGTCGAACTGGTCAAGGCCAAGAGCCACGGCGAGATCGACATCAAGCCCTATTACAGCGGCGCGTTGGGCAACGACGTGCAGGTGACTTCCGCCCTGCAGGGCGGCACGATCGAATTCACCGTGCCCCAGACCACCACTCTGACCGGCATGGTCAAGGCCTACGAGATCCTGGATTTCCCCTTCCTGTTCAAGAACAGCGAACAGGCGGAAAAGGTGCTGGACGGTCCGGTGGGCCAGAAACTGCTGGACACTCTGCCCGCGCATGGCCTGGTGGGTCTGGCTTATTGGGAAAACGGCTTTTTCAACGCCACCAACAGCAAGCATCCGATCGCCAAGGCCGAGGACTTCGAGGGCCTGAAGTTCCGTTCGATCCAGGCGAAGATCACCCAGGAGACCATCAAGGCCCTGGGCGCCAATCCGGTCCCGCTGGCGGTGCCCGAGCTCTATACCGCGCTGGAGACCCGCACCATCGACGGCCAGGGCACGCCCAACGCCGTGATCGCCGCGCTCAAACTCTATGAAGTGCAGAAATACCTGTCCATCACGCGCCACAGCTACGGCGCCTTCATCCCGCTGGTGTCCAAGGCCTTCTGGGACAAGCTGACTCCCGAGCAGCAGAAGATCCTGAAGGATTCCGCCGTCGAGGCCCGGACCTATCAGCGCCAGGTGGCCCGCGCCCAGGCGCAGTCGGCCAAGGAAACCATGGCCAAGCACGGCATGGAGATCAACGAGGTCAGCGACGCGGAACACGACCGCATGCGTGAACGCGTCCAGCCAGTCTGGCAGATGTTCATCCCCAGCGTGGGCCAGGATCTGTTCGACCAGGTCCAGGCCGAACTGAAGTAAGCCGGCGGAGCCCCCATGAAGCTTGCCACCTTGAAAAACGAGTCGCGCGACGGCTGCCTGGTCGTCGTGTCCCGGGATCTGACGCGCTGCGTCGCCGTGCCCGGGATCGCGCCCACCCTGCAGGCCGCGCTGGACGACTGGGATGCCCGCATGCCGGCCCTGCGCGCTGTCTACGACCGGCTCAACGCGGGCCAGGAGGCGGCGGCACGCCCCTTCGATCAGACGGCCTGCCATTCGCCGCTGCCGCGCGCCTACCAGTGGGCGGATGGATCGGCCTATCTGAACCACGTGGAGCTGGTGCGCCGCGCCCGCAACAGCCAGGTGCCGGAATCCTTCTTCACTGATCCTTTGATGTACCAGGGCGGTTCGGACAGTTTCATCGGTCCGCGCGATCCCATCGTCGCCGACACAGAGGACTGGGGCATCGACATGGAGGCCGAGGTCGCCGTCGTCACGGGCGACGTGCCCATGGGCGCGCGACCGGCGGATGCCGCCGGCGCGATCCGCCTGCTGATGCTGGTCAACGATGTGTCCCTGCGCGGCCTGATCCCGGGTGAACTGGCCAAGGGCTTCGGCTTCTTCCAGTCCAAGCCGGCCAGCGCGTTTTCCCCGGTCGCCGTCACGCCCGACGAACTGGGTCCGGCCTGGCGCGACGGCAAGGTCCACCTGCCGCTGCGGGTCGAGCTGAACGACGAGCCCTTCGGCTGCCCGGACGCCGGCCAGGACATGAGTTTCGACTTCCCGCAACTGATCGCGCACGCCGCCCGCACGCGCAGGCTGGCGGCCGGGACGATCATCGGCTCGGGCACGGTGTCCAACAAGCAGGGCGGGCTGCACGGTTCCAGCATCCGCAACGGCGGTGTGGGCTATTGTTGCATCGCCGAGGTCCGCATGTACGAGACCATCGAGGGCGGCGCCCCGGTCACACCCTTCATGCGTTTCGGCGACCGCGTGCGCATCCACATGAGCGATGAGCGGGGCGAGGACATTTTCGGCACCATCGCGCAGACGGTCGAGCGCCGCGCGGGCGCGTGAAGGGAGCCGGATTCATGCTGGAACTCTATTCCTATTTCCGCAGTTCGGCGGCTTACCGCGTCCGCATCGCGCTGGGACTGAAAGGCCTGGACTACCGCATCGTGCCTGTGCATCTGCTGCGCCATGGCGGCGAGCAGCTGAGCGACGACTACCGGCGCCGCAACCCCGAAGGCCTGGTGCCGGCCCTGGACGAGGACGGCCGGATCCTGACCCAGTCCCTGGCGATCATGGAATACCTGGACGAAACGCACGGCCCCGCCACCTTGCTGCCGGCCGACGCGCCGGGCCGCGCCCGCGTGCGCGCCCTGGCGTTGCACGTCGCCTGCGACATCCATCCCCTGAACAACCTGCGTGTCCTGCGCTGGCTGGCGCACGAACTGAAAGTCGAGCAGTCCGCCCGCGACGACTGGTACCGGCATTGGGTGGAACTGGGCTTCCGTTCGCTGGAGGCCCAGCTGCGCTCGCCCGCGACGGGGCTCTGCTGCCATGGCGACGAACCTGGCCTGGCCGATTGCTGCCTGGTACCCCAGGTCTACAACGCGCGCCGCTATGATGTGGATCTGTCGGCTTTTCCAATCATCGAACGGATCGCGGCGCATTGCGAATCGCTGCCGGCCTTCCAGGCTGCGCGTCCGGACGCGCAGCCGGACGCCGAATGACGGGACGCCGCCCGCAGACGCGGGACGCGGACCCGACGGACCGGCGCGCGTGAGGCGGCCGGCCGTGTTTTTCAGGAAATCATCATGAGCACGACACCCTCCCTGGAATATCAGAGCGGATTCGGCAACGAGTTCGCCACCGAGGCCCTGCCCGGCGCGCTGCCGGCGGGGCGCAATTCCCCCCAGCGGGCCCCCTACGGCCTGTATGCCGAACAATTGTCGGGCACGGCGTTCACGGCGCCGCGCCACGCCAACCGGCGGTCCTGGCTGTACCGCATCCGGCCGGCGGCGACGCACGGGCCGTTCGAGCCGTCCTCGGCGGGGGCGCGCTGGCTGAGCCGCTACGACGAGGTTCCCACGCCGCCCGATCCGATGCGATGGGATCCGTTGCCGCTGCCCGGCGCGGACGCCGCCACGGATTTCGTGGACGGCATGGTGACCATGGGGGGCAACGCCGGCTGCGGCATCCATCTGTACGCCGCCAACCGCTCGATGCGGGACCGGTATTTCTACAATGCCGACGCCGAATTGCTGATCGTGCCGCAGCAGGGCCGCCTCGAACTGGCGACCGAGCTGGGCGTGTTGTGGGTCGAACCGCAGGAAATCGCGGTCATCCCGCGCGGCGTGCGCTTCCAGGTCCGCCTGCCCGACGGCGCGGCGCGAGGTTATGTGTGCGAGAACCCGGGCGCGCATTTCCGGCTGCCCGACCTGGGCGTGATCGGCTCGAACGGACTGGCCAATCCGCGCGATTTCCTGGCGCCCGTGGCCGCCTACGAGGATCTCGAGGGCGACTTCGAACTGCTGGCGAAGTTCCAGGGCCGTTTCTGGAGTGCCCGGATGGACCATTCGCCCCTGGATGTGGTGGCCTGGCACGGCAACGACACGCCGTACAAGTACGACCTGCGTCGCTTCAACGCGATCGGCTCGATCACGTATGACCATCCGGATCCATCGATTTTCCTGGTGCTGCACGCGCCCAGCGCCGTGCCGGGTGTGGACACCATCGATTTCGTCGCTTTCGCCCCGCGCATCCTGGCGATGCGGGACACGTTCCGGCCACCCTGGTTCCACCGCAACCTGGCGGGCGAGTTCATGGGCCTGGTGCACGGCCGCTACGACGCCAAGGCGGAAGGCTTCCAGCCGGGCGGGGCTTCGCTGCACAACACCATGACCGGCCACGGCCCGGACGCCGAGACCTTCGCCAAGGCCAGCGCGGCGGACACGTCCCGGGCCGACTATATCGCCGACACCATGGCGTTCATGTTCGAAACGCCGGTGGCGATCCAGGCTACGCGCCAGGCCCTGGAATCCCCGCAACGGCAGCGGGAATACTACCGTTGCTGGCAGGGGCTGGAAAAGCACTTCAATCCGGCCAAGCCATAAAAACGACCCCTGCGTCCCGCGATGAAACGAGGACGAGGGGAGCCGGGTGGAGGGGCGTGGCGCAACCGTGTGAGGCGCCGGCGGCTTCCGAAGGGAGAGCGGGAAACAAGGTGCGCACTGTTTGAGGAGCGCGTAGCGCGACGAGTTTGCGCACCGCCCGCTCGTACGAGGAAGGGCCGGGCAGTCCGACCGCAGGGAGGACCGCCGAGCCGGGCGGCGTCATGCCTCCCGCTCGGCTCCCCGTCTTAAGAACTCAAACCACGCCGATCGCAAGATACCTGACCGGCAATCTGCTCAGAAGCTCACTCTTTCCACGAATCCAGGTACCCCGGCACCTTCACGCCTTCGGGGAACGTATCCAGTTCCAGCGGATAGCGCGAATCGATCATCACCGCGACCTCGTCGGTGTATTTGCGCTCACCCTTGTTGTTGGCCGCCGCGGCCGCGAAGGCCTTGGGGTGCGGGCCGTGGTGGAAGCCCGAAGGGTGCAGCGTGAACATGCCCGGCTTGATGTTGTCGCGGCTGAAGAAATTGCCCTGGTGATAGAAGATCGACTCGTCGAACTCGTCGTTGTTGTGATAGAAGGGCACCTTCAGGGCACCCGGGTCGCTTTCGATGGGTCGCGGCGCGAAGGTGCAGACGATGATGGTGTTCGACAGGAAGGTCGCGTGCACCGTCGGCGGCAGGTGGTAGCGGTCCGACAGCAGTTCGCGGATGTCGCGCCAGTTCAGCTTCACCGGCACGCAGTCGCCGTGCCAGCCGGCCGTGTCCAGGAAGTTGTAGGGGAAGGTCACCGTCGTGACCTGCTGGCGGCGCTTGGCGCGCACGCGGGTCTCGTGTTCGCCGTACTGGGCCTTGTAGGCCTCGTCGATCTTCGGCGTGTCCAGCACGGCCAGGTCGAATTGCGCGTGGCGGCCGGTGATGCCGCGTTCCGGCAGCTGGAACAGGTCCTCGGTGGCCTCGATCGTCAGGACCTCGTTGCGCACCGAGGTTTCCAGGCGCCAGGTCGTGCCGCGCGGGATGTTGATGTAGTCGCCCTCGCGGTAGCTCATGTGGCCGTAATCGCAGAAGAATTCGCCCTCGCCCCGGTGGAAGAACAGGATCATGTCGCCATCGCCGTTGCGCGCCAGGTCAGGCATGGAGACGTCGAATTTCCAGAAACAGACCTGGGTCTGGCCGTTGTGCATGAAGCGCCGCGCCTTCCAGGGGCAGGGAGCGCTGTCGTCCAGGCGGTTCAGGTCCAGCAAGGTGAGCTCCAGGGGGCCTTCCCATTTCGTCCAGCCGGTGGGCTTGTGCGTGTGCAGGATGTGGCTGGCCGGGCCGAAGAAGCCGTTGCGGCCGTGTTCGCGCTCGTACAGACCGTCCGGGATGTCGCAGTGGGCCTGGCGGGTATGGATGCCTTCGGCCTTGGGAAAGGTGATCGGGTTCTTCATCAGGGTCTCCGATAGTGTTATGAAATAATTAACAGTGTTAACATTAAGACAACAATGTCAATCTAAGGCCTGGTGAACGATGCGTCCAACAGTTTTTCCCCATGAATCGATCGGCCCGGCTTCTGCCGACGCGGGCGGCCGGTCCGGCGAGGTCCAGGGCATCCAGTCGGTGGAGGTGGGACTGGACTTGTTCCGCCGGCTGGTGGACGGCGGCGCGCCGTGCGGTCTGTCGGACCTCGCACGGCGGGCGGGAATGCACAGGGCCAAGGCTTACCGCTATCTGGTCAGCCTGGCGCGCGCCGGCTGGGTCAGCCAGGACGCGCGTACGGGTCAATACGATGTCGGTCCCGCCGTGCGCGATCTGGCGCTGTCCTGGCTGTCGCGCCAGGATCCGCTGCGGTTGGCGGGGGAAGAGGCCCGCGCGCTGGCGCAGGCGCTGGGGGAAACCTGTTTCGTCGCGCTGTGCGGTCAGGGCGGGGTGACCGCCGTCCGGGTCTGCCAGCCTGGCCAGGGGGTGTCCGTCGGCGTGGCCGAAGGCGCGCTCTTCGATCTGGAATCCTCGGCCACGGGGCGCGTTTTCGCCGCCTGGCAGGATCCGCCGTCCCGGCGGCTTCCCGCCGCTGTGCGGCGGGAGATCCGCTCACGCGGGCTGGCGATGGTGGAAGGCGAACATGTGCCGGGCATCAATGCGATCAGCGTGCCGGTGTTCGACGTGCAGGGCCACCTGCTGCTGGCCCTGACGCTGGTGGGACATGCCGCCTCCCTGCCGGCCGACCCCGACGGCCCGGCCGCAGAGGCGCTGCGCGCGGCCGGTCGGCGGGTGTCCTCGGTACTGGGGGGCTAGCCCCCGGCGGCGGTCGGCGCCCTCAGGCGCGCAGCGGCAGCATGCGGCGCAGGGTGTCGTCCCGGCTGATGTAGTGATGCTTCAGCGCGGCCAGGGCATGCAGGCCGATCAGGGCGTAGCCGGCGTTGGCGATCAGCTCGTGAGTGTCAAGCACGGCCTCGCCCAGTGCCTTGTCCACGCCGGTCAGGGCGGGCAGCGCGATGCCCCAGACCTGGACCGTGCCGCCGAAGGCATTGATGCCGAACCAGGCCAGCAGGGGCAGTGCGATCAGCATCGCATACAGCGCCACGTGCGTCAGCCGGGCGACGGCACGTTCCCAGGCGGCGGGCTCGGGCGTGATGGCGGGGCTGCGTTGGAACAGGCGCGTTGCCAGGCGGACCAGGGTCAGCGCGAGAATGGTCAGGCCGCATGAGAAGTGCATCATTTTCATGAAGGTGCGCTCGGGGCTGTCCTTGGGGAAAAAATCCTTGAATTCCATCATGGCATAGACCACGACGATCAGGAGCAGGGTGATCCAGTGCAGGCTGATGGACAGGCGGCTGTAGCGGGCGGGTGCGGACATGGCGCGGATTCCGTAGGGCGATTTGCAACGGCGCCATGATCGCCCGCGCTGCATGAACCGAAGATGAACGCGGGCGGATGCCCGGCCCCGGTCTCGCGGGCGCGTCGTCTCAGGCGCGCGCCCAGCCCAGGCGGATCGGCCAGGCGAAGACGAGGCGGTAGGCGGGCTCGATGCAGCGTCGCAGCGCCGGGATCAGCGTGCCGCGCAGCGGCAGGCCGATCGCGGCGGCCACCAGGCCCGTCAGCAGGGCGCCGGCCATGTCCAGCGGGAAATGGATGCCCATGTAGATGCGCGCCCAGGCGATCGGCAGCGCGGCCAGAGCCAGGATCCAGGCGGCCGTGCGCCGGGCCGGATGCAGGGCCAGGCCGGCGCAGGCCGCCCAGGCGAAACTCAGGTGGTTGCTGGGAAACGAGGCGGTCGGCGCGTGGGGGATGTACTGGTGCCCCAATCCGATAACGAAGGGGCGCGGGTGGTACCAGGCCTTGGAGATCGCCCAGGACAGCAGCATGGCGATGGCCGCGCTGATGGCCGCCTGCAGCAGGGCCTCGCGCCCGGCGGCGTCGGACCGCAGCCAGCTCAGTGCCAGGTAGAGGGGAAACAGGTAGATCAGGCCGTTGGACAGGACGCGGCCCAGCAGCAGGGCGGTGGTCGAGGGGTCGCTGGCGTTGATCCACAGGAACAGGGTGTCGTTCAGGGCTTCCATGCGGACGGTAACAATAGTGTCATGCCGGGCGGGTAGCATAGCATCGGCCCGGTCCGGCCGGCGTATCCAGATGATGCGGGACGCATGGCCCGGATCGGCGGCGCGGGGCTGCTATAACACCGCTTCCTCACCCTTGCACGAAAGATACCCCGTCATGAACAGCGCGAACATGTGGCTGGATGCCACGATCCTGGGCCTGGTCCAGGGACTGACCGAATTCCTGCCGATTTCCTCCAGCGCCCACCTGCGTATCCTGGGGCCGCTGCTGCCCTCGGGAGGAGATCCGGGGGCGGCTTTCACGGCGATCACCCAGATCGGCACCGAGACCGCCGTGCTGCTGTATTTCCGCCACGACATCCTGCGCATTCTGCGCGCCTGGCTGGCCGCGCTCGTCACGCCCGCGCGCCGCGCCGACCCGGACGCCCGCATGGGCTGGCTGATCCTCATCGGTACGCTGCCCATCGCGGTGCTCGGCCTATTGTTCAAGGACGCGATCGAGGGCAGTTTGCGCAATCTCTACATCACGGGGACGGTGCTGGCGCTGTTCGCGCTCATCCTGGGCGTGGCCGACCGGATCGGCGGCAAACAGCGAGAACTGAAGGAACTGGGCTGGGGCCATGGACTGCTGTTCGGCTTCGCGCAGGCGCTGGCGCTGATTCCGGGCGTGTCGCGTTCGGGCGGAACGATCACGGCGGGGCTGCTGCTGGGCTATACCCGCGAGGCCGCGGCGCGCTATTCATTCCTGCTGGCGCTGCCGGCGGTGTTCGCCGCCGGTTTCTATCAGCTTTTCCGCAGCTGGGGGCAGGCCGGACCGATCGCGGCCGGCCCGACGGCCTGGGCCACACTGGTCGCCTTCGGCGTGGGATATGGCGTCATCGTCGTCTTCCTGCGGTTCATTTCCATCCACAGCTACCTGCCGTTCGTGCTCTACCGCGTCGCGCTGGGCGTGCTGGTGCTGGCGCTGCTGGCGGCCGGCGTCCTCAGTCCGCTTTGAGGCGCCGTCCGGGGACTCAGTGGTCGCCGGACGCATGGCCCGTGCCGGCGACGAAGACGGATTGACGGTCGGAGTTGCCGAAGGTCAGGTGGTTGAACATCAGGTTCAGCGTGATGGCCATGATGGCGGCCGAGCTGATGCCGGAGTGGAAGATGGTCGCCACCCAGTCCGGGAAGTGGGCGTAGAAATGGGGCGCCGCGATCGGGATCATGCCGAAGCCGACCGAGGTGGCCACGATGATCAGGTTCATGTTGTTTTCGTAATCGACCCGCGCCAGGGTGCGGATGCCGCTGGCGGCGACGGTGCCGAACAGCACCAGGCCGGCGCCCCCCAGCACGGCGGTGGGAACAGCCGCGATGAAGCGGCCGATGACCGGCAGCAGACCCAGCGCCAGCAGGATGAGGCCGCTGGTGGCGACCACATAGCGGCTTTTCACGCCGGTGACGGCGACCAGGCCCACGTTCTGGGCGAAAGCGCTTTGTGTGAAGGAGCCGAAGATGGGCGCGACCATGCTGGAGACCATGTCGGCGCGCAGGCCGTCGCCCAGGCGGTGGGAATCGATCCGGGTATCGATGATGTCGCCGACCGCCAGGATGTCGGCCGAGGTTTCCACCAGCACCACCAGGATCACGATGAACATCGACACGATCGCGGCGGGATGGAATTCGGGCCAGCCGAAATGGAACAGGGTCGGCAGGGCGAAGGCAGGCCCGTCGATTGCCCGGGAAAAGTCGGTCATGCCGGCCGTCCAGGCGATGAGCGTGCCCAGCACCATGGCCAGCAGGATCGACAGGCGCGAGATGGCCGCGTTGCCGAGCTTGCTGAGCAGCAGCACGATCAGCAGGGTGGCGGCGGCCAGGCCGATGTTGGCCACGCTGCCGAAGTCGGCCGCCTTGGGGTTGCCGCCCATGGACCAGTGGGCCGCCACCGGCATCAGCGACAGGCCGATGGTGGTGATCACCGAACCCGTCACCAGCGGCGGGAAGAAGCGGATGATGCGGGAAAAGGCCGGGGTGATCAGCAGACCGATCAGGGCCGCCGCCATGACGGCGCCGAAGACCGAGGGCAGGCCGCCGCCGGAGGTCAGGATGGCGACGATGGTGGCCACGCTGGCGAAGGACACGCCCTGGACCAGGGGCAACTGGCAACCGAAGAACGGGATGCCCAGTGTCTGCAGCAGGGTGGCCAGACCGCCCATGAACAGGCAGGAAGCGATCAGTACGCCGATTTCAGCGCCGCCCAGGCCGGCGGCCTGGCCGACGATCAGCGGCACGGCGATGATGCCGCCGTACATGGTCAGGACGTGCTGGAATCCATACATCAGGTTCGCCGCCAGGCCCAGGGCTTCATCTTCGGGGCGCGGCGGCGCGGTGCGGGCGGGTGTGTTCAAGGCGGTCTCCATCCTCGTCGTTCGTCGTGGGCCGGATGCGGCGCGGGCCGAGGGGCGGGCGGATCCGGCGGCGCGGCCTCCGGCGGGTGCCGGGGCGGGCGTTCATGCGTGAGGGTTGATGGCCTTATTGTGAACCTCGGGTCCGGGTTCCGGGTCGCGGGCCTTTCATATTGTTCATCTTCATGTGTTTATTTGATTTTTTGTCCATTAGTGTTTTCTCTATACCCGGCCGGGGAGGGCAGGCTATGGTCTTCGGCTATGGCGGAAATGGGGTCTTTCACCCGGGGATATCATTTAGAATGCCTGCTTTCCCTATGCGGGCACGGGCGCCGACGATGAAGATCCGAATCAGTCAGTCAGGACACCAGGATGGATGAGGAGCGGACGGCGGCTGCCGAATCGCGGTCCGTGGGGACCGGCATGCCGGACTTCTTCGAGGCCATCCCAATGGCTTTGTGGCTGGAGGACTACAGCGCCTTGCACGCGCAGTTCGATCGCTGGCGGGCCGAGGGCGTCACGGATCTGCGCTCCTGGCTGCTCCAGGACCGCGACCGGCTGCGGCATTGCGCCGGCCTGATCCGGATCCTGCGCGTCAACCGCCAGGCGCTTTCGCTGTTTGGCGCCCGGACCCAGTCCGAACTGATGGACCGGCTGGCGGACGTCCTGCGCGACGACACCTTCGAGGGCCTGGCCAGCGAACTCGACCAGCTCTGGCGCGGCCACGGGGGCTTTCACAGCCAGACGGTGAACTACACGCTGGACGGCCGCCGTCTGGACCTTTCGCTCAAAGCCGTGGCGCTGGCCGACGACGCGCGTCCCTGGGACCGGATCCTGGTGGCCATGGAAGACGTCACGCCGCTGCAGGAAGCCAGGCGCAGCGCCCAGGCCAGCGCGCGCGATGCCCGGGAATTCTTCCAGCAGGCGCCCGTTTCCCTGTGGGTCGAGGACTTCAGCGCCATCAAGCGCCTGTTCGACGAGTTGCGAGAGCAGGACATCAGCGACTTCCGCACCTTCCTGGATGTCCATCCCGACTTCATCGACCGCTGCCTCCAGGAAATCCGCGTCATCGATGTGAACGACTACACCCTGGAACTGTTCAAGGCCGATTCCCGGGACCAGTTGATCGAGCGGATGAGCGACGTGTTCCGCGAGGAGTCGCGCGCCACCTTCGCCGAGCAGCTGATCGAGCTGTGGCATGGCCGTCTGTTCCACCAGAAAGAGGTCCAGAACCACACTCTGGCGGGCGACGCCCTGCACATCCACCTGCAGCTGTCGGTGTTCCAGGGGCACGAAGAGGACTGGGGCCTGGTGCTGGTGTCGCTGACCGACATCACCGCCCGCAAGAAAGCCGAGGCTTACCTGGAATATCTGGGCAAGCACGATGTGCTGACCCGGCTGAAGAACCGGTCTTATTTCGTCGACGAGCTGGGCCGTCTGCAGCGCAAGCGCACGCCGTTGGTCTCCTTCATCGCCCTGGACCTGAACAACCTCAAGCTGGCCAATGACGAAGGCGGACATGCGGCGGGCGACGACCTGTTGCGCCGCTTCGGCGAAGTGCTGAACAAGGCGGTCGATCGCCCTGGCCAGTCGGCGCGCATCGGTGGCGACGAGTTCGTGGTGCTGCTGCCCGGTTTCGACGAGGCGGCGACCCGCTCGGTGCGCGACAATATCGATTCCCTGATCGAACTGAACAACCAGTATTACGGCGGCATTCCGCTGAGCGTCTCGGCCGGGGAAGTCACCTGCCGCAATCCCGACGCGCTGGAACAGGCCCTGAAGGACGCCGACCAGTCGCTGTACGCTGACAAGCGGCGCTATTACAGCACCCACGAACGCCGCCGTTGAGGCGGTCCGGATGAAACGATCAGGCGGCGCGCGGCAGCGGGCTGACCGTCACCAGGCCGGGCTGGTCGATGGCTTCCAGGATGCGGCGCACACGGTCTTGCCACAGATGCGCGAATTCCTGTTTTTCCGCGTCGCTGGCGACGCCGGTCAGGATCTTCTGCAGCATCGGCATGGCGGCGGGCGAACCCGGCACGCCCTGGGCACTGAAGGAAACCGCCACCCGCTCGCCCGTGTCGCGGCGCTCGAAGACGATCTCGCCCGGGACATCGCCCTGGAAGTGCATCAGGTCGCGCCGGTCGTGCTGGCCGGCCAGCCCCTTGAAGCCCGTGTCGGTGGTGGCGCCGGTGACCAGGCCCACCACGTTGGCGATGACGCCGGTGACGCCGCTGGTCGCAGCGTCGGCGAAGGTGACGTCGATGTCGCCGCGTTGCGGCGGGGTGTCAGGGTACAGGGCGCGCAGCGCGCGCACCGTCATCAGCCAGGCGCCGGCCACGGTGGGGCAGGAATGGCCGGCCAGACGCACGGCGTCCTCATAGCCGTATTCGATCAGGCCGTCGTCGGATGCGCCCAGCAGGCGGGCCAGCGGGTCATGCAGCGCGACGCGGGGCGCCTGGGCGAAGAATGCGGGAAATGCCATGGAAGGGCTCCGGAGAAACGGGAATCGTTCCAGTGTAGGCCTGCGCGCGGAGAAAACCGGGCTTAACCCTGGAAGGCGTCCGGTCGTTGGCGCACGGTTCCGCGCCGGCCGGGTGAAATGCCCGCGCCGCGATGCGGGCGGCAGGCGAGCCCGGGCGCGATGCGGTGTAAGATGGACCGGATCAGCGGCCCCGTGGCGCAGACGCTCCGGTGGCCCGGGCTCGAACCGACAGGAGGACACGTCATGGCACACCCCAACAGTTTCGGCGCGCGCGCAACCCTGGATGTGGGAGGCAAGTCCTACCGCATCTGGCGGCTGGACGCCCTGAAGGACCACGGGCTCGATCCGGGCCGTCTGCCCTACGGCCTGAAGATCCTGCTGGAAAACCTGCTGCGCACCGAGGATGGCGTCGCCGTCCGTGCCGACGAGATCCGCGCCCTGGCAGGCTGGGATCCCGATGCCGAGCCCAGCCGTGAAATCGCCTTCACGCCGGCGCGGGTCGTGCTGCAGGACTTCACCGGGGTGCCCGCGCTGGTGGACCTGGCCGCCATGCGTGACGCCATGCGGGCACTGGGCGGCCAGCCCGACCGCATCAATCCCCTGGCGCCAGTGGAACTGGTCATCGACCACTCGGTGATCGTCGATGACTTCGGCCACAACCAGTCGTTCCGCCGCAACCAGGAAATCGAATACCGGCGCAACGTCGAACGCTACAAATTCCTGCGCTGGGGCCAGACGGCCTTCGACAATTTCCGCGTCGTGCCGCCGGACACCGGCATCGTCCACCAGGTCAACCTCGAACATCTGGCGCGCGGCGTGTTCACGCGCCAGGTCGACGGCGTGACCGAGGCCTATCCCGACACCTGTGTGGGTACGGATTCGCACACGCCCATGGTCAATGGCCTGGGCGTCGTCGCCTGGGGGGTCGGCGGGATCGAGGCCGAGGCCGCCATGCTGGGCCAGCCCATTTCGATGCTGATTCCCCGCGTGGTCGGTTTCAAACTGTCCGGCGCCCTGCCCGAGGGCACCACCGCCACCGATCTGGTGCTGACCATCACCGACATGCTGCGCAAGCACGGCGTGGTGGGCAAGTTCGTCGAGTTCTACGGACCCGGCGTGGCCGCCGTGCCGCTGGCCAACCGCGCCACCATCGGCAACATGAGCCCGGAATACGGCTCCACCATCTCCATTTTCCCCATCGACGAGGAAACCCTCGCCTATCTGCGTTTCACCGGCCGTTCGGACGAACAGGTCGCCCTGGTCGAGGCCTACGCCAAGGCCCAGGGCCTGTGGCACGACCCTGCGCATGAGCCGCGCTATTCCGAACGCCTGGAACTGGATCTGGGCACCGTGGTGCCTTCGATCGCGGGGCCCAAGCGGCCCCAGGACCGGATCGAGCTCACCGCCGCCAGGCCCGCGCTGGCCAAGTCCCTGGCCGCGCTGCCGGGCGCGCCGAAGCCCAACCCGGCGACCTTGCGCCTGCCAGACGCCGGCGAATGCGTGATCGACCATGGCGCCGTGGTCATCGCGGCCATCACCTCGTGCACCA
>DISE01000037.1 GCA_002421865.1 Castellaniella sp. UBA6218
CGCACCAACATCGGCCAGAACCCGGGCGAACCGAATCTGCTGGATTTCCTGTCCCCGGACCGCTACACCATCCTGCCGAACACGGCCGGCTGCTACACAGCAGACGACGCCGTGCGCACGCTGCGCCTGGCACGCGAACTGCTGGACGGCCACAACCTGGTGAAACTCGAGGTCCTGGGCGACGCCGGCAACCTGTTCCCCAACATGCCGGAGACCCTGGCCGCCGCGCGCACGCTGGTGGCCGACGGCTTCCAGGTCATGGTCTATTGCAGCGACGATCCGATCCAGTGCCGCATGCTGGAAGACATCGGCGTGGCGGCGGTGATGCCGCTGGCTTCGCTGATCGGCTCGGGCATGGGCATCGTCAACCCCTGGAACCTGCGCCTGATCATCGATCAATCCCGCGTCCCCGTCCTGGTGGACGCCGGCGTGGGCACGGCCTCGGATGCCGCCATCGCCATGGAACTGGGCTGCGACGCGATCCTGATGAACACCGCCATCGCCGGCGCGCGCGACCCGATCCGGATGGCGCGCGCCATGCGGCTGGGCGTTGAGGCCGGCCGCGAGGCCTACCTGGCCGGCCGCATCAAACGCAAGTACTACGACGCCGACCCCAGCTCGCCCGCCGAAGGCCTGCTGCCCTCGACGCGGACGGCCTGACCCGATCCCGCGCACGCCGGGGCGCCCAGCCCCGATCCCCATCCGCACGGAGCCCGCGATGATTCCCAACACCCTGTCGATTGCCGGCGTGGACCCTTCGGGCGGCGCCGGCGTCCTGGCCGACGTCAAGACCATGAGCGCGCTGGGCGCTTATGGCATGGCCGTGATCGCCGCCCTGACCGCTCAGAACACCCGGGCGGTCACCGGGATTTCCCCGGTGCCGCCGGAATTCGTCGCCGCCCAGATCGACACATTGTTCGCCGACGTGCGCGTGGATGCCGTCAAGATCGGCATGCTGGGTCAGGCCGGCGTCACCCGCGTCGTAGCCGACCGCCTTGAACACTGGAAGCCGGCGCATCTGGTGCTGGATCCCGTCATGGTCGCCAAGAGCGGCGACCACCTGCTGGAACGCCAGGCGGTGGACGCCCTGCGCGAAGGCCTGATCCCGCTGGCCACCGTCATCACGCCCAACCTGCCGGAAGCCGGCGTGCTGCTGGGCCAGAGCCCGGCCGACAACCTGAAGGACATGCGCCGCGTCGCCGAACGCCTGCGCCGGCTGCTGGCCGACGACGGTGAACGCTGGGTCTTCCTGAAGGGCGGCCACCTGCCCGGCGACGACACCATCGACCTGCTGCACGACGGAGACCGGCTGATCGAACTGCCGGGCCGGCGCATCGACACGCGCAACACGCATGGCACCGGCTGCACGCTGTCCGCGGCGATGGCCGCCCTGCTGCCGCGCGCCCCGGGCGTGCCCGAGGCCGCCCAGCACGCCAAGGCCTGGCTGGAACGCGCCATCGCCGCCTCCGGTCAGCTTCAGGTCGGCTCCGGCCATGGACCCGTGCACCACTTCCACGCCCTGTGGCCCGACCCTCGGACCTGATCCCGCTCAAGCGCGCCGGACGGGCCGCTGGCCTATAATCGCACTCGAATCAACCTCAGGTATCCTCGCGACATGAACGTCAACGACATCACCGACGCCGATCGTGCCCGCTTCAACATGGTCGAACAACAGATCCGCCCCTGGAACGTCCAGGACGAGCGGGTGCTGCAGGCCGTCTTCGACATGCCCCGCGAACGCTTCGTCCCGCCGCATCTGCGCACCCTGGCCTTCGCGGACACGGAACTGCCGCTGGTGATCGACGGCGTCGATACCCGCGAAACCATGTTGTCCCCCAAGGTCGAGGCCAAGCTGGCCGAGGAACTGCGGCTCCAGCCCACCGACTGCGTGCTGGAAATCGGCACGGGCTCGGGCTATCAGGCCGCCTTGCTGTCGCGGCTGTGCCAGCAGGTCACCAGCATCGAGCTCGAAAGCCGTCTGTCGGCCTTCGCCCAGGCGAACCTTGCGCGCAACCAGGTCGCCAACGTCGCCCTGGAAACAGGGGACGCGCACGCCGGCTGGGGCACGGCCGAATATGACGCCATCCTGATCACCGGTTCGGTGCCTTCGGTGCCCGACGAGCTGAAATACCAGTTGGCCGTGGGCGGACGCATGGTGGCCATCGTCGGCCACAGTCCGATCATGACGGTGTGCCGCATCACGCGCACCAGCGCCGCGAACTTCGACACCGCGTATCTGTTCGACACCTACGTGAAACCCCTGCGCGGCACGGCGCGTTCGCGGTTCAAGTTCTGATCTTGCGCAGCAGCGCCGTGGTCGAACGCTGGTGCTCGAACGGGATCGCAACGGCCCGTCCACCCCAGCCACGCACCACGGCGGTTTCCGGCAGCGCGTCCATGTCGTAGTCGCCGCCCTTGACGATCACGTCGGGCCGCAGGGCCCGGATCAGTTCCAGCGGCGTGTCCTCGGCGAACAGCACCACCCCATCCACACAGGCCAACGCGGCCAGCAGGGCCGCCCGGTCGGCCTGTCCGTTCAGAGGCCGGTCTTCGCCCTTGCCCAGGCGGCGCACGGAGTCGTCCGTATTCACCCCCACGATCAGCGAGGCGCCCAGCCGGGCCGCCTGGTCCAGATAAGTGACGTGGCCACGGTGCAGGATGTCGAACACGCCATTGGTGAAGATCAGCGGACGCGCAAAGCGTCCTTCGAGCACGGCCCGCTCGCAGGCCGCGCGATCGAGGATCTTGGACTCGAAGCGGGCGGACGCCACCATCAGAATCCGCCTCCGCGCGTCAGCGCCCAGACCGCCACGGCCAGTCCGGCCGCCAGGATGCCGCACAGCACGGCCAGCAATGCGTTGGAGCGGTCCTGTGCGCGGCGCAGCCGTTCGAGTTCGGCCCGCATCGCCGGTCCCGGATCGGGGTGGTTCAGACGGGTGTAGACCAGGCGGGGGATCTGCGGCAGGATCTGCGCCCACTGGCTGGCCTCCTGGTCGAGGCGCTGCCGAAGGCCGCGCAGGCCGACGCGCTGGTGCATCCATTTTTCCAGGAAGGGCTTGGCCGTCTGCCACAGGTCCAGGTTAGGATCCAGTTCGCGGCCCATGCCCTCGACATTCAGCAGCGTCTTCTGCAGCAACACCAGCTGGGGCTGGATTTCCACATTGAAGCGCCGCGAGGTCTGGAACAGGCGCAACAGCACCTGTCCCAGGGAAATTTCAGCCAGCGGCCGATCGAAATAGGGTTCGCAGACGGCGCGCACGGCGCCTTCGAGTTCTTCCTCACGGGTGGTGGACGGCACCCAGCCCGATTCGATGTGCAACTGGGCGACCCGACGATAGTCCCGCTGGAAAAAGGCAAGGAAATTCTGGGCCAGGTAGTTCTTGTCGAATTCCGACAGTGAACCGACGATGCCGAAATCCAGGGCGATATAGCGCCCCAGGGTATCCGGGGCGTCGGACACATAGATGTTGCCCGGGTGCATGTCGGCGTGGAAAAAGCCGTCCGTGAACACCTGCATGAAGAAGATCTCGACCCCCTGACGCGCCAGCAGAGGAATGTCCACACCCAGGGCGCGCAGGCGTTCGACCTGGCTGACCGGCACGCCGCGCATGCGTTCCATGGTGAAGACCTGGCTGGCGCAGTATTCCCAGACGACCTCGGGTACCCGCAGCAGGTGGGCGCGGCCAGTGTCGGGGCCGAAATTGCGCCGCAGCTGGCTGCAGTTCGCGGCCTCGCGGATCAGGTCCAGTTCGTCGTGCAGGTATTTGTCGAATTCGGCCACGACCTCGCGCGGCTTCAGGCGCCGCCCGTCGGGTACCAGCCGCTCGACCAGCCCGGCCAGCGCGCGCAGCAGCGTCAGGTCGCGCTCGATGGCCTCCCGCATCCCGGGGCGCAGGACCTTGACCGCGACTTCGCGGCCGTCGTGCAGCACGGCAAAGTGCACCTGGGCGATGGACGCCGAGGCCACGGGATCCCGGTCGAAACGGGCGAACAGGTTCTGGGGCGCGTCGCCCAGGGACTCGCGGATGATGCCGGCCGCCTGGTCGGATGGAAAAGGCGGCACACGGTCCTGGAGCCGTGCCAGTTCGTCGGCGATGTCCTGGGGCACCAGGTCGCGGCGCGTGGACAGGACCTGGCCGAATTTGACGTAGATCGGCCCCAGGGTTTCCAGGGCCAGGCGCAGGCGTTCGCCGCGCGGGCGGCGCGGCCGGCGGCCCAGGCAGACGATCTTCAGCAGCGTGTGCGCCCAGGGGTGCTGGATGCCGGACAGGACCAGTTCGTCGAGCCGGTAGCGCAAACCGATCCACAGGATGTAGGCCAGGCGCAGAAACGTCAGCATGTCCCGCCCTCCAGCCGCCGCAGACGGGCGTCGAGACGTTCCAGACGGACTTCGAGCGCCTGGCGGTCCGCCGTCCAGGACCGCAAGTCCGTTTCCCGGACGCCCAGGCCGGATTCCTCGCCCAGGTATTCCGTCAGATTGTCCTGCGCGCGGCGCGCGGCGCGGCGCAGGCCGCCGGCGAGTTCGCGCGCTCCCCGGGTCAGGCGCACGGCCGCCACGTCGCCCACTACGCGCGACAGGTCGTCCTCGACATCCCAGCGCAAGCCGCGCGCCAGATCGGACACCAGGTGCGCCAGACCGGCGTCTCCCTGGATATGTGCCAGGCCCGTCACCCCGGCCAGGCCTTCGTCGCGCCAGGCGCCGGGCAGGTCGCGGCGGCGGTCGGGCGGGATGGACAGGATCACATCGGGCACCACGGCCCGGTCGCACGCCCGCAACGTGCCGTCGGAAGCGATCGCGCATTGCAGCGTCCAGGGGTCGCCCGCCGTCAGACGCAGCGACTTGCCGGCCTGAGCCGCCAGCTTTTCGCACGCCCAGGACTCGCGGCGCAACAATGCGTTCAGCCCCCGGAGCAGGACATCGGAGGGGGAAGGAAAGGGCAAGGGAAGGGGCATGATCATGGACGACGGGGCCGGGCGCGCCAGGTCGCGCGCAGGCCCCAGTTTACCGGTTTTGCGCGCCGCGCAGGCGGACCGGAAAGGCGTGCCGGGCCCTGCCCAATGAGCGTGCACGGGTGCTGGAACGCAAGCGGCCGCCCTGCCCCGGGAGCGGGACGGGCGGCCGCAAAAGCGGACCTGGACGACGGATCAGCGCGCGTTGGTCTGCTGGATGCCAGCCAGCAGCCAGCCGGCGCCATCGGCCTTGTACAGGTTCCAGACTTCCTCGAAGTGGAAGGCCTCGGATCCCGCCGATTCGCGCAGCATGCCGGAATAGCGCACACTGGCCAGGTGGCCGCCAGCCACGGCCTCGATGCCCAGCAGTTCGGCGTTCAGCAGCACCACATCGGTGCGGTTGCCCTCTTCGGGGCTGGGCAGGCGGGGGGTGATTTCCACCAGAAGGTCATCGGTCAGGAACTCGCGCAAACTTTCGCGGTTGCCCGCGTCCCACAGGCTTTGCACACGCGTGAACTGCCGCTTGGCCTGATCCAGGAAGGCCGGCACGTCGAAGCCTTCAGGGATGAACCAGGATGGATCCTGAACCTGGACAGAGGGTGCGGATTCGATCACCGGCGCGGCGGACGAGGCCGGAGCGGGCGCCGGGCGGGCGCCGGACAGGTCGAGTCCCCGATCCTGGGGATCGGACTGGCGGTAGCTGTTGCCCGAAGCCGTGGCGCCCGCGGCGGCCAGCGGCCGCTGGGCCCCGCGCAGGCGACGCACCAGGAACATGACGGCGAAGACCACCAGACCGATCAGCAAGGCGCTGGAGAGGAATTCCAGGAAAGCGCCGGACAAGCCCATGCTGGACAACAGGGCGGCGATTCCCAGGCCGGCGGCGATGCCGGCGAGGGGGCCCAGCCAGCGGGACATGCCCGACTTGGCGGCGGCGCCCGCGGCGGCCGTGCCCGCCGCACCGGCGGTCGGGGTGGCCGCGCGCTGTGTGGTCTGGGCGGCCGGCGGCGTCACGGCCTGGCGCTGCTTGACGACGTTGGTGGACTGGCGGCCGAAGTTCAGGCCGCCGCCCATGCGGCGGGCTTCCGCATCCTGGGTCACGGTCATCATGGTCGCAGCCGCCATCAGCAGCACCGAGGCGGCGGCCCAGCGGGGTAGACGAAGGTTCATGGAGTCTCCTGGAGAGTCAGGGCCGACGTATGTTCAGGCAACCTGACAGAAAGCTGAATGAACCTGTAAGTTACCATAGAACCCGATGATCCGCTGAGCGCAAATGTGCTTTTTACGCATCAAAGTACACACAGGCCGCCCGAGGGCGGCCTGTGTGATTCGCGGACACGGCGACATGCGCCGCCCTGAGGGCGGCTACGGTTCAGTCCAGCCGAACCCCCTCGTGCAGCGCGACCACGCCGGCCGTCATGTTGAAGTACTGCACACGGTCCAGACCGGCTTCGCGCATCATGCCGGCCAGAGTCTCCTGGTCCGGATGCATGCGGATGGATTCCGCAAGGTAACGGTAGCTGGCCTCGTCGCCCGCCACCAGCTGGCCCATCTTGGGCAGCACGTTGAAGGAATACCAATCGTACGCGGGCGCGAGAGCCGGCGTCACGCGGGAGAATTCCAGCACCAGCAGCTTGCCGCCCGGCTTCAGCACACGACGCATTTCCGCCAGGGCGCGGTCCTTGTGCGTCATGTTGCGCAGACCGAACGCCACCGACACCCGATCGAAGTACCGGTCCGGAAACGGCAGGCATTCGGCATCGCAGACCGCCGCCGGCGCGACCACGCCACGGTCCAGCAGGCGGTCGCGGCCCACACGCAGCATGGAATCGTTGATGTCGGTCAGCCAGACCTCGCCCTCGGGGCCGGCGCGGCGTGCAAAGGCGCGCGCCAGGTCGCCGGTTCCCCCGGCGATATCCAGCACCCGCATGCCTGGCCGCACCTGGGCGCGTCCGATAGTGAAGGCTTTCCAGACGCGATGCAATCCGGCCGACATCAGGTCGTTCATCACGTCGTAGCGCGAGGCCACGGAATGGAAGACTTCTGCCACGCGGCGTGCCTTGTCCGTCTCCTGGACGGTCTCGAAGCCGAAATGGGTCCGCGGCTCCTGGCCGGCGTCTGGTAGGGGTGTGCTCATGATCCTCGTATCGTACCACCGCAGAAGAGCCCCACGTCGCAGAGGCCGCGCGGGCTTCGCCCTATATGACAACGTCACATCAGTGAAATAATGCGACCGTATGATGACAACCGTGCCGGACCGCTCCTCCCGCGGCCGGAACGGCGCGGTCCTCTCCGGGCCACGCCGCCTTGCGAGAAGAGACCCGCCCCATGCCCGCCACCATCCTGCTCATCGAAGACGAACCCGCCATCCAGGAACTGCTGACCGTCAACCTGAAACACGCCGGTTACGGCGTGCGCAGCGCGCTTGACGCGCAGCAGGCGCTGGAACAGATCCAGCAGGTACTGCCCGACCTGATCCTGCTGGACTGGATGCTGCCAGACCAGCCCGGCATCCGTCTGGCCCGCCAGTTGCGCGGCGACGCCCGTACCCGGGACATCCCGCTGATCATGCTGACCGCACGCAGCGCCGAGCAGGACAAGGTGGACGGCCTCGAGGCCGGTGCCGACGACTACATCACCAAACCTTTTTCTCCGCGTGAACTGCTGGCGCGCGTCAAATCCCTGTTGCGCCGCCGGGCGCCGCAGCTCACTCCCGACCCGATCGAGGCTGGCGGACTGCGTCTGGAGCCCGACTCCCGGCGCGTGTCCGGCAACGGCCAGCCCCTGCCCATGGGGCCGACCGAATTCCGCCTGCTACACTTCCTGATGACACATGCGGAGCGCGTGTACAGCCGCAGCCAGCTCTTGGACCAGGTCTGGGGCGATCACGTCTTCGTCGAGGAACGCACCGTGGATGTCCACATCCGCCGCCTGCGCAAGGCCCTGTCGCCCGCCGGCCTGGAAGGCGCCATCCAGACTTCGCGTGGCGCTGGCTACCGTTTCAGCATCACACACCCGCAATGAGCAAGACTCTCGTTTCCATCGCGCTCTGGGCACTGGGCGGCTGGCTGCTGGGCGCCTGGCTGGGCCCCGCCACCGGCTGGGCCTTCTTCGCCCTGGGCCTGCTGCTGATGATCCTCATCAGCGGCCTGCAGTTGTCGCGCATCGCCCGCTGGGTGCGCGCCATCGACGAGCCTCCGCCGCCCTCGGTCGGCCCATGGGACGAGATCCTGGCGCCCATCTACCGCAAGCTGAAACAGAACCGCCTGGATCTTCAGGACCGTGCGCGCAACTTTCACCGCGCCCTGCTGGCCGCCGAAGCACTGCCCGACGGCGCCCTGACGCTCGCCCCGGACAAATCCCTGCGGTGGTGCAACCAGACGGCGGCCGACCATCTGGGGCTGGACCTGGACCGCGACCGTGGCCACAGCATCCTCAACATCGTGCGCGCACCGGAATTCGCCCGCTATGCCGACCAGGAAACCTGGGACCGCCCCCTGATCCTGCACCTGGAGCGCGGCGGCCTGGCCCGCACGCTGTCGCTGCATCTGGCCCCCTACGGGGTCGGCCAGTTCCTGATGGTCACGCGCGACATCACCCAGATCGAACGGCTGGAAAACACCCGCAAGGATTTCGTCGCCAACGTGTCCCACGAAATGCGCACGCCGCTGACCGTGCTGTCGGGTTTCGTGGAAACCCTGCAGGATATGCCGGGCGATGCCCTGACGGACGAACAGCGGCGCCACTACCTGGATCTGATGGCGCAGCAGGCCCGCAACATGCAGGCGCTGGTGGCCGACCTGCTGACCCTGTCTTCGCTGGAATCGACGCCCAACCGCGAAGGCGCCCCCGTCCTGGTCACGGCCCTGGTGCGCACCGCCCTGGCCCAGGCCCAGGCGCTGTCCGCCGGACAGCACACGTTCGATGTCCGGCTGGACGAAACCCTGCGCATCCGTGGCCAGGACACAGAACTGGCCTCGGCGGTCGGCAATCTGCTGATCAACGCCGTGCGCTACACCCCGGCGGGCGGCGCCATCACGGTCCTGTGGGAATCGACCCCCGACGGAGGCGCGGCCTACCGGGTCAGGGACACCGGTATCGGCATCGCTCCGGCCGATATTCCGCGCCTCACGGAACGCTTCTTCCGGGTCGACCGGGGCCGGTCACGGGCCACCGGCGGCACAGGCCTGGGACTGGCCATCGCCAAGCACGTCGCCATGCGCCACGAGGCCACGCTGGACATCCGGAGCACCCCGGGCGAAGGCAGCGTCTTCAGCATCCTGTTCGCGGCGGCGCGCGTCTGCCGGCCCGACGACCTCCCGGCACCGGCTCAGCCGCCCTCGCCCGCCCAGGCCGCCTGACCTGGAAGGCCCGCCCCGCTACAGGAACAGGCGATAGGCTGGATTCTCGGTCTCATTCCAGCACGGATAACCCAGCGTGGACAGGAATTCCTTGAAGGCCTTCTTGTCGGCGGGCGGCACCTGGATGCCGACCAGAATGCGCCCGTAGTCGTCGCCCTGGTTCCGGTAATGGAACAGGCTGATGTTCCAGTCCGGATTCATGGCCCCCAGGAACTTCATCAAGGCGCCGGGCCGCTCGGGAAATTCGAAACGGTACAGGACCTCGTTTTCGGCCAGACCCGAACGCCCCCCCACCATGTAGCGCAGGTGGGTCTTGGCCATTTCGTTGCCGGTCAGGTCCAGGGTGGGGAAATCCAGCTTGCGGAAATGCGCCGCCAGTTTCTCGATTTCAGGTTCGGAACGGATCTGCAGGCCCACGTAGACATGCGCCTGCTCGGCATCGGAAATCCGGTAGTTGAACTCCGTCACGGCCCGCTGCCCCACGGCTTCGCACAGGCGCAGGAAACTGCCGCGCTTTTCCGGCAGGGTGATGGCGAACAGGGCCTCGCGCGCCTCGCCGACGTCGGCGCGCTCGGCCACGAAGCGCAGGCGGTCGAAATTCATGTTGGCGCCGCAGGTGATGACCACCAGCGTCTTGCCCTTCCATTTGTGCTGGGCGGCGTAACGCTTGGCTCCGGCCAGCGCCAGCGCGCCGGCCGGCTCCAGGACGCTGCGCGTGTCCTGGAACACGTCCTTGATGCCGGCACAGACGGCGTCGGTGTCGACGGTGACATAGTCATCGACGTATTCGCGCGCCAGACGGAAGGTTTCCTGGCCCACCTGCTTGACCGCCGTCCCGTCGGAGAACAATCCCACATCGGCCAGCCGTACCCGGCGGCCGGCCTGGATGCTGCGCACCATGGCGTCCGAATCCACGGTCTGGACGCCGATGATCTTGATTTCAGGGCGCAACTGCTTGATGTAGGCCGCCACCCCGGCGATCAGGCCGCCGCCGCCGATGGCGACGAAGACCGCGTCGATGGGCCCGGGATGCTGGCGCAGGATCTCCATGCCCACGGTGCCCTGGCCCGCGATGACGTCGGGATCGTCGAAGGGATGCACGAAGGTCAGCCCGTCGCGCGCCTGCAGTTCGGCGGCATGTTCGGCGGCGTCGGTGAAGCTGTCACCGAAGAGCACGACCTCGCCACCCAGGGCGCGCACGGCGTCGATCTTGACCTGAGGCGTGGTCACCGGCATGACGATCACCGCCCGGCACTTCAGACGGCTGGCCGACAGGGCGACCCCCTGGGCGTGATTGCCGGCAGACGCGGCGATGACGCCACGCTTCAGATCGTCCCCGCTCAGGTGCGCCATCTTGTTGTAGGCGCCGCGCAGCTTGAAGCTGAACACGGGCTGCGTGTCCTCGCGCTTGAGCAGCACGGTATTGCCGATCCGCTTGGAAATTCGGGGCGCCGGGTCCAGAGAAGTCTCGTGTGCGACGTCATAGACTTTGGACGTCAGGATGCGTTTCAGATAATCGACGGACATGGCGCGAATGGCGGAAGGACAGGTAATCGAAAAGAATATCATAGGCTTCAGACACACTAGGCCGGTCGAATCCGGGCGGCCTGCGGGCCGCGAAGCGTGAAGCTCCTTTCACCAGGGGGCCGACAGCTCGACAAACCGGGGCGCGCGCCGTAAAGTTCTGTCACCTATAGACAAGCAGATCTCAGGCGCGGACCGTGCAGGACACAGACGGGAGAATCCTTCGATGACACTGTCCGTCAAGCCGGACAGTCCCCGCAAGTCCCCGATCACCGGAGGGGCTGGCTTCCGGCCGCCCAGCCTGTCGCTCCTGCAATTGTCGATCCTGCTGGCCGGCATCGCCGCCATCGCCCTGGTCTGGATCACCACCCTGCAGCGCATCACCTTCGAGCGCGCCCAGGCCGTGACCGCCGCCATGCGCTCCAACGCCAATCTGGCGCTCGCCTTCGAGCAGCAGGTGAACCGCACCCTGAAAGAAGCAGAGCAGATCGCCGCCTTCGCCCGCCAGGAATACCTGCGCGACGGCAAGCGCCTGGACCTGCGGCACTGGGTCGAACAGCGCATCATCCGCGACGGGGCCTTCACCATCCTCAGCATTGTCGACGAGAACGGCGACATCGTCACCAGTACGCAAGGCGCCAGCCGTGTCAACTACGCCGACCGCGACTTCTTCACGAAACAGCGCGGCAGCCGGGAGGACTCGCTTTACCTGGACCGCCCCGTACTGGGGCGGATCTCGGGCCAATGGCGCATCCCCATGTCCCTGCGCATCCCGAAGCCGGACGGCGGCTTCGGCGGAGTGGTCGTCCTGTCGGTGGATCCCGCCAATCTCGCTCATCTCCATGGGGGAATCGAACTGGGGCCCGCCGACATGCTGGAAATCGCCGGCATGGACGGCATCCTGCGCAGTCGCCTGATCGGCACCCGTCCCACGTACGGCCTGGACCAGGGCAAGCACGCCTGGAACCTGCGCCAGGCCACCCAGCCCGAGGGCGCGTTCGTGGACGACGGCAGATCCATCGACGGCGTGACCCGCATCATCAGCTACCGCACAATGGCCGGCTATCCACTGATGATCACGGTCGGCTCGGATTATGCCGATGTCCTGCGCCCGGCCCAGCGGCGCCGCACGACCTATCTGTTCATCGCCGCCGGCGTAACGGCCGCCCTGACCGGCCTCATCGCCCTGTTTCTCTTCCTGTCCCTGCGCCAGCGGGCGGCCACCGAAGCCCTGGAAGCCAACGAGGCCCTGTTCCGGGCCACGTTCCATCAGGCGGCCATGGGCATCGCCCGCATCGCGCCGGACGGCCGATTTCTGGAAGTCAACGAAAAGCTCTGCCGGATGCTGGGCTACGACGCGCCCGAATTGCTGGAGCGGACCTTGTTCGATCTGGCGGATCCTGGCGACAGGGACGGTGCGCGCGCCTTCCTGAAAGCCCGGCTGACGGCGCATTTCCTGGGACCGCCGCCCGAGGTCGAGAAAACCTACCGGCGCCGCGATGGCGGCGTGCTCTGGGTCTGCGAAGCACTCAGCATCGTGCGCAATGCCGCAGGCCTGCCGGATTTCCTGGTGGCCGTCGTACAGGACATCACGGCCCGCAAGGATCTGGAGACCCGCCTCGCGCACGATGCCCTGCACGATGCGCTGACCGGCCTGCCCAACCGCATCATGTTCCAGGACCGCTGCGCCCGGGCACTGGAATCCGCGAACCGGCACAATGGCCTGGCGGCCGTGCTGTACCTGGATCTGGACGGCTTCAAGGAAGTCAACGACAGCTACGGACACGCCATGGGCGACATTCTGCTGCAGCAGGTGGCCAGCCGCCTGGAGCACTGCGTCCGCGCCGAATCCGAGGACACCGTATCCCGTTTCGGCGGCGACGAGTTCGGCATCGTCCTCTCGGGGCTGGGCAGCCCCGAAGGCTGCGAGCGCGTCGCCCTCACGATCCTGGACGCGCTCATCCAGCCCTTCGACCTGGCCGACGGCATCCAGGTGCGGATCTCGGCCAGCATCGGCGCGGCGATCCATCCCCGGCACGGCCAGGATCCGGACGCCCTGGTGGCCCATGCCGACGCCGCCATGTACGCGGCCAAGCATTCCGGCAAGAACCAGTTCCGCTGGGAACCCCTGCCCGGCGCGCCCGAAGGCCGGAACATCTCCACGGGGCGGCCATAGCCGGCCCGGCCGGGCTACACTCCACCCACCATGGAAGCCTGGCTGCAATCCTCGATCCACACCCTGCTGGCCCTGTTCGCGCTGCCCAAGATCGGCCTGCCGGCGATATTCATCGTCAGCCTGGTGTCGGCCACGCTGCTGCCGCTGGGGTCGGAACCGGCCGTCTTCGCCTATGTACAAGTCGCTCCCTCCATGTTCTGGCCCGCCGTCCTGGTCGCCACCGCGGGCAATACGTTCGGCGGCGCCATCAGCTACGCCATGGGCGCCGGGGCTGAAGCCGCGTGGCACCGCTGGCGCGCCAGGCATCCGGACCATGCCGGCGACGCCCTTCCGGCCGCCAGGGCCTCCGGCGGAGACATTCCGTCACCCGGCGGCCGCTGGCACGCCCTGACTACCCGCTGGTTCCAGCGCTTCGGTCCGCCCGCACTGCTGCTGTCCTGGCTGCCCGGCGTCGGCGACCCGCTGTGCGCCGTCGCCGGCTGGCTGCGCCTGCCCTTCTGGCCCTGCGTCGCCTTCATGGCCATCGGCAAATGTCTGCGTTACATCGTCATGACGGCCGCCCTGCTGCACGCCTGGCCGTGGCTGAGCAAATGGCTTTGAACGTCGGATCCTCGCACCGCTCAAAACTTCCAGATATAAGCTCATCCCGGGTGGAGGGCGTTTTGCCCTTAAACTAAAAGATTGCCCCTACGGACTCCAGGGGCACCGACATCTCGACACCCTCATGAACGCCCCTGTCGCCCGCGAACTGCTCGCATCCCCCCAGGCGCCGCGCCTGCGTGAAATCCCCTACAACTACACCTCCTGGTCGGACCGCGAAATCGTCTGCCGGCTGCTGGGCGAGGAGTCCTGGCGGGTGCTGTCCGAACTGCGCTCGCAAAGGCGCACCGGCCGCTCGGCCCGGATGCTGTTCGAAGTACTGGGCGACATCTGGGTGGTGCTGCGCAACCCTTACCTCCAGGATGACCTGCTGGACGACCCGAAGCGTCGGCACCTGCTGATCGAGGCCCTGAACCACCGGCTGGCCGAGATCGACCACCGCCGCGACGACGACCATGGCCCGCGCGACGCCCAGGTCCAGAAGCTGCTGGCGGCCGCCCGGGCCGCCGTCGCGGACTTCGAGGGCCGTTTTGTCGAAACGGCCGAGTTGCGCCAGGCGACCCTGAGGAAACTGTCCCGCCTGACCCGCCGCGACAACATCCGCTTCGACGGCCTGTCGCGCGTCTCGCACGTCACCGACGCCACCGACTGGCGCGTGGAGTATCCCTTCGTCGTACTGACCCCCGACACCGAGGACGAGATCGCCGCCCTGGTGCGCGCCTGTATCCGCCTGGGCCTGACCATCATCCCGCGCGGAGGCGGCACCGGCTACACCGGCGGAGCCATCCCGCTGTCCTGGCGCTCGGTGGTCATCAACACCGAAAAGCTCGACGCCATCGGCCCGGTCGAGGCCGTCACGCTTCCAGGGGTCGAGACGCCCGTCCACACGGTCCTGACCGGCGCAGGCGTGGTGACGCGCCGCGTGGCCGAGGCCGCCGAGGCCGCCGGGCACGTCTTCGCCGTGGATCCCACCTCGGCCGACGCATCCTGCGTGGGCGGCAACGTCGCCATGAACGCCGGAGGCAAAAAGGCCGTGCTCTGGGGCACGGCGCTCGACAACCTGGCCTGGTGGCGCATGGTGGACCCTCAGGGCAACTGGCTGGAGGTCACCCGCCTCGGCCACAACCTGGGCAAGATCCACGAGGTCGACGAGGCCCGTTTCGAGCTCAAATGGTTCGACGGCGCCAAGCGGCCCGGACAGGTCCCGCTCAAGAGCGAAATCCTGGCCATCGAAGGCCGGCGGTTCCGCAAGGCCGGCCTGGGCAAGGACGTCACCGACAAGTTCCTCGCCGGCCTGCCCGGCGTGCAGAAGGAGGGCTGTGACGGCCTGATCACAGCCGCGCGCTGGATCCTGCACCGCATGCCGACGCACACGCGCACCGTCTGCATGGAATTCTTCGGCCAGGCAAAGCTGGCCGTTCCCTCCATCGTCGAGGTGAAGCAATATCTGGACACCCGGGGCCGCGCCCAGGGCGTACTGCTGGCCGGCCTCGAACACCTGGACGAACGCTACCTGCGCGCGGTCGGCTATGCCACCAAGAGCAAACGCGGCACCCTGCCCAAGATGGTCCTGATCGGCGACATCGTCGGCGACGACGAGCACGCCGTGGCGCTGGCCGCCAGCGAGGTCGTCCGCATCGCCAATTCGCGCCACGGCGAGGGATTCATCGCCGCCAGCCCGGAAGCCCGCAAGAAATTCTGGCTGGACCGCGCCCGCACCGCCGCCATCGCNNGCCTTCAAGATCAACGAGGACGTGGTGATCCCACTGGCGCGCATGGGCGAATACACAGACGCCATCGAACGCATCAACATCGAACTGTCCACCCGCAACAAGCTGCGCCTGGCCGACGCGCTGGAATCCTATCTGGACGGCGACCTGCCGATCGGCAAGGCCGAGGATCCCGACGACGCCGAGCACACGCGCGACACCATCCTGTCCGCACGCCGCCGCGACGCCCTGGACACACTGACCGCGGTGCGCCGCCGCTGGGCCTGGCTGCTGGACCACCTGGACGCGCCGCTGGCCGACAGTCTGGACACGCTGTCCTCACTGGGACTGGACGAACGCCGTGCCGAACTCGAAGAACGCCTGGCCGCCCAGCCGGACGCTTGCATCATCGACCTGGTTCAGGACCACACCCTGCGGATTTCCTGGAAAACCGAGATCCGCGGCGCCATGGAGCGCCATTTCGCCGGCGCCGAATGCGCCGCGATCCTGGCCGGCCTGCAGGCCACCCACGACCGCATCCTGAAAAGCCGGGTGTTCGTCGCGCTGCACATGCATGCGGGCGACGGGAACGTCCACACCAACATCCCCGTCAACTCCGACGACTACGAGATGCTGCGCGAGGCCAATGACGCCGTCGCCCGCATCATGGACATCGCCCGCGGCCTGGACGGCGTGATCTCGGGCGAACACGGCATCGGCCTGACGAAATACGAATTCCTCAGCGAGGCCGAACTGGCGCCCTTCCAGGATTACAAGCGCCGCATCGACCCGGAGGGCCGCTTCAACGCCGGCAAGCTGATGCCCGGCGCCGACCTGACGCGCGCCTGGACGCCCAGCTTCAACCTGCTGGGC
>DISE01000074.1:0-169 GCA_002421865.1 Castellaniella sp. UBA6218
CGCATGACCTGGAAATGCCGGTACAAATTCTTCAACAGGAACTGCTTGAGGGCGTCCGCCTGGGCGCGGACCGCATCGGAAAAGGCCGCCAGCGGCGGTCCCGCCCGGACCTCGTCCACAGATTGCGGCCGCAGCCGGCCGAGGCGGTCCGCCGTGGTGCGCGTCAAGT
>DISE01000074.1:332-1115 GCA_002421865.1 Castellaniella sp. UBA6218
CGCGCGAGCAATGCTTGAGGATGCCCTCACGGGTCTCGAAGCACAGGTTCAGGCCATTGAAGGCCGCATAGCGTTCCTCGAGTTCGTCGACCACCCGCAAACTCTGAAGATTGTGCTCGAAGCCCCCTGCCTCGGGCACCAGTTCGCGCAGGCAGGCGTTGAGTTCGTCCTGTCCCGCATGGCCGAAGGGCGTGTGGCCCAGATCGTGGGCCAGGGCGATGGCCTCGGTCAGGTCCTCGTTCACGCCCAGGTTGCGCGCCAGCGTGCGCGCGATCTGCGCGACCTCGATGNNGTGCGGAACAGGTCGCCCTCGTGGTTGAGGAAGACCTGAGTCTTGTATTCCAGCCGGCGGAAGGCCGAGCAATGGATGATGCGATCGCGGTCGCGCTGGAAATCGGTGCGGCCGGCGGGCGGCGGCTCCGGATGGCGCCGTCCCCGGGAGACCTCCGGGCGGCAGGCATACGGGGCCGGGCCGGTCATGTCAGACCTCCGCGCCCGGCAGCAGCGGGCGCACCAGATCGTCGTCGACCGCCCGGACCTCGGCCCGCCCCAGGGCCGGCAGCAGTACATAGCGGATCCGCCGGCCTTCGTTCTTCTTGTCCACCCGCATCAGGTCCAGCCAGCGGCCGGCGCCCAGAGCGGGAGGGTCCACCGGACAGCCGATGGCCGCCACCAGCGCACGGATGCGGCCCACGGTCCCGGCGTCCAGCCCGCCCACCCGGGCGGACAGCTCCGCCGCCATGACCATGCCGCAGCCTACGGCCTCGCCGTGCAGCCACTGGC
>DISE01000074.1:1213-20100 GCA_002421865.1 Castellaniella sp. UBA6218
GGATCGGCGATCATGCCGTACTTGATGATCTCGGCCAGCCCGGCGGAAATTTCCCGGGCCGGCAACGTCGCGAGGACACCGGGATCGATTTCGACGGCCAAGGGCTGGTAGAACGCCCCGATCATGTTCTTGCNNTGGTTGATCGCGGTCTTGCCACCCACCGAGGAGTCCACCTGGGCCAGCAGCGTGGTGGGCACCTGGACGAAGCGGATGCCGCGCATGTAGCACGCGGCCGCGAAGCCGCAGACGTCGCCCACCACCCCGCCGCCCAGGGCCACCAGCACGGCCTTGCGGTCCAGGGCCGACGCCAGCAGCGCGTCGAAGATGCGGTCCAGGGATTCCCATGTCTTGTACTGTTCGCCGTCGGGCAGTTCGATGGACAGCAGCGGCTTGCCGGTGACTTCCAGGGCCGCGCGCAGCCGCGCGCCGTAGAGTGCGCCCACCGTGGTGTTGGTGACGACGGCGATGGCCGTGGCGTCGGCCGGAATGCTGTCCGCGACGGCGTCCAGCCGTCCCGCCCCGATCCGAATGGGATAACGCCCCCCGGGTGTCTCGACCTGGACTGTATGCATGGGTTCCTATTCCGTGAGTGGGGCCTGGGCCGCCGACCGGTCCGGCAGCAGCGCCAGCAGGTTGCGCAGCACCTGGATGATCGGCTGGTCGCCCGTGTCCAGCGTGACATCGGCCACGCTTTCATAGAGCGGCTCGCGCTGGGCCAGCAGATCGACGATGCGTTGACGCGGATCGTCGGCGCGCAGCATCGGCCGGCCGCGATCCCGGGCCACGCGCCGGTAGAGCTCGTCGACGCCGGCGCGCAGGTAGACGACGCAGCCGCGTTCGCTCAGCATGCGGCGGTTGGCCTCGGACAACACGGCCCCGCCGCCCGTCGCCAGGACCAGGCCGGGACGGCGTGTGTACTCGTCCAGCGCGGCCGTCTCGCGGCGGCGGAAGCCCGCCTCGCCCTCGATGTCGAAAATGGTGGCGACGCGCACCCCGCAGCGCGCCTCGATGGCCTGATCCAGATCGACGAACTCGCGCCCCAGCGCCGCCGCCAGCTGGCGGCCGATCGTGGTCTTGCCCACCCCCATCATGCCGACCAGGAAAATCGGCCGCACGGCGTCCCGTCCCTCGGGGGAGGGCCGGGTCGGATCGGTGGCGCATTCCATCGTCATGGCAGGGCATCGGGCTGTTCGTTTGCATGTATTATCGCATCAGCCGGAAGCCGCCCGAACCCTTGCCGGCCGCGCCCACGCGCATCATCCTGTTACACAGACTCCGCACCCGCCTCCTGGCCCGATCCGGTCAGGGCTTACAATCGCCTCTGATGAAATCCTCCAATACCTCCTCCAAGCAGAAGGCCCCGGTGGCCCGCTCCTGGTTCACGCGATTGATCATCAAGGCGATCGTGCTGTTCACCGGCCTCGGCCTGTGCGGGGCGTTGCTCATGAGTCTGGCGCTGGCACTGGCCTGGCCCAACCTGCCGGACCTGACGGCGATGATCGACTACCGGCCCCGCGTGCCTCTGCGCATCTACACGGCCGACAAGGTCCTGATCGGTGAATTCGGCGAGGAGCGCCGCAACGTCCTGCGATTCGACGAGATTCCGGACGTGATGAAGTCCGCCATCCTGGCGGCCGAGGACGACCGCTTCTACCAGCACGGCGGCATCGACTGGGCGGGCGTGCTGCGCGCAGCCCTGGCCAACACCATCCACATGTCCAAGACGCAGGGCGCGAGCACCATCACCATGCAGGTGGCGCGCAATTTCTACCTGTCGTCTGAAAAGACCTACACACGCAAATTCTACGAGCTGCTGCTGACCTTCAAGATCGAGGCCACCCTGACCAAGGATCAGATCCTCGATCTCTACATGAACCAGATCTTCCTGGGTCACCGGGCCTATGGCTTCGCCGCCGCCAGCCGCGCTTATTTCGGCAAGCCGCTGGCCGAGATCACCCCGGCGGAAGCCGCCATGCTGGCCGGCATCCCCAAGGCCCCGTCGCGCTTCAACCCGATCTCCAACTTCGAGCGCGCCAAGTCACGCCAGGCTTACGTGCTCGGCCGCATGCGCAGCCTGGGCTACCTGACCGACGCCGAATACCAGCGCGCCATGGATCAGACCATCGTGATCCGTTCGGCGGCGAACTCCCCCGGCGGGCGTTACGGCGTGCACGGCGAATACCCGGCGGAACTGGCCCGCCAGCTGCTGTATGGCGTCTACCAGGACGACATCTATTCGCGCGGTTTCAACATCTACACCACCATCGACTCCAAGGATCAGGAAGCCGCCTACCAGGCTGTGCGCGACGGCATCCTGGACTACACCCGCCGCGCGCCCTACACCGGCCCCGAAGAAAACATCGACCTGCCCAAGGGCATCGAGTCCGACCCCGAGGCGCTCAACGACCTGCTCGACGAACAACAGGACAAGCACCCCGACAACGGCGACCTGCTCATCGGCATCGTCCTGTCGGCCAGCCCGACCGAGGTCCGCGTCGCGCGCAGCGCCAGCCGCATCATCGTCATCGACGACAAGCGCGCCCTGCGCGTCGTGGCCCGCGGCCTGGTCGCCAACGCCAAGGATTCGGTGCGCATCCAGCGCGGTTCGGTCGTCTATGTCCACGACACGGGGGACTACTGGGAACTCATCAACAAGCCTTCCATCCAGGCCGCCCTGGTCTCGCTCGGCGCTCAGGACGGCGCCATCAAGGCCATGGTGGGCGGTTTCGATTTCGAAGAAGGCAAATTCAACCGCGTCACCCAGGCCTGGCGCCAGCCGGGCTCGTCCTTCAAGCCCTTCATCTACGCCTCCGCCCTGGAACGCGGCCTGACGCCGGCCACGCAGATCTCGGACGAGCCCTTCTCGCTGACGGCGGAACAGACCGGCTCCAAGGCCTGGAACCCCAAGAACTATGGCCGCGCCTACGAGCCCATGCTGACCATGCGCCAGGGTCTGTACAAGTCCAAGAACATGGTCTCGATCCGCATCATGCAGGCCGTGGGTCCTCAGTACGTGCAGGACTATGTCACCCGCTTCGGCTTCGACCGCTCGCGCCAGCCGGCCGTGCTGCCGCTGGCGCTGGGCGCCGGCAGCGTGACGCCGCTGCAGCTGGCCGGCGGCTATGCGGTCTTCGCCAACGGCGGCTACCGCGTGCCGCCCTACCTGATCGACTACGTCACCGACAGCAGCGGCAAGGTCATCATGCGCGCCCGCCCGACCGTGGCCGGCGACACCCTGGCGCGCGTGCTCGACCCGCGCACGGCCTACGTCATGGACGACATGCTGCGCGGCGTGGCCACCTACGGGACCGGTGCGCGCGCCCACCGCGAACTCAAGCGCAACGACATCGGCGGCAAGACCGGCACCACCAACGACTCGCAGGATGCCTGGTTCGCCGGCTTCAACCCGAAACTGGTCGCCGTGGCCTGGATGGGCTTCGACCAGCCCAAATCCATGGGTCAGGGCGAGACCGGCGGCGGCGCCGCCCTGCCCATCTGGGTGAACTATATGCGCACCGCCCTGACGGGCCAGCCGGAGATCCCGCCGGGCCCCATGCCCAGCGGCCTGACGCGCATCGACGGCGAGTTCTATTTCTCCGAATTCCCGCCAGGCACGGCGATCGCCCGGGTCGGCCTGCCCGCACCGGGCGACCCGGCGCCCGGTGCGCCCGCCGACGGCCAGGACGGCATCGGCTCGCTGCTGGACCGCCTGCGCGGCGATTCAGGCACCGACTCCGCTCCGGACTCCGGCGCCGCCATCCCCCAACCCGTCCGCGTGCCCTTCTGATGACGTCATATTCCCTGCTCACGAACGCATCGCGCCTCCTGACCGGCGCCACCCTGGCGCTGGCGCTGGCCGGCTGCGGCATGAAAGGCAGCTTGCGCCAGCCCGCGCCGCCGCCGGCCGATGCCGCGCTGGCGGTTCCGCCTTCCCTGTCCCCGGCGCCCGCGCCGGCTTCGCAGCCCCGACCTTCATGACCGCCGATCTCCAGTTTCCCCTCCGGGACGGCATCCTGCATGCCGAAGACATCCCGCTGCCTGAACTTGCCGACCGCTACGGCACCCCCCTGTATGTCTACTCACGCGCCGCCCTGCATGCCGCCTGGCGCCGCTACGAAAAGGCCACCGCCGGGCGCGACGCGCTGATCTGCTATGGGGTCAAGGCCAACTCCAATCTGGCTGTCCTGCACGAATTCCAGCGCCTGGGCGCCGGATTCGACATCGTCTCGGGCGGTGAGCTCGAACGCATTCTCGCGGCCGGCGCCAGCCCCGACCGCGTCGTATTCTCCGGCGTGGGCAAGCAGGGCTGGGAAATCCGCAAGGCGCTGGCCGCCGGAATCAAGTGCTTCAACGTCGAATCGGCCGCCGAGCTCGAACGCCTGGCCGACATCGCCCGGGAACTGGGTGTGCGTGCGCCGGTGTCCCTGCGCGTCAATCCCGACGTCGACGCGCGCACCCATCCTTATATTTCCACCGGCCTGAAAGAAAACAAGTTCGGCATCGACATCCGCCGGGCACCCGAGCTGTACCGTCAGGCGCTGCAGCACCCCGGCCTGGAGATCGTCGGCGTGGACTGCCACATCGGCTCCCAGATCACCCAGATCGCGCCCTATCTGGACGCGCTCGACAAGCTGCTGGATCTGATCGACATCCTCGCCGCCGACGGCATCGCCCTGCGGCATCTGGACCTGGGCGGCGGCCTGGGCATCCGCTACACGGACGAGACCCCGCCCGACCCGGCCGAACTCCTGGAACCCGTGTTCGCCGCATTGGCGGCCCGGGGACTGGACCACCTGCAGCTCATCCTGGAACCCGGCCGATCCCTGGTCGGCAACGCGGGCGTGCTGCTGACGCGGGTCGAATACCTCAAGCGCACCGAGGCGCGCAATTTCGCCATCGTGGACGCGGCCATGAACGACCTGATGCGCCCGGCCCTGTACGAAGCCTGGCACGGGGTCGTCCCGGTCGCCCCGCGCGCCGGCACCCCCGTCGAGACCTACGACGTCGTCGGGCCGATCTGCGAAAGCGGCGACTGGCTGGCGCGCGGCCGCGCGCTGCCCCTGGAACAGGGCGACCTGCTGGCCATCATGTCCGCGGGCGCCTATGCCTTCTCCATGTCCAGCCAATACAACACACGCCCCCGGGCCGCGGAAGTCCTGGTAGACGGCCAGGATTCCTGGCTGGTCCGCCCCCGCGAGACCCTCCAGGAACTCTACGCCCAGGAGCGCATCCCCCATCGACCCTAAACTTCCGCTTCTTCCGGACGTCAATCGCCCATAGCCCCGGCCTGTGCGCCACGGAACCGGCCTATTGTCTCACTCCATCGTTTCATGACGGTCAAGACGCTCCTTTCCCGCACACCCGGTCCATCCAGCCAATCCGCCGCGGGGCGCGTCTGGTCATTCCTGCTATATCGTGCCATCCCGGTCCTGATCGGCCTGGGACTGGCCGCGTCCCTGCTGCTGCAGCCGCGCTACACGGAGTCGGCCGGTCAGCCGCTGACGGCCCGTTTCCTGCACGCCGACACCGGTCTCGATCCGTCCCAGGCGCTGGAACAGCTCCGGGACCGGCCCACCCGGCTCGCTGAATCCTCTGCGGCCGGTCCGGTCTGGTTGCTGGCCGACCTGCCGGCCGGCGCAGGAATGGCCGACGGGATCTCCCTGCTGCTGCCGGCCCACCCCTCCATCGCCCCAGAATGCTGGCTGGTTCACGGTCAGCCCCTCCATCACGAATCAGCCTCCGCAGCCGCGCCGCAGCTGGAAACCCTTGGCATCAGGAACGGACTGCTGGGCCAGCAGATGCGGCTGCCGAACGCTTCGACGGCCAGCCAGGCTCTGTGCCGGGTGAACCTGATCCTGCCCGCCCGGCTCTCCATCGAGCAGTGGTCGAGCCGCGAACTGTCGGACACCACGGCGCACACCGCCCAGGCCATCGGCTTGCTGGAAGGCGGGCTGCTGACGCTGGCGGCCTTCCTGATCGTCATTTCGCTGACCATGCACGAGCAGCCCTACACGGTGCTCGCCTGCTGGATCCTTTGCAACCTGCGCCTGGGCGCCTGGGTGCTGGGCTGGGACCATCAGTCGCTGGGGGTCATCATCCCGCCCGACGTCCTGATCTGGCTCCGCAAACTGACCGTCCTGATCTACTACGTCCTGACGATCCAGCTCTTCACCACCCTGTTCCAGCCCAGCCTGGAAGCGGCCATGGTGCGCCGTCTGCGCCTGGTCGGCCGGACGAGCGCGGCCTGCCTGCTGGCGGCGCTGCTGGCGCTGCCCCATGACTGGTTCCAGCTCACGACCTTCCTGACCGCCTGGCTGGCCACGGCTCTGGTCACTGTCACGCTCATCCACGGCCTGTTCCGCTTCAACACGCGCTCCCAGCTCTGGCACACGATCGGTGTCTGCCTGGCGCTGGCGGTCCTGCTGACGGGCCTGGTCCTGTCCGGCCTGGGGCGCACATCCCTGATCGCTCCCTTCCAGGGCGCGGCCGCGCTGCTGCTCTGCAACCTGCTGATCGCCCTGGCGGCCGCCGACAAGATGCGCGAGGACCGCCAGCTCCGGCTGCGCCAGCGCAACGACCTGATCGCCCGCGACACACTCACGCCGCTGGGCCTGTTCACACTGGGCGCCACCCGGCACTTCGAGCACCTGAATCCGAACGCGCGCGAAATCCTGGACATCCCGCCGGAATCGGACCTGCATGCCCTCGCCTGGAGAGACTTCTTCCCCAAGGTCGACTGGCTCGAAATTTCCGTGGCCACGGAACAAGGTCGCGACACCGAGATCCAGCGCATCCAGACCTCGCCTGACACACCGGCCCGAAGCTTCCTGCTGCGCGCCACGCTGGTGGGCAGCCGCATCGAAGGTTCACTGCAGGACATCAGCGCCCGGACCGAGACCATCCGCAAGCTGCGTCTGATGGCCGACAACGACCCGCTGACCGACACCCTCAACCGCCGAGGGATCGAGAAGACGATGCAGAAGGCCATCGAGGACCTGCAGCAGGCCAACACCCCCTGCGCCCTGGCCTTCCTGGATCTGGATCACCTCAAGCGCGTCAACGACCTGTTCGGCCACTCGACGGGCGACACGCTGCTGCAGATGGTCTGCGAACGGCTGAAGTACTCGCTGTCCGAGGAGCAACCCCTGGGCCGCATCGGCAACGACGAATTCATCATCCTGTTCCCTGGCATGCGGGCGGGCGAGGCCCGCCGCGCGGCCCAGGACATGATCGAAAGCCTGAACGGCTCGGCCCTGTACGTGGGAGAGCGCGCCTTCCAGCTCAAGAGCGCCATGGGGCTGATCGACATCGACCGCAACATGACGCCCAAGGACGCCATCGCCGCCGCCAGCCGCGCCTGCCGGGACGCCCGCAAGCAGCATCAGGACGTCGTCCTGTATGAGGAAAACGCCCGCGAACTGTTCGATCACATCGACGAGATGCACCTGTTCGAGCAACTGGAGAGCACCGGCACATCCGAGGACATCTTCCTGGAGATGCAGCCCATCATGTCGCTGCGCCACCCCCTGCAGACCCTCAATTTCGAAGCGCTGCTGCGGGTGCGCAACACCGGCGCGCGACCGCTGCAGACAGGCAAGATCATCCAGGCGGCCGAAGACAGCGGCATGGTCACCGCCATCGACAAATGGGTATTCACGACGCTGCTCGAATGGATGTCCAAGCACCACCTGAAACTCGGCCAGACACGCCAGGTCAACGTCAATCTCAGCGGGGTCTCGCTGAACGACGACCGTTTCATCAACGTCCTGTTCGGCATCCTGAACCAGCAGCCGCAATTCACCCGGCGCCTGTGCGTGGAAATCACCGAGGGCGTGGCCCTGCAGGATCTGGAACGCACCCGCCAGTTCATGCGGCGGCTGCAGCGCATGGGCGCGCGCGTGGCGCTGGACGACTTCGGTGCCGGCTACACCTCGTTCTCGTACCTGAAGGAACTGCCGGCCGACATGATCAAGATCGACGGCACCCTGATCCGCGACATGCTGGCGAGCGAGGCCAACATTGCCATCGTCAACAGCATCGTCGATCTGGCCCACAACCTGGGCATGGAATGCATCGCCGAATGGGTCGAGGACGTCGCCACATTGCGGGCGCTGACCGACATGGGCGTGGACTACGTCCAGGGCTACGTGATCTCGGGGTCGCGGCCCCCGCTGGAGATTCTGGCCTGCGACAACATCCTGCCGCTGGTCGGAGACCCGGCCACCCGCGCCTTCATCGAAGAGATCAGCGGGCGGCGCCTGTCATAGGCGCCGCTTCCCGGAACCGGCGGGACCGGGCCGGGCCTTGACGGCGGCACGGCCCGCGGCGGATCACAGTTCGCCGTACGAATGCAGGCCCGAAAGGAACATGTTCACCCCCAGGAAGGCGAAACTGGTCACGAGCAGGCCCGACAGGGCCCAATAAGCGGACATCGCGCCGCGCAGACCTTTCATCAGGCGCATGTGCAGCCAGGCGGCGTAATTGAGCCAGACGATCAGCGCCCAGGTTTCCTTGGGATCCCATTGCCAGTAGGTGCCCCAGGCATCGGCCGCCCACAGCGCCCCAAGGATCGTGGCCACGGTGAAAAAGGCGAAGCCCACCGCGATGGCCCGATACATGATGTCGTCGAGGATTTCCAGCGAGGGCAGCCGCCTTGCGATCGGCGCGCGGAACGCAAGGATCGTGCCCACGATCAGCGCGCCGAAGCCGAAATACAGCATCCAGGTGGCAGACAGCTCGCGCGAACCGAAGATCAGCGGCTCGGCGCACAGGACCGCCCCCAGGACGAACACCGGGACCAGCGGCTTCCAGGTACGGGTCTCGCCATGCGCCTTGACCAGGTAGGCGAAGCCCACCATGGCCGCCAGGCTGAAGGTGCCGTAGCCGATGAAATTCGCCGGGACGTGCAGCTTCATCCACCAGCTCTTGAGGGCGGGCACCAGGGGCTGGATCTGGTAGGCGTCCCGGGTGAAGGAATACCACAGCAGGAACACCACCAGGGAACTGATGACCAGCAGCACGAAACCGCCGAGGGCGCGCGTGGCGTAGCGGCGTTCGTAATACAGATAGAACAACGCGGTGACCAGGCACAGCAGGACGAAGACCTCGTAGAGATTGCTGACAGGGATGTGGCCGATGTCGGGGCCCAGCAGATGGCCCTCGCGCCAGCGCACCAGCAGGCCGGTCACCCCGGCGTAGACCGCCGACCAGGTCAGGATGGTACCCAGCCAGGCCGCCGTGCGGCTGGCGAACCCGGCCCAGTAGCAGATCGTCGCCAGGGCGAACAGGGCACACATCCACAGAATGGCGGACTGCGAGGAAATCAGATATTTCAGGAGGAAAACGCTTTCGGCCCGCGAGAGGTCGCCCTGCAGCAGGGCGCCCGTCGGGCTGTAGAGCCAGACCGCCAGCAACGCCGTCAGGCCCGCAGCCACCATCAAGGTGCGCAACGGCCGCCACAGCCAGCCCATCCAGCTGAAGAGGCCGACCGCGCCGATCAGGATCAGCTTTTCGTAGTAATCCATGAATGTGCCGTATTCGGTCAGCACGTGGCCTGCACCCGCCGCCAACAGCAGGAAAAAGCCGAAGTCGGTCCAGTCAGGACGGCCCCGGCGGCCCCGGCGGTCGCCGCTGGCGTTCATGTCTTGGGGCCAGGCGGCCGCGGCGCGCGCGGCGATGGAATCAGACGTCATGATCGTGTCCTCCGGACAGGCGGCGCAGGGCATCCCGCAACCGTTCGAATTCGTGGTTGAAATCCAGGGTGCGCCGCTGGGTGGTCATGGCCGCCAGCCAGGCGCTTCCGCCGTCCCTCGGCCGGATCCAGACCCAGACGCGGCGCTCGCGGATGTAGAACATCGAGAACACCCCGAGCACCAGCAGCAGGCAGCCGATGTAGACAATGGTCTTGCCGGGGCTGCGAGCCACCTGGAAGACGCTTGCCTGGACCTGGTCAAAGCCGGTCAGCTGCAGAGCCACGGGAGCAGGATAATCCGGCAGCGTCGCCAGCGCCAGCACGGCCAGGCGCATCCACTGGCGCTCACGTTCCGCGTCGACCCCCAGGGGGTCGATCGCGGGCTCGCCCGCCCGCGCCCGCACCAGATCGCGCAGCTCGGTCAGGCTGAGCTGGATCATGGGCACGGCGAAATTCAGGATCTTTTCCCGCTGATCGGGGGGCGCGGCATCGACAATGCCGTTGAAGCCATCGCGCGCGAAGGTGCGCAGCGCCCCGCGAGCGGCCTGGAACATCAGGTCGCGCGGCTCACCCTCGGGCGCGTTCCGGTCCGCGAACCGGTGCGCGGCCTGCTCGCGCAGGCTCGCGTCGTCGAGCGCAGCGCGCAGCCGCATGAATTCCGTCATCGACCCCTGGCCATCCGCGGGGACGCGCAGATAGCGATACGGTTGCGCGGCGGTGTCGCGCACCCCCAGCAGGAACACCGGCGCGTCTTCGATCTTCACGGGCAACAGGTACTGGTTGAATTCATGCGCCTGGCCGTCGGCGCCGATCAGCCGGTACTGCACGCTGGGCCCGACGTTGCGCAGGCTGTCGTTGCGCGGACGGGCCGCGCTGCCGGTCACGGCCGCCACATGCGCGACCACATCGGACGGCTGCGGATCCCGGCCATCACCCATATTCTCGACGTTGATCACGCGCAGACCGGTATAGTCCACCGTCAGGCCGCCCAGGCTGGCGGGCAGCCTGGATTCGCGCCCGACCGTGCCGGCGACATCCACCGGCTCGGCGGTGGCGCCCCGCAGAGGCCAGGCCCGCAGTTGCAAGGCGCTGCCGCCGTCGTCGAAGCTGGACTGGTAGACGGTGACGCCGCGATAGTGCAGCGGCTCGTTCACCTGGATCGTGCGATCGAAGGTCTTGCCGGTCGCCAGGTCGGTCACCGTCACGTCGCTGCGGAAATCGCTGGGCATGCCGGTGTCGTAATAATCGATGTGGAACTTGTTGAGTTTCAGCGTGAACGGCAGAGGCTGCAGGAGCACGCCCTGGCCCGCAGCCACGATGCCGACGCTGCTCTGCTTGCCGTCGGGCACCAGCATGTTGGCCCGGAAGCTGGGATTGCGTGCCGACAGGCGCCCGGAGTCGGGCACGTCGGAAATCAGCATGTTGCCGGTCACCGGCTGCTTGTCGAACAGCCAGGTCTGCAGCCGCACCGGCAATTCGCTGTCCAGCAGCCCGCCCAGGCAGATCACGACGATGGCCACGTGCGCGAAGATATAGCCCAGGCGGTTGGCCGCGCCTTTTTTCGCGGCCACCATACGGCTGTCGCCGTCTTCGCGCACCCGGTAGCGGAAGCCCTGGGTCTGCAGGAGCGCGCCCACCTCGGCACAGGCCTGGTCGGGCGTCCGGTCGCTGTCCAGTTCGACGCGATGATGGAAGGCTTTGAGGCTGGAGCCGCGCACGTATTCCCGGAACGAGCGCATGTCGCGCAGCATCTTGGGGGCGTTGCGCAACACGCACAGCGTGGTCGAAACCACCAGGAAGGCCATGATGAGCAGGAACCACGCGCTGTTGTAGACATGCCAGATGGAGAACCGGTCGAAGACCGCGAACCAGAAGGGTCCGAACTGGTCAACGTAGGTGTTGGTTCCCTGATTCTGGGGCAGCACGGTGCCGATCAGGCTGGCCACGCAGATGAACACCAGCAGGCTGATGGCAAAGCGCATCGAACCCAGAAGTTCGATGGCATCGGCGCCCAAGGCGCGGGAACTGGAAGAAGACGCCACGACGGCCCACTATAAAAAACGGGGGGTGCGCTTGCGCGTGCCCCCCTCGACCCAAAGCTTTATGCTTTAACGATACACCAGTCTGCGCGAGGCCCCCCTCAAGACCTTGTGCGCGACCGGGAAATCCCGTGCCTAGCGCAAGCCGGCGGCGTAGTCCGCGACAGCCGCCAGATCCGAATCGTTCATGCGATCGGCAATGTCGTGCATGATGACGTTGGCCCGATCGCCCGAACGGAAGAGCTTGAGCTGTTCCAGCAGATAGGCGGGGTGCTGACCGGCGAGGCGCGGAAACTCGGCCGGCAGGCCGGCGCCGTTGGCCGAGTGGCAGGCCGCACAGGCCGGGACCTGGCGATTGGCGATACCGGCTCGCCAGATGGACTGGCCGCGTTCCATGGAGGATTCCTTGGTGGCCGTGCCGGCCTTGTCCCAGTCCATCTTTTGGTGCGACAGGTACAGCGCCACGTTCTGGATGTCCTGAGGCGTGAGCGAGGACGCGATGGCCGACATGATGGACGGCGCGCCGGCGGCACCCTTGCGCATGGCGGGCTTGTCACCCTGGGACACGAAATCGCCCAATTGCTTGGCGATGTATTCATGCGGCATCGCGGCCAGATTGGGATTCATGGGGATGGTGCTGTTGCCGCCGTCCCCGTGACAGGTGACACAGGCCAGCACCCCGCGCGCGGCATCGCCGTTCACGAACAGCTGTTCGCCGGCCTTGGCATCGGGTTTGGGCGCGTCTTCGGCGTGGGCGAGGCCGGGCAGGACGCCGGCGAGAATCAGGCTGCCGGCCATGAACACACTGGAAAACGCACGCTTCATGAGATCCTCGGTGGTGATTCGTTCTCGACGCCAAAGACCGGCGCCCGACAAGGCCGGCATCTTGTCCGCCCGGGACACACGATGCGCGGCAACATTCAATCTGAAATTATACAATAGGCTTCATCCCCCTCTTATCGAGCCCACCCCTCGTGTCTCTCCTTCATCGCGCCCGGTTCACGGTGTCCGCCGCCAGACTGGATCAACTGCCCGCCCCGACCACCGCCGAAGTCTGCTTCGTCGGCCGTTCCAATTCGGGCAAGTCCTCGGCCATCAACGTCCTGACCAACCAGCGGCGGCTGGCCTTTTCCAGCAAAACCCCCGGTCGAACCCGGCTGATCAACCTGTTCGGCATCCCCGATCCGATCGAACCGGAGGCCTGGCTCGGCTTCCTGGTGGACCTGCCCGGCTACGGCTACGCCGCCGTCGACCGCGCGGCGCGCGACGAATGGGCGGAGGTCCTGGGCGGCTACCTGCACGAACGCTCCAGTCTGGCGGGTGTGGTGCTGCTGATCGACATCCGCCGCGGCGTCACCGACCTGGACCGGCGCCTGGCCCGCTGGATCGCCCTGCGCGGCCTGCCGACCCTGGCCCTGCTGACCAAGGCCGACAAGCTGCCCTACGGCCAGCGCATCCAGGCCGTCGCGCGTGCGCGCAAAGACCTGGCCGACATCGGTACGCTGACCGCGCTGCCGTTCTCCGCCACCCACCGTGTCGGACTGGACGAGGCCGCAGCCCACATCGAGAACTGGATCTCGCCCCAGGCCGTGCCCTGAGCGCGCATTCCCTCAGGCCCCACACCGCCCCGCCGCGCCCGGCGGATGTTTTCCGGAGTCCCGCATGACCGCATTCCTGCCCCCCGCCGACTTTCCCGCCATGCGCCTGCGCCGCAACCGGCGTGACGATTTTTCCCGCCGCCTGGTGCGCGAAACCCGCCTGTCGACGGATGATCTGATCTACCCGGTGTTCGTCTGCGAAGGCCGGGACGTGCATGACCCGGTGGCTTCGATGCCGGACGTGGCGCGGCAATCCCCCGACGTTCTGCTGCGCACGGCCGAGCAATGCCTGACGCTGGGCATCCCCGTGCTGGCCCTGTTCCCGCACATCGACCCGTCCCTCAAGACACCCGATGGCCTGGAGGCCGCCAACCCGGACGGCCTGATCCCGCGCACCGTGGCCCTGCTGAAATCGAACTTCCCCGAACTGGGCGTGCTCACGGACGTGGCCCTGGACCCCTACACCAGTCACGGACAGGACGGCCTGATCGACGGGGACGGCCAGTTGCTGAACGAGCCCACGGTGGCCATGCTGGTGCGCCAGGCACTGACCCACGCCCAGGCGGGCGCCGACATCGTCGCCCCCAGCGACATGATGGACGGGCGCATCGGCGCCGTGCGCCAGGCGCTGGACGCCCGGGACCGCATCCACACCCGCATCATGGCCTATTCAGCCAAATACGCCAGCGCCTTCTACGGCCCCTTCCGCGACGCGGTGGGCTCGGCCTCCAGCCTGGGCGCCTCGAACAAGTCCACCTACCAGATGGACCCGGCCAACCGCCTGGAAGCCCTGCGCGAAGTCGCGGCCGACATCCGCGAAGGCGCGGACATGGTGATGGTCAAGCCCGGCCTGCCCTACCTGGACGTGCTGCGCGAGGTCAAGGACGCCTTCGGCATGCCCACCTATGCCTACCAGGTCAGCGGTGAATACGCCATGATCAAGGCCGCCGCCGCCAACGGCTGGCTGGACCACGACAAGGTCATGATGGAATCCCTGCTGGCCTTCAAGCGCGCGGGTGGCGACGGCATCCTGACGTATTTCGCCATCGCCGCGGCGAAGATCCTGCGCGGGCAGGCCTGAGCCCCGCGCTCAGGCAAGCCGCCAGGGCCGGGGCGGATCGGCCGGGCCGTCGGCGTCGTGGGCCCCGTGGACACAGTAGCGGTTGCGGCCTTGGCGCTTTGCCTGATAGAGCGCCTGGTCCGCGTACGACAACAGTTTGTCCAAGCCGGCCGGCAGGCCTTGCCTGTCGTGCGCCACGCCGATGCTGACCGTGATCCGCAAAGGCTCGTCGCTATCGTGGTAGAGACGGATTTTTTCCACGCAGACTCTCAGGCGTTCCGCGATCTCGGCGGTGTCTTCGAGCGAGCAGTCAGGCAGGACAAGACCGAATTCCTCGCCACCCAGCCGACCGAACAAATCCTCGGGACGGATGGCCTCGCGGATGGTGCGCGCGAACTCGCACAGCACATTGTCCCCGGCGGCATGACCGTGCCGATCGTTGAGCTGCTTGAAATGATCGATGTCCAGCATCATCAACCCGTTGCCGTACGGGGCCGGAGGAATGCGCCGGAGATATTCCTGGGCCCCTCGCGTGAACGCCGGACGCGACAGGGTCTGCGTCAGATCATCGTGATCCAGCGCGCGGTTCAGGGACACGATCAGGTCGCCGCGCGCGGCCAGCGCGCTGGACATGAGCAGCGGCACGATCATCAACAGCAGTACGCCCACTTGCAGTGAGATCCGGCCCCAGGCGGACAATGGCAGCAGGCCGTCCGGCACCAGGACCCAGCCGGCGTCGAGGCCGAGCAGCACACCCAGGGCCGACAGCAGCGCCAGCCAGGCCGCCGTCCATTGCTGATAGGCATGCGCGCAGTACAGCAGGGCCGCGAACGGAAGCAGCAGGGCGCCGGGTCCGCCCAGCAGGAAACACAAGGCCAGACTGACCGCCAGCAGGAGCCCGGGCACCCGCGCGGGCCAGTCCCCCAGATGGCGCAATGGGCCGCGATCGCGGTGACGGCGATCGATCCCGGGCAACGCCCTGCCGGGCAGCAGCAGAACGGGCAGCAGAAAGATGCAATAGCCGAGCCACTGTCCGAGCAGACCGCTGACGACGGTTTCCAGAAGCGGATCGGCGGGGGAGTGCCGGAGGCTGGCAAGCAGCCCGAGGACCACCGTGGTCGCCGCCGCCGACAATCCGGCCAGCAGCATCCGGAGCACGGCGCGGGGCGCGCGCAGATTGTCCAGCGGCCAGAATCGGGTCAGGATGAGCCAGGCCATCCAGATGCCCGCCAGGTCGGCCAGGCCGTCGGTCACCGCTCTGGGAGGTGCGGCGCCCAGCCCCAGGCGCGCCAGGATCAGGCCGGCGCCCATCAGCATCCACGACAGGACACGGATCGGCGCCTTGTGACGCAACAGCACGCCCGCCAGGACCGCGTTCGCCGGCCACAGGATCGCGCGGGCGAATGCCGGCTGGACCAGCAGGCTGGCCAGCGCCAGCAGAAACGCGGCTGCGGCGATCCAGGCCGCCTGGGCGATCGGCCGGGAAAAGTTCGTATCGAGGGAAAGGGTCTGCTGGCTCATCGTCCACATGCCGTCCGGATACTGTCCCCAATGCCGTCCGCCGGCCCGCCTCGTCGGGGGATCGGTGGCTGCGGCTCGAATGTAACCATGCATGATAGCCGGTTTCCATGATCCCGGATATCACATCTGTGGTATATCACCCCCGTCAGGAGGATGAAACCGATTCCCGAGGCCGGCTCGCCGCGCATGCGAAAACGCCGCCCGGCAAGGGCGGCGTTTTCGCGCGGATCGCATTGGTGCCGGCTAGAGGAATCGAACCCCCGACCTTCTCATTACAAGTGAGCTGCTCTACCAACTGAGCTAAGCCGGCCAAGGACCGTCATTCTACAGGACGGCGCCGCCCTATTTGACGATCTTCAGGTGGGATGGCTTGGGCGCGTCCGGGGCATCGTCCGGAGAAGCGGGCGGGTTCGGCGGTGGCGACGGTTCGTCGCCACCCGGATACGGGCGCGAGGGCACGACCTCGAAGCCCATGCCGGCGCCGGTCTCACGGGCGTACACCGCCGAGACGGCCCCCACGGGGATGAACAGATGCTCCACCGCGCCATTGAAACGGGATTCGAATTCAATGTATTCGTTGCCCAGCGTCAGGCGATTGGTGGCCAGATGGCTGATGTTCAGCGTGATCTGGCCGTCATGGACATGGGCGGGCGGCACCACGGTGTTGTCGTCGACGGTCACCACCAGATAAGGGGTGTAGCCATTGTCCGTGCACCATTCGTGCAGCGCGCGGATCAGGTACGGTTTGGTCGAGGATTCCTGCATGTTCAGCGGCGCATGACCTTTTCGGACGGAGTGAGGGCCTCGATGTAGGCAGGGCGCGAAAACAGGCGCTCGGCGTATTTCTGGATCGGGGCTGCGCTCTTGGGCAGTTCGATGCCGTAATGGCCCAGGCGCCACAGCAGCGGCGCAACGGCGACATCCAGCATGGAGAATTCCTCGCCCAGCATGTACTTGTTCTTCACCAGCAGGGGAGCCAGCTGGGCCAGGCGGTCGCGGATGTTGGCGCGGGCCGCGTCGAGAACCTTTTCGTCGGTGACGCCGCGGTTTTCCAGCGTGGACACGTGAACGAACAGTTCCTTTTCGAAGTTGTACAGGAACAAACGGGTGCGCGCCCGCATGATCGGGTCGGCCGGCATCAGCTGCGGATGCGGGAAGCGCTCGTCGATGTATTCATTGATGATGTTCGACTCGTACAGGACCAGGTCGCGCTCAACCAGGATGGGCACCTGTCCGTAGGGATTCATCACCGCGATGTCTTCGGGCTTGTTGTACAGATCGATGTCGCGGATTTCGAAGTCCATGCCCTTTTCGAACAGCACGAAGCGGCAACGTTGCGAGAAGGGGCAGGTCGTCCCGGAATAGAGCACCATCATGTCGTGGTTCCAATGCAAAAAAAGACGAAGAACGCGCGGGGGCCGGAAAACGCAAGCCAGGCGTGGCAACGCCTGGCTGGCATCCCGACCCGCGCGGCCGGAGGGTCATGCGCCCCGGAGGGCGCCGCCGACCTTTAACGGACGTGCTTCCAGTATGCCGCATTCATGCGGATGGCGACAAACAGGAACAGGAACAGGAACAGCATGACCCAGACGCCGATCTGCTTGCGCGCCAACTGGCCGGGTTCCGCCATCCAGCCCAGGAAGTTGCTGAGGTCGGCGACGTCGCTCTCGAACTTGCTGAAGGTCTTGGCGTCGGCGGAGTCGAAGCGTGTGACGCGGGTGGCTTCGCCAGTGTAGTCCTTCAGGATCTCGGACTTGGCGGTGGGGATGCCGTCGGCGTCGTAGACCGTGGTGGTGCGTTCCCATTGCGCGTTGCCCTGGGCGTCGGCGACCTGATGGACCTCGATGTCGGTGAAGCTGCGCGGTCCTTCGAGTTGCCAGAGCACGTTGGGCATGCCGACGCTGGGGAAAACGACGTTGTTCCAGCCGGTCTTCTTGCTGGAGTCGCGATAGAAGCTGCGCAGGTAGGTGTAGATGTAGTCCACGCCGGACGGGCCGAAATTGGTGCTCTTGGCGCGGGCGATCACGGACAGGTCCGGCGGCGCGGCGCCGAACCATTTCTTGGCGTCTTCATGGGTCATGGAAATCGTCATCAGGTCGCCGACCTTCTCACGGGAGAAGAGCAGGTTTTTCTTGATGTCGTCCTCCGACAGGCCCAGATCCATGAGCTTGTTGTAGCGCATGGCGTTGGCGCTGTGACAGTTCAGGCAATAGTTGACGAACAGTTTGGCGCCGTTTTGCAGCGCGGCCAGGTCGGTGATGCGGTCGGGGGCGCGATCCAGGTGCGGGCCTTCGCCGGCGGCGAAGGTCAACGAGCAGGTCAGGGACAGGGCCAGGGCACCGAGCAGTTTTTTCAGCATGATCTTTCCGTGACAGTCAGTGGTTCGGCCTTCAGTGGGCCCGGAAGGTGACGCGGTCGGGAACCGGCTTGAAGGTGCCCAGGCGGCTCCAGACGGGCATCGCCAGGAAGAACGCCAGGTAGATGACCGTGCCGACCTGTCCGACCATCGTGGCGGTCGGGGACACCGGCTGCGTCCCCAGCCAGCCAAGGATCAGGAAGTCGACGATGAAGATCGCGTACAGAACCTTGTGCCAGTCGGGGCGGTAGCGGATGGACTTGACCGGGGAATGATCCAGCCACGGCAGGAAGAACAGGATGACGACGGCACCGCCCATGGACACCACGCCCCAGAACTTGGCGTCCAGGACCTTCAGCAGGATGGCGACCAGGACCAGGATGCCGGGGACGGCCAGGCGCCAGATGCCGGAAAGCTTGCCCTTGGCGAACAGCACCACGGCGGCCAGCAGCGCGCCCGCGGCCAGCACCCAGGTGAAGTCGCTGGTGGTGGCGCGCAGCATGGTGTAGAACGGCGTGAAATACCAGACCGGCGCGATGTGCGGCGGCGTCTTCAGCGGGTCGGCCGGGTTGAAGTTGTTGAACTCGAGGATGTAGCCACCACCCTCGGGCATGAAGAACAC
>DISE01000087.1 GCA_002421865.1 Castellaniella sp. UBA6218
AGTCGAACACCGCGTCCACCGCCACCCCGGCCAGCTTGGCGCGCTCGTGCAGCGGCACGCCCAGCTTTTCATAGGTGCGCAGCAGTTCGGGATCGACCTCGTCCAGGCTCTTGGGGCCGTCCTTTTTCGACTTGGGCGCCGAGTAATAGCTGATGTCCTGGAAATCAGGGTCGGGATAGTGGACCTTGGCCCACTTGGGCAGGGTCATCTTGAGCCATTCCCGGTAGGCCTTCAGGCGCCATTCGAGCATGAATTCGGGCTCGCGCTTGATGGCGGACAGGCGGCGAATCACATCCTCGTCGAGCCCCTTGGGGAAGGTATCGGATTCGATCTGCGTGACGAAGCCGGCCTCGTAGTCTCGGTCGAGAAAGGAATCGAGCTTGTCGTTGACGGTACTCATTTGGACAGACTCCAGTTCGTGATATTCGGGATGGTCCGGCGCGAGCCGGCCTTGGGCGCGGGCACCGGAACAGCGGGCGCGGCCGGCGCGCCGGGACCCTCGCCCTCGAGCATGTCGGCCACAGTGACGGATTCCAGCGTGCGGCGCACGATGCGGTTGATGCGCTGCCAATGGGAGCGGATGTGGCAGGCGCCTTCGACGCTGCAGGCGCCCGGCAGCGCCGTGCATTCGGTCAGGCCGAAGGGCTGCTCTTCGAGGGCGTCGATGATCTCGGCCACGTTGATGCGGTCGGCGTCGCGACCCAGCCGGTAGCCGCCGCGGGCGCCCCGGGTGCTGGCAACGAGGTCGCGCTGGGCGAGCAGTTTCAGGACTTTGCTGACGACGGGCTGGCCCAGGCCCAGATCGCCCGCCAGTTCGGCCGCGCTGCAGACGTGCGTCGGACGGGAGGCCATGTGCGTGAGCACGAGGATTCCGTAATCGACGATCTTGCTGATCCGCAGCATCGGCTGTTCCAGGGTCGGGCGTTGAAAACCAAATAGTACCTCTTTGGTACGATATAGGTCAAACCCCAATGTCCCGTTCGGGCCTGGATTGTTGCAAATGCCACATGCGGGCGTAACGGCCATCCAGCACCAGGAGCGACTCGTGGGTGCCCTGTTCCACCACGCGCCCGGCGTCCATGACCAGAATGTGATCGGCATGCACGATGGTCGACAGGCGGTGCGCGATGATGAGTGTCGTGCGCCCCTGGGCGATGCGCTCCAGTTGCGACTGGATGGCGCGCTCGGTGCGCGTGTCCAGGGCGCTGGTCGCCTCGTCGAANNCCGCCCGACAGTTTCAATCCGCGTTCGCCGACCGGCGTCTCGTAGCCCTGGGGCAGCGACGCGATGAAATCGTGGATGTGGGCGGCCCGCGCCGCCTGCTCGACGTCTTCCTGGGTGGCGTCGGGGCGTCCATAGGCGATGTTGTAGCCGATGGTGTCGTTGAACAGTACGGTGTCCTGAGGCACGATGCCGATATGGGCACGCAGGCTGGCCTGTGTGTACTCGCGGATGTCCCGGCCATTCACCCGCACGCTGCCCGCCGTGGGATCGTAGAAGCGGAACAACAGGCGCGACAAGGTCGATTTCCCGGCGCCGGAGGCGCCGACAACCGCCAACGAGCCTCCCGCCGGCACGCTGAAGCCGACCCCATGCAGGATCTGGCGGTCCGGCTGGTAGGCGAAATCCACGGCTTCGAAGGCCAGGCTGGCACGTTCTGTCCGCAATTCGACGGCATCGGGACGGTCGGCCACTTCCTGGCGGTTGCCCAGCAGGTCGAACATGCGTTCCATGTCGGCCAGGGCGTGCTTGATCTCCCGATAGACGAAGCCCAGGAAATTCAGCGGCGCGTACAACTGGGTCAGGTAGGCCGACACCAGTACCACGTCGCCCACGGTCATGTGGCCCAGCACCACCCCGCGCGCCGATTGCCACAGCAGCGCGGTCATACCCAGCGTGATGATGACGCCCTGTCCCATGTTCAGCAGGTTCAGCGACACCTGGTTGCGCACGGCCGAGTCCACCCAGCGCGCCATGTCGGTATCGTAGCGGTGGCTCTCGTAATCTTCGTTGCCGAAATACTTGACGGTCTCGTAGTTCAGCAGCGCATCGACCGCCCGCCCGTTGGCCTGGCTGTCCAGGGTGTTCATGGTGCGGCGGTAGGCCATGCGGCGCTCCGTGACCTTGAGCGTGAACAGGACGTAGGCTGCGATGGTGCCCAGCGTCAGCGCGGCGAAGATCCAGTCGTAGCGCCACAGCAGCACGCCCGTGACCATGGCGATCTCGAGCAGCGTGGGCGCGATGTTGAAGACCGTGAAATTGAGCAGGAAACCGATGCCCTTGGTGCCGCGCTCGATGTCGCGCGTCAGGCCGCCGGTGCGCCGGCCCATGTGGAAACGCAAGGACAGCGACAGCAGATGGCGGAAGACCTGGCCGGCGACCCGCTGGATGGCGCCCTGGGTCACGCGGGCGAACAGGGCGTCGCGCAGTTCGCCGAACACCGAAGTGGCCAGGCGCGACAGCCCATAGCCCAGCAGGGCCGCCAGGGGCACGGCCATCAGCGTCGGCGCCACGCCCAGCGCATCGACGATATCCTTCAGCCAGACCGGCGTGGCGACGTTGGCGACCTTGGCCGTGACCAGACAGACGAAGGCCAGTGCGACCCGGCCGCGAAAAGCCCAGACGTACGGCCACAGGGTCTTCAGGGTCAGCCAGTCGTCGCGCCGCTCGGGCGCGGGGCCGGTATGGGAAAAGCGCATGGAGATATCCGGAAATCAGGCGAATGGCGGATGGCAGGGTGCGCGAGGGCGGGACCGCATACAATAATGTCATCCCTGGGGAACGCGCCGCCCGACCCACGCGTTCCGAGACCCGGTGAACGGGAAAGATTGTATGACTGTTTCGGTTTTTGATTTCGAAGCGGAGCTGGGCGCCTGCGCGGCCGGCGACCGCGCCGCCTTTCTGGCGCTGTATCGTCAGGAGTCCCCCGCCATGCGCGCCCTGGCGCTGGCCATGCTGGACGATCCCGACGCGGCCGACGCCGTGCTGCACGAGACCTTCGTCCTGATCTGGCGGAACGCGGCAGGCTACAGCCCGGCCATCGGCACGGCGCGCGCCTGGATCTACAGCATCCTGCGCTACCGCGCTTCCGCTCACGCGCGGCAGATGCGCGCCGAAGGCCGCCACCCGGCGGAAAACACCCCCCTGCCCCGTCTGAACCTGCCGTCCGACGCGCCAGCGGGCACGGTGGCCGGCACCCTGGCTTCCCTGCCCGGTCCGCAACTCGATGCCCTGCTGCAGGCCTATCTGCACGGCGGCGATCCGGCCCGCATCGCGGCCCGGCTGGATCGCTCCGAGCCCGACATCGAGGCGTCCCTGGACGCCGCCCTGGCACACATCGACGCGGCGGTGCGCGCATGAAGCCCCTGCGCTCCTACTCCGACGACGAGATCGCCCGTTACGTGCTGGGCCTGGACATGCCCGACCGCGTGGCGGACATCCAGTCGCGCCTGGCCCATGACAATGCGGCCGCGGCCCGCGCCTTGAAATGGGAAGCCTATTTCCTGGGGATCGTCGACGCGCTGCCCACGCAGCCCGTGCCCGGTGCCGTCCTGGACCGCATCCGCCAGAGCCTGGGCATGGAAATGGATGAGCCGCCCGTCGTGGGCGAATCCGCGCCGGACGACGCCGCGCCGCGTCCGGCGGCCGTTGACGGACCTCGACATCGACGCACGCAGCGTGGCATCCGTCTGCGGCGCGGCCGCGTGGCCGCTGCGCTGGGCATCGCCATCGCACTCTGCCTGGCGGCCCTGGCGCTATGGGCCGGCTTGCGCCCGGCGCCTGCCGGCACGGTCGTACAGCAGCCCGTACACCTGGAAAACCGCTAAGCGGGCCTGCCGTCGCCAAATGAAAACCCCAGCCACGGCTGGGGTTTTCATGATGAGCCGGAAAGCGAACCGGAATCAGAGATCCAGCAGCCCCGCCGCCTGATGGGCCCGGCGGTTGCCGTCCAGCGCCTGGGCCAGACGGTCTCGCGCGGCCAGCAGGTCGGCGCGCAGGGCCTGGAGTTCGGCGCCGCTCAGGCGAACGGCGGCGTCCTGATCGTGCGGCGCGTCGCCGCTGTCGCCCAGGCGGTTGCGCGCCCCCGCGATGGTGAAGCCCTGTTCGTAGAGCAGGTCGCGGATGCGGCGCACGAGCAGGACTTCATGGTGCTGATAGTAGCGGCGGTTGCCGCGCCGCTTGACCGGTTTGAGCTGGACGAATTCCTGTTCCCAATAACGCAGGATGTGCGGCTTGACCCCGCACAGTTCCGAAACCTCGCCGATGGTGAAATAACGCTTCGCGGGAATCGGCGGCAGCGCGGCCGCGGGCGTGGCGGGCGTCATGCGGCGTCTCCATCGGAACCCACGCCGTCCTTGAGCTTCTGGCTGGCATGGAAGGTGACCACCCGGCGTGCGGCGATCGGGATGACCTCGCCGGTCTTGGGATTGCGTCCGGGCCTCGGCGGCTTGTTGCGCACCTGGAAGCTGCCGAAACCCGACAGCTTGACCTCGGTACCCTGGACCAGGGCGTCGCGAACCTCGGAGAAGAACGTGTCCACGATGTCCTTGGCTTCGCGCTTGTTCAGGCCCACGCGTTCGAACAACAGTTCGGCGAGGTGGGCTTTGGTGAGCGTCCGATCCGTATTCACCAACGATTTCTCCTATGAGCGCAGGCGCGCGCCATGTGTCTCGGTCAGGGCGTCGAGCAGGCTTTGCACGCAATGTTCGACCTGGCGGTCCTCCAGCGTCGCGTCGCGTCCCTGGAGCCAGAGACGCAGCGCCAGGCTGCGTTGCTGTGAAGTCGCGGCTTCGCGCCAGATATCGAACAGTTTAATGTCTTTGACCACGGAGAGGGTATCGTCGGCCGCGATCCGCTGACGCAGTGTATCAAGCAGCGACTGCCACGGCACATCCGCATCCACCCAGATCGCCAGATCCCGCACCGCCACGGGCTGCCGGGACTGTTCCCTTGGATTGGGGAAGATACGTTCCGACACGGCTTCGGCGTCGAGCTCGAAGACGACGGGCGCATGCGGCAGGCCCAATGCTTGCGCCCAGCGCGGATGGACTTCGCCCAGCCAGCCGATCGCGTCGCCGTCCAGCAGCAGCCGGGCGCTGCGCCCGGGATGCAGCGCGGGATGGCTGGCGGCCTCGCAGCGCAGGCCGGCCGCTCGCGCGCCCAGCAATGCTTCCAGGTCGCGCTTGACGTCGAAGAAATCCACCGCGCGGACCGGCTCGCCCCATTGTTCGTCCAGAGCCGGCCCCCAGGCCGCGGCGGCCAGGTGGGTGGGCTGTGCCACGCCTGCGACGGTCAGGCCGCCGTCCGCCATCGCAGGGTCCCGTGCGAACACGCGGCCCAGCTCGAAGACCCGCACGCGCGTCTGGCGGTGCTTGACGTTGTGGGCGATGTTGGCCAGCAGGCCGCCGATCAGGCCGGAGCGCATCACCGCCAGTTGGCTGGCAATGGGGTTGAGCAGGCGGATGGGGTCGGCGTTGCCGCAGTAGTCCCGTTCCCAGGCTTCCTCGACGAAGGAAAAATTGATGACTTCCTGGTAGTCGCGCGCGGCCAGGGCGGCGCGCAGCGCATGCGGACCGTACAGTGTCTCGGGTACCGCCCGCATGACCGCCGGCGCCACTGGCGGCCGGTCGGGGATGCGGTCAAAGCCGTGAATGCGGGCGACTTCCTCGATCAGGTCTTCCTCGATCACCAGGTCGAAGCGCGCGGCGGGCGGCGTGACGATGAAATCGTCGCCTTGCCGCTCGAATGCGAAACCCAGACGCGCGAAAACGTCGCCGACGGCTTCGGCGTCCAGCGGGATCCCCAGCACGCGGGTGCAGCGCGCCAGGCGCATGCGCACGGGTTCGCGCGCGGGCAGGTTCACGATCCGGTCATCCAGCGGGCCTGCCTGACCGCCGCAGACGTCCAGGATCAGAGCCGTCATGAGATCCAGATGCTCGGGAATGGTGGCGAAATCCACCCCGCGCTCGAAGCGGTGGCCCGCCTCGGAGTTGAGCTTGTAGCGGCGCGGCCGGCCCATGATGGCCTCAGGCCACCAGAAGGCCGCTTCCAGATAGACATCGGTCGTGTCCAGGCTCACGGCGGAGGCCTGGCCGCCCATGATGCCGGCCATGCTTTCCAGCGATCCGCCGGCCTCGATGACGCCCACGTCGGATGCCAGTTCGACGGTCTGGTCGTTGAGCAGTTCCAGCCGTTCACCGTCGCGCGCCCAGCGCACCGTCAGACCGCCCTCGATCCGCTTGAGATCGAAAACGTGGGTGGGACGCCCCAGTTCCAGCATGACGTAGTTGGAGATATCCACCAGCGCCGACACCGGTCGCTGGCCGGCGCGCTCCAGGCGCGACTTGATCCACTCGGGCGTGGCGGCGCGGGCGTTCACACCGCGGACGATACGCCCGGCGAAACGGCCGCACAGGTCCGGTGCCTGCACGGTCACGGGCAGGCGGTCCTCGAGGGTCACGGGGACCTGGGGAACATCCGGCGCGCGCAGCGCGCAACCCGTCAGGGCCGCAACCTCGCGCGCCACGCCCAGGATGGACAGGCAGTCGGCCCGGTTGGGGGTCAGCTTCAGGGTATAGATCGTGTCGTCCAGATCCAGGGCCTGGCGCAGGTCCTGTCCCGGTGTCAGTTCGGCGGGCAGTTCAAGCAGGCCGGCATGATCCTGGGACAGGCCCAGTTCTCGGGCCGAACACAGCATGCCGCGCGATTCGACGCCGCGCATCTTGACGGGGCCGATGCGCATGCCGCCCGGCAGTTCCGCGCCCACACGGGCCAGGGGCACCACCAGCCCGGCCGCCGCGTTGGGGGCGCCGCAGACGATCTGCAGCGGATCGCCCGAGCCATCGTCGACCCGGCAGACGCGCAATTTGTCGGCGTCGGGATGCGGTTCGGCCGATTCGATGCGCGCCACCACGACGCCGGAGAACGGCGGCGCGTAGGGTTCGGCGTCCTCGACCTCGAGGCCGGCCATGGTCAGCCGGTGGGCGAGTTCCTGGCCGTCGATGTCGGGATCAGCCCAGGCGCGCAGCCATGATTCGGGAAATTGCATGATTCGGATTCCGTGTCGCTGAGGCCTGGGGGCCTAGTCGTTGAACTGGCGCAGGAAGCGCAGGTCGCCCTCGAAGAACTGGCGCAGGTCGTCCACGCCGTAACGCAGCATGGTCAGGCGCTCCAGACCGGAGCCGAAGGCGAAGCCGATATAGCGTTCCGGGTCCAGCCCGAAATTGCGCACGACCTGGGGATGCACCTGGCCAGAGCCGGAGATTTCCAGCCAGCGTCCCTGGTTGGGGCCGGAGGTGAACATCATGTCGATCTCGGCCGAGGGCTCGGTGAACGGAAAGAACGAAGGCCGGAAGCGCAGGGTCAGATCGTCGGTCTCGAAGAAGGCCCGCAGGAAGTTCGTATAGACGCCCTTGAGATCCGCGAAGGAGATATCCTCGGCGATCCAGAGGCCTTCGACCTGATGGAACATGGGGGAATGGGTGGCGTCACTGTCGACGCGGTAGGTGCGCCCCGGCGCGATGACCTTGATGGGCGGCTTGTTCATGCGGGCATAGCGCACCTGCATGGGGCTGGTGTGGGTGCGCAGCACCAGCGGCAGCCCGCCCGCGTCCCGCATGTCCACGTAGAACGTGTCCTGCATGGAGCGCGCCGGATGATTTTCCGGATTGTTCAGGGCGGTGAAATTGGTCCAGTCGTTTTCGATCTCGGGGCCGTCGGCCACATCGAAACCGATGGAGCGGAAGATCTGCTCGACACGTTGCCAGGTGCGGATCACCGGATGGACGCCGCCGACGCCGCGCCCCCGGCCCGGCAGGGTGACATCGATGGTCTCGGTCGCCAGGCGCCGGTCCAGTTCGGCCTGCGCCAGTTCGCCGCGCCGCGCATTCAGGAGCGCCTCGACCTGCTGCTTGGCCTGGTTGATCTGCGCGCCGCGCGTGCGCTTTTCCTCGCCCTGCAGAGCCGCGAGGCCCTTGAGCAGCGCGGTCAGCGATCCTTGCTTGCCCAGGAAGACGGCTTTTTCATTTTCCAGCGTGGCGGCGTCCCCGGCCTGGGCGAAACGGTCGCGGGCCTGGGCAATCAGTTCGTCGAGCGATGAGTCCATGGTGCATTCCAAAACGCAAACGGAGCCCGATGGAGCTCCGTTTGCGATGATACAGAATCGAAAACGAAACTGTGTCGGTCAGGCGGCCAGCGCGGATTTCGCCTGGGCCACGACGGCGGCGAAGCCCGCCTTGTCGCGCACGGCCATGTCGGCGAGGACCTTGCGGTCGAGTTCGATCGAGGCCTTCTTCAGACCGGCGATGAAGACGCTGTAGGTCACGCCCAGTTCGCGGCAGCCCGCATTGATGCGGGTGATCCACAGGGCGCGGAAGGTGCGCTTCTTGTTGCGGCGGTCGCGGTAGGCGTATTGGCCGGCGCGCATGACCGCCTGTTTGGCGATCCGGAAGACGTTGCCGCGGCGGCCGCGGTAGCCCTTGGCGGCCTTGATGACTTTTTTATGGCGTGCACGAGCGGTGACGCCGCGTTTGACGCGAGGCATGTGTAATCTCCGATCAGGCGAAAGGCAGCATCGCCTTCACGGAGGCGACGTTGGTTTCATGGACAGCGGCCGAACCGCGCAGCTGACGTTTGTTTTTCGTGGTTTTCTTGGTCAGGATGTGACGCTTGAAAGCCTGGCCGCGCTTGATGGAACCACTGCCGCGCACCTTGAAGCGCTTGGAAGCGCCTTTTTTGCTCTTCATCTTGGGCATGACGATACTCTGTTGGCTTGGCAAATCCAGGTGACCCGGGGTCCGGGCGCTTGTCAGACCTGGCATTCGCATGTGTTTCGGACCCGGCATGCGCAACCTGCATGCGCGAATCCTGCTTTTCCCCATTGGTTGCCCATTGGGAAAAGCCCTTGATTATAGGGCGATTTATTTCGACTTGTCCAATGCAGAATCAGCCGCCGGCTATTCGTCGCCCTGCTCCAACGCCTGGACGCGGGCTTCCAGGGATTCGACGCGCTCCAGCGCGCGGGCCAGCAGGTCGGCCTGGATGTCGAATTCCTCCCGGGTGACCAGATCCATGCGGGAAAAGGCCTGCGTCATGAAGGCCTTCATGTTGCGCTCGATGTCGGCGGCCGGGGTCTTGGCCAGGAATTCGGACATGTTCTTCTGGAAATCGTCGAACAGTTGATTGGGGGCGATCATCGCGGCCTCCTGGAATCTGCGAATTGAAACGTACATTTTACCCGGCCGGCCAACCCGTTCCCGCACGGCCCGCGCGGCCCGTCATGCGGCGACGTCGGAACGGTACTGGATGGCCTGGGCCATGTGCCCGGCCTCGACCCGGTCACACCCATGCAGATCAGCCAGGGTCCGCGCCACGCGTTGGGCGCGCCGCACGGCGCGCGCCGACCAGCCCCAGGCCGACGCTGCGCGCATCAGCAACGCCCTGCCTTCGGCGCCCGGATCGCCGTGGCGGTCCAGCGCCGCGCCATCCAGCGCGGCGTTCAGGCAACCCTGCCGGGAAAGCTGCCGGCGCCGGGCGGCCAGCACCCGCTCCCGGACTGGGGCCGAAGGTTCGCCCGGCGGCTCGTCCATCCAGGCGGACTCCACGCCCAGGCCGACGTGCAGGTCGATCCGGTCCAGCAAGGGCCCCGAGAGCCGCGCCCGGTAGCGCGCGATGACCTCACGCGAACAGCGGCATTCGATCCGGGCATGCGGATGACCGCGCCAGCCGCATGGACAGGGATTCATGGCGGCCACGAGCTGGAAGCGTGCGGGAAAGGTACAGCCGCCCATGGCCCGGGCGATCGTGACGCAGCCGGTCTCCAGCGGCTCGCGCAGGGCCTCCAGGGCCTGGCGGCCGAATTCCGGCAATTCATCCAGAAACAGCACCCCGTGATGAGCCAGACTGATTTCCCCGGGCCGCGGCCTGGCGCCTCCGCCCACCAGCGCCGACATGGACGCGCCATGATGCGGCGCGCGAAACGGCGGCACCCGGGACAATGAGGGATGTGAGCGGGCCAGCCCATGCACGGCGGCAACCTCCAGGGCCTGTTCGGAGCTCAGGGGCGGCAGCAGGCCAGGCAGGCGCCGCGCCAGCATGCTCTTGCCCACGCCGGGGCAGCCACTCATCAGCAGGCCATGCCCTCCGGCCGCCGCCAGTTCCAGGGCACGCCGCGCCGCCGCCTGCCCCCGGACGTCGGACAGGCAGGGCATGGGCGCTTCGTCGGCCGGCTCGTCGCACTCCGGCGCGGCGGCGGGCAGTTCCACCCGGCCGGAGAAATGCGCCACGACTTCGTCCAGGCCCGACGCCGCCAGCACCCGCAGGCCCGGCACCCGGGCGGCCGCCGCGGCCGAGGCCGGCGCCATGATCAGGACAGCCTCGGGGTCGTCACGTGCAACCGAGAGCGCGATCGCCAGCGCCGCGTCCGCCGGCACGATGCTGCCGGTAAGGGACAGCTCGCCCGCCAGGACGTAATGCCGCACGTCGGGCGCCTGTCCCCGTGCATCGGCGACCTGTCCCGAAGCCAGCAGGACACCCAGCGCGATCGGGAGATCGAAACGTCCGGAATCCTTGGGCAGGTCGGCGGGCGCCAGATTGGCGGTGATGCGACCCGCGGGAAATTCGAAGCCGCCGCTGAGCAGCGCCGAGCGCACCCGCTCGCGGCTTTCGCGCACCCCCGCACCCGGAAGGCCGACAATTGAAAAAGAAGGCAGGCCGCCGCCCACATGGACTTCGACCTGCACAGGCCAGACCCGCAGCCCGAACAGCGCCCGGCTGGATAGAACGGCAAGCGACATCGGCTCCTCCCGGATGGTCTCCGCCACTATAGAGGCGGAGGACGGATCGCGGGAGGCGGACGGGACGGATTCGTCCCGCCCCGTGGCGCTTATTTGGACCCGCTGCCCGAGTTGCCGACGGCGCCCTGGATGGCGGCGTCGGCCTTGGCCGCGCCTTCCTTCACGGACTCGCGGGCGCTGTTGGCGGCTTCGCCTGCTTCGTGGGCCAGCTCGCCCGCTTTGTCGGACACGGCCTGGCCGACTTCGGCGGCCTTTTCCTTGGCCGCGGCGGCGGATTCCTTGATCTTGTCCTGCATGGACTGCTGGTCGGCCGGGGCGCTCTGCTGTTCCTGCGGAGCGGGCGTGACGGGGGGCACGGGAGCCGGCGTCGGCGCCGTCGAAGGCGCGGGAGCCGCCGGAGGCGGCGCCGAAGCGTCATCGCTCTTGGAGCAAGCGGCCAGCAGACTCAACGATGCCATCATGGCGGCCAGAGTCAGCGTTTTACGCGTCATGTTCATGATCTTCCCTATGCAAAATTCCGCTGGATGAAGTGCGGATCATTTTCGAGGACCAGTCTGTTACAACCGGCTTGGTTACAATTCTAGCCACCCTGGGTCACGGGTAAACCCTGATATGTAATGACTGATGTCCGGGCCGTCAGGGGCTCGCGGCGCTATCCTGCGCTCCACTCTCGGGGAAAATGGCCCGGACCGCCGCGCAGCGGTCCGCCGCGCGGTCAACAACTGGACACAAAACCGTGGCAATCCGGGAACCCGGCCTCTGAAGCCCTCGTTTCGGCTTTCAACTCCGCTGAGGGACCGATCCGTGCATGCATCGACGTGCCGGACATCCCTGCACCGATCCGGAGCGGTCGCGCACCGGTTCGGTGCGAGGATGGACGCCGGCGCCTCCCCGCCCCTCCTGGCCAGTCCCTGATCCATCCCCCGCAAGCGCGTTGAAGTGAAGTTGGCACGGCTCTTGCTTGAATCCTTATGCAAGCACACTGCAAAGGAGCATTCATGAAACTCGTCACCGCGCTCATCAAACCCTTCAAGCTGGAAGAGGTCCATGCCGCGCTGGAGGCCGCCGGCATCCAGGGCATGACAGTCACGGAAGCCAAGGGATTCGGCCGGCAGAAGGGGCACACCGAACTCTACCGTGGGGCGGAATACCAGGTCGACTTCCTGCCCAAACTGCAAATCCAGGTCGCCGTCCCGGACGACCTGGTCGAAATGACGGTGGAATGCCTGTGCCAGGCGGCCCGTACCGGCAAGATCGGCGACGGCAAGATTTTCGTCTCCCCTCTTGAACACGTCGTGCGCATCCGCACCGGCGAAACCGGCGAAGCCGCCCTCTGACCTCAACGAAAAAGGAGTTCTCCTCATGGACAAGAGCGATCTGGTCTGGACCATGACCTCGACCCTGCTGGTCTGGCTGATGTGCGTGCCGGGGCTGGCGCTTTTCTACGGCGGCCTGGCACGCAAGCGCCATGCGCTGTCCGTCATGACCCAGACGCTGGGCGTCTGCGCCCTGATCACGGTACTGTGGTTCGCCTACGGCTATTCCCTGGTATTCACCGAGGGATTCGGTGGCCTGGGCGGATGGACACGCCTGGGACTGGCCGGTCTGTATCGGGCCGGAGACGCCGCGCCTCTGCCGCTGCTCGGCACGATTCCCGAGTTGCTGTTTGCCCTGTTCCAGGCGACCTTCGCGGCCATCACTTGCGGGCTGATCACTGGCAGCATGGCCGAACGCACGCGCTTCGGCGCGGCGCTGGCCTTCGCCGGGCTGTGGTTCACGATGGGATACATGCCGATCGCACACATGGTCTGGGCGGGCGATGGCTGGCTGCATCTGCGCGGGGCCCTGGACTTCGCCGGCGGCACCGTCGTCCACATCANNTGCTGTGGATCGGCTGGTTCGGCTTCAACGGCGGGTCCGCGCTGGCCGCCAACGAGCAGGCCGTGCTGGCCGTGGCCAATACGCTGCTGGCCGCGGCCAGCGGGGTACTGGCCTGGGCGCTGGCCGAGCGGATCCTGAAAGGACGTGCCTCGCTGTTGGGCGCGGCCTCCGGAGCCATTGCCGGACTGGTGGGCATCACCCCGGCCGCTGGACTGGTCGCCCCCGGCGCCTCGCTCGTCATCGGCGTGCTGGCCTCCTGGGCCGCGCTCTGGGGGGTAAGCGGCCTGAAGCGCCTGTTAGGCATCGACGACGCCTTCGACGTCTTCGGCATCCATGCCGTGGGCGGCATCGTCGGCGCCATCCTGACGGGCATCTTCTATTCCGCCGACCTCGGCGGTCCCGGCCCGGCGGGCCTGGGCGCGCTGCTGCGCCAGGTCTGGCTGCAGGCCGAGGCCGTTCTGGCCAGCCTGGCCTGGGCGGCCTTCAGCGCCGCAGTCTGCGCCTTCCTGGTCGACCGCCTGATCGGGCTGCGGGCCGCGCCCGACGAGGAACGCCAGGGTCTGGACGCGGCGGAGCACGGGGAAACCGCCTATCCGGACTGAGGCTGGATGCGCGCGGGCCAAAGCCCGCGCATGCCGGCCGAGTAGACGCGAAAATGATTGCGCCCCTGCTCCTTGGCGGCGTACATCGCCAGATCGGCGGCCCGCAGCAATTCACTGTCGCTGTCGCCGTCGCGCGGATGAAAGGCCGCCCCCATGCTGGCGGAGATCCGCACCGTATGACCGCCCAGGGCGAAAGGCTGGGACAACGAATCCAGGATCTTGTCGGCCAGCGAAAAGATGTCGTCCGGATCATGGAGGTCGCGGATGAGGAGCGTGAACTCGTCGCCGCCCAGCCGCGCCACCAGATCCGAACTGCGTACGCACTCGCTCAGCCGCCGGGCCACCAGCCGCAGCAGCTGGTCGCCCGCTTCGTGGCCCAGGGTGTCGTTGACGTCCTTGAACAAATCCAGGTCCAGGAACAAGAGAGCGAACGGCAGCCCCCCTTGACGGGTATGCTCGATGCTGCGCCGCAAGTTTTCCTCGAACATCTGGCGGTTGGGAAGCTGGGTCAGGTGGTCATAATGCGCCTGATGCCAGATCGATGCCTCGCGGCGGCGCTTCTCGGTCACGTCGGAAAACAGCCCGATGCGGCAATTGACGCTGCCGTCCTCGTTGTAGGACGTATTGATCGACAGGCGTTCGACATATTCCTCTCCGGACTTGCGTCGATTGTGGATGTCTCCATTCCAGCGGCCGGTCGCCTGCAGATCGGCCCACATCGCCCGGTAGAAATCCGCACCGTGACGGCCCGAACTGAGGACGCTCATGGTGCGCCCGAGCACGTCCTGCGGTCCGTAGCCGGTCACCGCCGTGAAGGCCGGATTCACGTCCTGGATGACGCCGTCGGCATCGGTGACCACCATGGCCTCGCTGGTGTGCGCGTAGACCAGTGCCGCCCGCCTCGCGGAGGCCTCGGCACGCTTGCGTTCCGTGATGTCGAACATGATGCCGATCAGCGTCGGCCGACCATGCAGCCTCATCAGGGAACCGAAAATCTCCAGCTCGATCTGTTCGCCATCGCTGCGACGCGCCACGCATTCATAGCGCGTTCTCGCCTCATGCCCCTCGAAACGATCCAGCGCCTGGGCGCGGACGGTCTCGTAGGCCGGCCCGACGAACAGGCGTTCGAGGGGAAAGCCGTCCATCAGTTCGGCCTGCGAATATCCCAGCATGTCCGCCATGCGCTCGTTGGCGTAGGTGAAGCTCAACGTTTCGTCCACCATGTAAATGCCGGCCACCGTATTGGCCGACAGGCCGTCGAACATGGCCTGGGCATCGGCCAGCGCCGCGTGCTCCTTTTCGACATCCCGCAGCAACTGCTCGATATGCGCCGCTGAATCGTTCAAGGCCCGGCCGAGCTCGCCGAGCTCGTCGCCGGACGGTAGCGAGGACCGGGCGCCGTGATCGCCCGCCGCCAGGGCCCGGCATTGCTGCGCCAGGACCTGGATGGGCCTCAGGATCCGCCGGGAAACCACCCAGCCGGCCAGCCCCAGAAACAGCAGGTCCAGCGCGAAGAGCGCATAGGCGCTATAGAGGGCTCTGCGCTGGACTTCCCTGGCCCGGGCGACCAGCCTGTCCACGAGCGTCTCGGTCCGGGCCAGCAGATCGGCGCCGGCGCGGGTCAGGTCCGCCACGGCGGCCCGCTCGCCAGCCGAGCCATCGGCCGGCGCATCGGTCAGCGCATCGACGACGCGGCGGTAACGAAGCCAGGCCTGGCGGATGTCCTTCAGTTGCGGCGCCAGCGCCTCCGGCACGGGACGAATGTCCAGATCGAACGCTTGTCCGCCAAAACGCAATGCATCGTGCGCGGCCTCGAACGCGGCGGACAGGTCCGTCGACGCGGGGGCGGGAAGATCCGGGTTCCGGCGCGCGGCCAGCGTCTCCAGGCCGATGCGCTGACCAAGCATGCGCATCTTGCCCGCCACGTTCAGCGTCGCGGCCACGCCATCGCTTTCCCGCAGCAGGAATTGAACGATGGAGACATTGCCGATGGCCAGCAACATCACCAGGATCAAGGCCAGCAAGGCCTTCTGCCGCACGGTACGGGAAAGAGAATCGAGTCGCAAGAAGAGGCCCGGAAATATCAAAGTCGGCAATCAGGGTATTGCCGCCGGAAGATTCTATCAATGAACCGCCGGACCAGAAACCCGGAAAAAAGGCGGCAAGATCCGGCTTCAGGAATCCAGTGAGGACAGGTCGATGCGCTCGGCCCGGTTCAGGGCCGCAGCGACCTTGACCCGCAGGGCGTTGGAGTGCGCCTTGCGGATTTCCTTCTTCACATCCAGCAGCTGCTGCGGATGCATGGAAAACCCGGTCAGACCCAGTCCCAGCAGCATGCGGGTGACGCGCACATCCCCGGCCATCTCGCCGCAGATCGATACGGGTTTGCCCACCCGCTCACCGGCGTTGATGGTGTGCGCGATCAGACGCAGCACCGCCGGATGCATCGGATCGTAGAGGGACGCAACATCGTTGTCCCCCCGGTCGATCGCCAGTACGTACTGGATCAGATCGTTGGTACCGATGGACAGGAAGTCCAGCGCTTCGGCGAACGGTTCGATGGCAATGGCAATGGCGGGAATCTCGACCATGGCGCCCACCTGGACGGCCGCGTCATGGGGCAGGCCCTCGGCGCGCAGTTCCTCCGCGGCCCTGGCCAGGGCACGGCGGGCGGAATGGATCTCGTGCATGTGCGACACCATGGGGAACAGCACCCGGATCGGCCCGTGAGCGGCGGCCCGCAACAACGCGCGCAATTGCGTGTTGAACATCTCCGGATTGGCCAGGCAGTACCGGATCGCGCGCAGGCCCAGCGCCGGATTGGTGGCCACCGTCACCTCGCCATCGAGCGTCTTGTCGGCCCCGATGTCCAGCGTCCGGATGGTGACCGGCCTGCCCGCCATGGTGCGCACGACCGAAGCGTAGGCTTCATACTGCTCTTCCTCGTCCGGAAGGTCGGGGCGCCCCATGAACAGGAATTCGCTGCGAAACAGCCCGATGCCCTCGGCACCGGCCGCCAGCGCGTCGGCGGCCTCCTCCGGCAATTCGATATTGGCTTCCATGCGGATCTGGATGCCGTCGAGCGTGACGGCCGGCGCGAACCGCAGCGCCTTGATCTCGTCGCGCTCGCGCAAGAAGGCCGCCTGCCGCTCCTGGTATTCATGCAGCACGGCTTCCGAGGGGTTGACCAGGACCAGGCCGTTCAGGCCGTCGACGATCAGCCGGTCGCCATCGCGCACCAGCGCGCGCACCGCCCCCATGCCGACCACGGCCGGCACATTCATGCTGCGCGCCACGATGGCCGTATGCGAGGTGGCTCCTCCCAGGTCCGTCAGGAAGGCGCCGAAACGGCCGCCCCGCAGCCGCATCATATCGGCCGGAGAAATGTCGCGCGCCACCACGATCAGGCTGCCGTCGACGTCCACGGCGTCCAGGTTGGGCAGCCAGTGGCCGGAGCCCGACAGCGTCCGCAGGACGCGCTCGATCACCTGGCGCACGTCCGCGCCGCGTTCGCGGAGATAGGCGTCCTCCATCAGGGAGAACTGCTCCACCAGGATCTGGCCCTGGGTCGTCAGCGCCCATTCCGCGTTGTACTGGCGTTCCGAGATCAACTGGCAGACGGACTGCGTCAGCATGGGATCTTGGAGCAGCATGCCATGCACAGACAGCAGCACGCCGAGTTCGCGCGGGGCGTCGGCCGGCAGGTCCTCGGCCATCTGGCACAGATCGCGCACCGTCTCGTCCACGGCCCGAGTAAAGCGCCGCTGTTCGGACTCGATGTCCTCGGCGGCGATGCGGTAGTGGGCGACCTCGAGCGAGGCCGCGCTCATGACCACGGCCCGACCGATGGCATAGCCGCGCACCACGCCCTGGCCATACAGGCACAGGGTGGACGCGATCGCGGACGAAGCGGGTTCCGGCGGATTCATGCGAAACGAGACCCTATTCGGTCTCTCCGAAGCGGCCCTCGAACAAGGCCCGGATGTCGTTCAGCGCCTGGGCCTCGTCTTCGCCCTGGGCGTCGATCTTGACGGTGACCCCCAGGCCCGCGGCCAGCATCATCACGCCCATGATGCTCTTGGCGTTGACGCGCTGCGCCCCCCGCGAAATGAAGATGTCACTGCGGTAACGCCCGGCCAGCTGGGTCAGCTTGGCCGCCGCGCGCGCATGCAGCCCGAGCTTGTTCGAAATCACCAGATCGATGGAAGGCATGGGGATGGGTTCCTAGGGTCCGCTCACACTAGCAATCATACGGGGGTTCCGCATTCACGATACCGCGCAGCGCCCCCTGGCGCACGCGCTCACTGAGAGATTCGGGGTTTTCCTGCTGGTCTGTCAAGGCTTTCAGCACCATGCAGGCATTGGTGCCGGTNNCCTCCAGCGCCTGGCGCTGGGCCTGAGTCGCGATATTGAACGGCGTCGCCCCGTACAGGTCGCAGAGGATCAAGACAGGCTCGCCCGGCCCGCGTGCCCGCATCCAGTCCAGGATGCGTTCCGTCTGGACGGGCGGGTCGGCATCGGGCACGATGTCGAAAACCGCCAGGTCCGGTACGCGGCCCAGCACGTGACTGGCGCATGCCTGGAAGGCGGCGCCCAGAGGATCATGCATGACCAGCGCGATGCGGGTGCTCATGGTTTGTCGGCAGCGCCGCGCCCCAAGGGCCGCCCGGACACGATCCGGACCAGGGCTTCCACGAAGCGGCCGGCCACATCGAAACCGGTCTGTTCGGTGATTTCCACGAAACAGGTGGGGCTGGTGACGTTGATCTCGGTGATGTAGTCGCCGATCACATCCAGACCGATCAGCAGCAGGCCACGCCCGGCCAGACGCTGACCCACGGCCCGGGCCAGCTCCTGGTCCCGATCCGACAGCGGCTGCGCCCGGCCCTGGCCCCCGGCGGCCAGGTTGCCACGGGTCTCGCCCTGCAGCGGTACACGCGCCAGGGCGAAGGGCACCGGTTCGCCATCGATGATCAGGATGCGCTTGTCGCCGTCCCGGATTTCCGGGATATAACGTTGCGCCATGATGGTGCGCTCACCCATGCCGGTCAGGGCCTCCAGGATCGAACCCAGGTTGGGCTCGTCGGGACGCAGGCGGAAGATGCCGCTGCCGCCCATCCCGTCCAGAGGCTTGACGATGACGTCGCCGTGCTGCGCNNGCCATGTCGCGGCTGACCAGCGTGGGCGCCGTGTATTGCGCGAATTCGGTGATGGCGAGCTTTTCAGGATGATTGCGGATGGCCGCCCCGGCGTTGAACACGCGCGCGCCCTGGGACGCCGCGTAGTCGAACAAGTGCGTCGCGTAGACGTACTCCATGTCGAAGGGCGGATCCTTGCGCATCAGCACGGCGTCGAAGTCGGCCAGCGCGCATTCGCGCGGCGCGGCATCCTGCGTCCACCAGTCGTGGCCTTTCCAGTCGGCGTCGGCGCGCAGGCGCATCCCCGTGGCCGACACCAGCACGCGGCCTTCCAGGACATACAGGTCGCCCATCGTGGCGAAGCTGAAGTCGTGCCCCTGCGCCGCCAGGCCGCGCATGATGGCGACGGAGGAATCCTTCCAGGCCTTCAGGGCGGGCAATGGATCGATGACGAACAGAAAATGCATGAATGCCTCTGTGATACCTCTGGGTTCCTGCCGGGATTTCCCGAACCATGGCGGCACCCCGCCGCGCGCCGTGGAAGGCGCCCGGATCCGCCTGGCTTGCGACAGTCCGCCGGGAACTGTCGCAAGTGCCGCCTCATCAAGCTTTCTTGCGGGGCGCCAGCACCATCACCATCTGACGGCCTTCGAGCTTGGGCATGGCTTCGACCAGGACCAGTTCGCCCAGATCGTCGCGCACCCGTTCCAGAACACGCATGCCGAGTTCCTGGTGCGCCATTTCACGGCCGCGGAAACGCAGCGTGACCTTGGCCTTGTCGCCATCCTCGATGAAGCGGCGCAGATTGCGCAGTTTCACCTGGTAGTCGCCTTCGTCGGTGCCAGGCCGGAACTTCACTTCCTTGACCTGGATGATCTTCTGGCGGGCGCGGGCTTCGGCCTGGCGCTTTTGTTCCTGGTACTTGAACTTGCCGTAGTCCATCAGACGGCAGACCGGAGGGCTGGCCGTGGGGGCGATTTCGACCAGGTCGACGTCGTTCTGTTCCGCCATGGACATGGCCTCGGACGTGCGGACAATACCCAGTTGTTCGCCGTCCACGCCGATCAGGCGGACTTCATGGATGCGGATATCACCGTTGACGCGGTGTTTCTTTTCGGTTGCGATGTCTAAAACTCCTGTGAGTTGATGAAAAGGGAGGAATCAGGCCTGGGCCGGTTCGGTCCCCTGCTGGCGGGTCGAGATTTCGTGCTGCAGCCGGGCGGTGAAGTCCGCCACCGGCATCGTGCCCAGATCCAGATTGCCCCGCCCGCGCACGGATACGGCGCCGGATTCGCGTTCCTTGTCGCCGACGACCAGAATATACGGGATTTTCTGCAGGCTATGTTCGCGGATTTTACGGGTGATCTTTTCGCCCCGGATATCGGCGGACACACGCAGGCCCTGCTGCTTCAGGTCCCGGGCGATCTGTTCGGCGTAGGCGGCGGAGCTGTCGGAAATACAGCAGACCACGGCATGATGCGGCGCCAGCCAGGCAGGCAGCGCCCCGGCGTGGTTCTCGATCAGCATGCCGATGAAGCGTTCCAGGGAACCCAGGATGGCCCGGTGCAGCATCACAGGCGTGCGGCGCTGGTCCTGGGCGTCGACGTATTCGGCGCCCAGACGTTGCGGCATGGAGAAATCCACCTGGATGGTGCCGCACTGCCAATGCCGGCCGATGGCGTCCTTCAGGGTGTATTCGATCTTCGGCCCGTAGAAAGCGCCTTCGCCTTCGGATACCTCGTATTCGCAATTCGAAAGATCCAGGCTGTCCTTCAGGGCCTGCTCGGCCTTGTCCCAGACCTCGTCGGCACCAATGCGCTTTTCGGGGCGGGTGGCGACCTTGTACAGGATTTCGGTGAAGCCGAAATCGGCGTAAACCTTTTGCAGCAGCCGGGTAAAGGCGGCGCATTCGGCCTGGAGCTGGTCCTCGGTACAGAAGATGTGGCCATCATCCTGGGTGAAGCCGCGCACGCGCATCATGCCATGCAGCGAACCGGAAGGCTCGTTGCGATGGCACTGGCCGAACTCACCATAGCGCAGGGGCAGTTCGCGATACGAGTGCAAGCCGGCGTTGAAGATCTGCACGTGGCCCGGGCAGTTCATGGGCTTGAGGCCATACACGCGGTTCTCGGACTCCGTCGTGAACATGTTTTCTTTGTAATTGTCCCAATGGCCGGTTTTCTTCCACAGGGACAGGTCCAGGATCTGCGGCGCCTTGACCTCCTGGTAGCCATTGTCCTGGTACACCTGGCGCATGTACTGTTCGACCTGCTGCCAGACCGTCCAGCCCTTGGGATGCCAGAAAATCAGGCCGGGCGCCTCGTCCTGGAAGTGGAACAGGTCCAGTTCGCGGCCGATGCGGCGATGATCGCGCAGTTCGGCCTGTTCGAGCATGTGCAGGTAGGCATCCTGATCTTCCTTGCGGGCCCAGGCGGTGCCGTAAATGCGCTGCAGCATTTCGTTGCCGCTGTCGCCACGCCAGTAGGCCCCGGCGACTTTCATGAGCTTGAACACCCGCAGGCGGCCGGTGGACGGCACGTGCGGGCCGCGGCACAGGTCGATGAAATCGCCCTCGCGGTACAGGCTGATCTTTTCGTTGGACGGGATCGAGGCGATGATCTCGGCCTTGT
>DISE01000078.1 GCA_002421865.1 Castellaniella sp. UBA6218
CGCCGATGATGTCGGCGACCTGCTGCCCCCTGGCATCGATCTCGCCCATGGTGGAGACCAGTTCGGCGACGATGGCGCCGCCGTCTGTGGCGGTCTTGCCGGCCGAGGCGGCCAGGGTGTTGGCCTGCTGGGCGTTGTCGGCGTTCTGGCGCACGGTGGCGGTGATCTGCTCTGTCGTGGCGGCGGTCTCGGCCAGGGAACTGGCCTGTTGCTCGGTGCGCGAGGCCAGGTCCAGGTTGCCGGCGCTGATCTGCGCCGACGCCGAGGCGATGGAACTCGCGCCACCACGGACTTTGCTGACAATTTCGGCCAGCCTGTCGCGCATGTCCCGCAGGGCGAATAGCAGGCTGGCCTGATCGTGGGGTTTCAGTTCGATGGGCACGGCCAGATCGCCGGTCGCGATGCGGTTCAGGATCGCCGTGGCGTAGGCGGGCTCGCCGCCCAACTGGCGCAGCAGCGCCCGCGTGATGAGGAAATTGGCCAGCGCCGCCAGCAGACTGAGCAGCACGATGCCGCCGCCCAGCAGGATGCGGGTGTGGGCCAGGGCGTCGGCACGGTCGTTCAGTACCGCTTCCAGTTGCTCCAGGGCAGCCTGGTTGAGTCGGTATTGGGCATCGACGGCTTGTGTGTAGCGGGCGAAGAAGTCGGCGGCGGGGAATTTCATGGACTGTGCCTGGAGGACTTCTTTCTGGGCCAGTTCGATGGCCGCGTGAGCCTCCTGAAGTGCCGCCTTGCCGGGCTCGGTCAGTCCGGCGCCAAGTTCGGGATATTGCCGGATGGCGCTTTCCAGCGCGTCATCCAGGGCGATGTAGTGTTCTTCCGCGCGGTTGATCAGCACCATGACCCTCAGACGCTCGGCGTCGGATGCCTCGTGGCGCGTCAGCAGGCCCGATCCCAGGGCGCGGGTCTGGCCGAACAGCTCGGTCAGCATGGGCACTTGGTTCAGCGCCGTGTCGATGAGGTAATAGCCCCTGGCCTGCGGGTCGAAACTCAGACCGTAGTGCTGCAGCAGCAGGGATTTGACCCGGAGCAGCCGGGCGATCAACTCGACATGGGTCTGGAAGCTGTCGGCGGGGGAAAGGGTTTTTCGGGCGACTTGTCCCTCCAGGGAGGTCCATCCCTGGAGGACTTCCTGCCAGGCGGCCAGGAGCGCCGGGGCCTGGACATCCTGGCGCAGCGCGGCGTCCAGCGCCTGGAAGGCGCGGTCGACCTCGTCCTGCAGGGCGGCGCGACGGGCGTCGGCGGACGTGTCGCCGTTGAGTGTGATCATCGCCAGCCCCCGGTGTTGCTGGGCCAGTTGCAGGGTCTTCATCAGCAGGCGCATGGGTTGCAGTCCACTCGACTCCAGCCGGGTGGCCTGGATGGTCTTGCCGGATTCGTGGACGTACAGCGCGAAGGGAATGGCAACCAGCACCACACCGAAGAGCGCCAGCACGGCGAATTTTTGCCAGAGGCGGAGCCGGTTCAGGGCGGCGTCCAGAGAACTTTGTTTCATGTGGGCGTTCCGGTCGATTTCGAGTCCCGGGATGGGGCGCGGGCGATGGCTCAAATGTTCAGCCATTCTAAAGTTGGGCTGGAACGAAAAAGCCTGGCTGGACCTGAATGACCAGGAAGAATGAAAGGTTTTTAACCTGGGTCAATCTTTTCGGAGGATCTTGCGTGAGACTTGCGTCTTCGGCGCGACAGGGGTGGTGGATGTTCTGCGCCGAAGTGGCGCGGGTGCCTCCAGCGGGCGGCTAGAGTCCGCTGGCGCAGACCAGCGTCGTGCCAGTCACATAAGAGGCCGCGGGGGCCTGTCGGGTTCGCCAGCGGCCGCGTAGCGGTCATTCTCCGGATGGCATGATCTTCAGCCGCCCGGGGGATCCCGCCGGAAGCGCCGCGTTGCGCAGCCATTCCAGAGCGTAGGGCCACAGAATGTCGCGGAAGCGCTCGTGGAAGAACGCGAAGTGGCCGATCGCGTCCAGGCCGACATCCCGTGGGGCGATGCGCAGGTGGCTGCGGCGGCTGGCGCTGTAATACCGCAACAGACGATCCAGCGCGGCTTCTGTGCCGTAGGGATCGTCCTCGGCGCCGAATGCGAGGATCGGCGCGCCGATCGTCCTGAAGTTGAGGGCCAGTCCGGCCGCTTGCGGCAGGCCGTCCGCCGTCAGGGCGCCCCGCCGGACGGAGTCCTCGAAGCGGGGACCCATGCGCGCCCAGTCCAGCGCCACGCCTTTCGGCGTGTCCTCCATCCAGCCCAGCCGCTTGGCCGGAACGTGGCCCAGCAGCGTCGCCAGGGCAGGCATCAGGACATGCCATTTCAGGAACATGCCCGGTCGTTTTTCAGCCTGGTAGTCCCGCCAGTATGCGAACTGGGCGCCCATGGTGAAGATCCGGCGCACGCGGTGAGCCGATTGCGCCAGGCCGATGATGAAGCCACCGACGGAGTGTCCGATCACATCGATGGGCTGGCCCGGAAAATTCAGGGCGGCGTATCGCAGCACGCCTTCGAAATCATGCTCGCCCCAGTCGACCCAGTCGGCCCGCAGTCGGCGCAAGGAGCCTCGGCGCGATTCGCCGATGCCGCGATAGTCGTAGGTCAAGACGTCCCAGCCCTGCGTGTGCAGGTACTCGGCGAATCTCGCATAGTACCGGCAGCGCACCGAGGTCGCGGGATTGATGATGGCCACCGGGGGCGGGAGGCCTACGGTCCTGGCATGGCGCCATTGGCGGCCTCCCAGCGGATAGCCGTCGGTCGCAGGGATTTCGATGGATTCCGGCATGGCGTGTCCTGGTGTTCAGAGCCGGGCGTCGAGCATTTCGCCGATGGTCGCGCCGATCTTGCGGACCGCCCATTCGGTGCGGGGCGTGAAGACCGAGGCATGGCTCAGGCGCATGCAGTTCCGGTATTTTCCCGCAGCGGAGAAGATATTGCCGTGCGCGATGACGATGCCGTTTTCACGCAGCATGGGGTCGAGCGCGTGGGTGTCGAATGATTCCGGCAACTCGATCCACAGGGTGAAGCCGCCTTGCGGATGACTGATGCGGGTCCCTTCGGGGAAGTGGCGCCGCACCCATTCGGTCATGACGTCGCGCTGGCGCTGGTACTGGCGTCGCATCCGGCGCAGGTGTGCCGGATAGTGCCCCTTTCGCAGGAACTCGGCGATGGCGATCTGCGGCAAGGGGGCGGTCGGTCCCGAACTGGTGTATTTCATGCGCAGCACCTTGTCGAAATACCGCCCCGGCACGATCCAGCCCACCCGCAGTCCGGGCGCCAGGGTCTTGGAAAACGAGCTGCACAGCAGGACCCGGCCGTCCTCGTCGAGGGCCTTCAGAGCGTGGGGCCGGGGCCAGCCGTAGACCAGGTCGCCGTAGATGTCGTCCTCGATGATGGGAACGTCGAAGCGCTGCGCCAGCCGGAGCAGGCCCAGCTTTCGATGGTCGGGCATGGTGTAGCCGAGCGGGTTGCTGGCATTGGGAATCACCAGGATGGCTCTCACGGGCCAGCGCTCCAGCGCGAGTTCGAGGGCTTCCAGGCTGATCCCCTGGACGGGATCCGAGGGAATCTCGAATGCCTGCACGCCGGCTTCCTTCAGGATCTGCATTGTGCCGTGATAGCTGGGGGATGCGATGGCCACGATGTCGCCCGACGCGCACAGGGTCCGTATCGCGCATGACAGCGCTTCCTGGCAACCGGTCGTGACGATCAGCGCGTCGGGCTCGGCCCGGTAGCCCGCGTCCACGGCCAGACGGGACAGCTGTTCGCGCAGGGCGGGAACCCCTTGCATGTCGTTGTAGTGCAGGCTGGCGATGCCGGCCTGCCGGCCTTCCCGGGCGAGCGCCGCCTGCAGAGGGCGCAGGCTGGGGCTCTCGACATCCGGCATGCCCCGGCCCAGCTGGATCGTTTTCCCTTCGCGTTCCAGCTCCAGCAGGTCCTGGACCTGCCCCCAATCCGAGACATCGATCGGCCGCAGCGTGGGCTTGCCCATGCTGGGCAGTCCAGACGTCGCGCGAGCCGTCGGCACGTACCAGCCGGAACGGGGCCGCGCCTCGGCCAGGCCGGACATTTCAAGCCAGCGGTAGGCCTGCTGGACAGTCGTCAGGCTGACGCCGTGCTCGGTGCTCAGGGCCCTCACGGAGGGCAGGCGGCTGCCTGCCGCGTACAGGCCCTGTTCGATGCGGTCGCCGAGGGTGTCGGCGAGATTCAGATAGCGGCTCATCGATCGTGTGGTCCGTGCCATGGGATCCTGAAGGACTGTCTGTCACTGTAGGGTCGTCCGGTCTCGGGAAGAAGATACAGATTCAGGAATTTTCAACGATTCAGAGGGTTATTTAGTCACTGTGTATTGAAAAAAACCATTATGACTGTGTATTCAATACACAGGCGCAATCCGTGAAGATGGTTCCGTCGGCCCACGGGGGCCGATCGCCCACAAGAGCGGAACATGATGCCTTCGACCGACCTGCTGCCCGCCGATGCTTCCTTGACTCCCTCGGCCCGTTGGACCATCGTCATTTCCGGCGGGATCCTCATGGGTCTGTCGCTGGGAATCCGGCATACGCAGGGCCTGTTCATGCAGCCGGTGACCTCCGGTCATGGCTGGTCCCTGGAAACGTTCGGGCTGGCCCTGGCCTTGCAGAACCTCGTCTGGGGCCTGGCTCAGCCCGTGACCGGCCTGATGGCCGACCGCTACGGCTCCGGCAAGATGCTGTGTCTCGGGATCCTGGCGTATGGCCTGGGCCTGTATCTGATGGCGCAGGCCCGGGGACCCGTCGGTTTCACGGCCGCCAACGGCGTGCTGATCGGTATCGCTCTGTCGGGCACGGCCTTTGGCACCGTCTATGGCGCCCTGTCCCGTATTTTCGAGCCGCGGCTGCGCAGCTGGGCATTGGCCGTCGCCGGCGCCATCGGCGGACTGGGCCAGTTCTGCCTGGTGCCTTTCGTTCAGCGTCTGCTCGCCGAGGCGGGCTGGCGGAACGCCGCGATCGTCCTCGGCCTGCTTGTGCTGGCGAGTCTGCCGCTGGCCGTGCCGCTGCGGACCCGACCCCGGGAAACGCAGAGGGGTATGCCAGACCTTCCGGTCGGCGCCTCCATCCGGGATGCGATGCGTCGCCGGGGTTTCTGGCTGTTGAACCTGGGGTTCTTCGCCTGCGGTTTCCAGCTGGCCTTCATCGCGACCCATCTGCCCGCCTACCTGCTGGAGCATGGGCTGAGCCTGGCGCAGGCCGGCACGGCGCTGGCCCTGATCGCGCTGGCGAATATTTTCGGCACCTACGCCTGCGGCCGATCGGCCGGACGATGGCGCATCAAGCACCTGCTGGCGGGGCTGTAC
>DISE01000093.1:0-38919 GCA_002421865.1 Castellaniella sp. UBA6218
CGATGAACGAACCGAAGGTCGCCAGGTAGAGCCAGCACATCAGCCAGCTGTGCTTGCGCTTGAAGATCACCGCCTGCTCGCGGAAGGACGCCTTGGCGTCGGCAATGTCATGCATGCCGACCCAGGCCAGCATCGACACGATGACGATGAATGGCACCCAGATGAAGGCGGCGTTCTGCGCCCAGACTTCGACCGGGCCGCCATGGGTGCCGGAAAGCTGCGCCGTCTGCGGGCCGCCCGCCCAGGGGCCGAGGATGCCCAAGGTGATGACCAGCGGCGCCAGGAACTGCACCGAGGACACCCCCAGGTTGCCCAGCCCGGCATTCAGGCCCAGGGCCGAGCCCTTGCGTTCCTTGGGGAAGAAGAAACTGATGTTGGACATGGACGAGGAGAAGTTCCCGCCCCCCAGGCCGCACAGCAGGGCCAGGATCAGCATGGTGGAATACGGCGTTTCCGGGTCCTGGATCGCCAGCCCCACCCCGATGGTGGGCAGCAGCAGGCTGGCCGTGGTCAGCGCCGTCCAGCGCCGCCCGCCGAACACGGGCACCATGAACGAATAGAAGATGCGCAGCGTGGCGCCGGACAGGGCCGGCAGCGCGGCCAGCCAGAAGAGTTCGTTTTCGGTGTAGCGAAAGCCCAGGTTGGGCAGGTTGACGGCCACCACGCTCCACATCTGCCAGACGGCGAAGGCCAGGAACAGGGCCGGGATCGAGATCCAGAGATTGACGTTGGCGATGGCGCTGCCTTCCCGGGCCCAGAACGCCTGGTCCTCGGGCGTCCAGACGGTGAGCAGGCGACCACGTCGGGCCTTGGGTGAAGCATCAGGGGGAGTGAGGCTCATGCAAGGGCTCCTGGTTCAGAGGCCCTCCAACATAAACCCCCACACGCGGCAAGGGCGATGATCTGGATCAAACAGCAAACGATTTCCGTGCAGGACACCGGACTGTCGAAACAGGATCAATCATGTCATCGGGCCACCTTGGAATGCATGACCAGTATAGTGGCGGCCCGATGACTGCGCAAAGAGGTCAAACCCGGTCGCAGCGGATCGTGATGGGGTGGCGCCTCAGCCCCTCGATGACCTGGTCGGTGGCCTCGCCGTCGACGTCGGTGATGGCATAGCCGATCTTGCCGCGCGTCTGCAGTTGCTGGCTGACGATGTTCAGGCCGTATTCGCCCATCAGGTTGCTGAGCGCGCCCATGGCGCCCGGCACGTTCTGGTGGATGTGGATGATGCGCGCCGCGCCCGCCTGCTCGTGATAGGAGATTTCCGGGAAATTGACGGCGCCCTTGGTCGTGCCGCTGCTGATGAAGCGCTTGAGTTTTTCCGCGACTTCCCGACCGATGTTTTCCTGGGATTCCTGAGTGCTGCCGCCGATGTGCGGGGTCAGGATCACGTTGTGCATGCCGCGCAGGGGGCTGTCCAGGGCCTCGTCGCGGCTCTTGGGTTCGGTGGGAAACACGTCGATGGCGGCGCCCGACAGATGGCCGGACTTCAGCGCGCGCTGCAAGGCGGGGATGTCCACCACCGTGCCGCGAGAGGCGTTGATCAGGATGCTGCCCGGACGCATCGCGGCGATGGCGTCGGCGTCGATCAGGTTGGCCGTGTCCTTGCCGCCGGGCACGTGCAGGGTGACCACGTCGGCCTGGCCGAGGAATTTCTTGAGCGAGGACGTGGCGTGGGCATTGCCCAGAGGCAGTTTGGCCTCGATGTCGTGATAGATCACGCGCATGCCGAAGGATTCCGCCAGGATGCCGACCTGGGAACCGATGTTGCCATAACCGACGATGCCCAGCGTCTTGCCGCGCGCCTCGTAGGCGCCGTCGGCGGTCTTGTCCCAGAAGCCCTCGTGGACGCGGGCGTTCTTTTCAGGGATGCGACGCAGCAGCAGAATGGCCTCGCCCAGCACCAGTTCGGCCACCGAGCGGGTATTCGAGAACGGCGCGTTGAATACCGGAATCCCCCGCAGGGCGGCGGTTTCCAGATCGACCTGGTTGGTGCCGATGCAGAAGCAGCCGATGACCCGCAGGTCCGGCAGGTCGGCCAGCACGGCCTGGTCGAGATGGGTCCGGGAACGGATGCCGACCGCGTGCGCGCCCTGGAGGGCCTCGCGCAGGGCGTCGCCCACGAGCGCGCCCGCGTGCGTGACGACATCGTCGAATCCCGCCGCGACGAAGACTTCCCGGGCGCTGGCGTGTATGTTTTCGAACAGGACTATGCGTGGCATCTCGACCCTTTACCGGCAAATGAAAAAACGTTCATTGTGCGATATTTCAAGCATCTCGTCAGGGTCATCCCTAGTGGCAGCAGGGTCAAGGCCCTTCGTCGGCGACCAGTCGGTTCCGGCCGGCGGTCTTGGCGCGATACAGGTTCTCGTCGGCGCGGCGGAACAGTGACTGCGGGGTTTCGCCCTCCCGCCACTGGGCGGCGCCGGCGCTCAGGGTCAGGTCGATCACCCGGCCACGCCCCAGGTCGACGGGGTTCCGGCGCACATGTTCGAGCACGCCGGCGGCCAGGATGACCGCGTCGTCCAGCGAGGTGGCCGGCAGCAGCGCGACGAATTCCTCGCCGCCGAACCGGGCCAGCACGTCCGAGCGGCGCCGCAGCAGGTTCAGCAGGACTTCGGCGACCCAGCGCAGCGCGGCATCGCCCGCGTCATGCCCATGGACGTCGTTGACCCGCTTGAAGTGATCCAGGTCGAAGATGACCAGCGTCCCGCGTGCGGCAGCGCCTTGCGTCTCGGCAGACCGCGCCAGCGCCTCGTCCAGGCCGCGCCGGTTGAGCAGGCCCGTCAGCGGATCGTGCAGCGTCAGTTCACGCAATTGCCGGTTGGCCTGCTCCAGCGCCCCCATGGTGGCGCGCAGGTCCGCCGTGCGGGACTGGACCTCGTGCTGCAGCGAGCTGCGGGCGCCCGCTTCGATGTCCAGCGCCCGGCGCATCAGGTCGTGCAGTTGCATGACCTCGGCGTAGGTCAGCAGGAACATCTGGCTGCCCAGAGCGATCTGCATCCAGCGTTCCTGAGCCATGAACCCGGGGATGTAGCCGAAGGCCGCCAGCCCGTAGGCCAGGTAGCCGGCGAAGAACACCAGCCAGGACAGCACGTACCAGCGCGCGGCGCGTTCGCCCCGCCGCCAGTGGCGCAGACCCAGGCAGAACATGGCCACGATGCAGGCCAGGGCGTAGACCGTGTCGATCTTGATGATGAGCGCGTAGGGCACGATCAGGCTGGCCGCGAACAGCCCCGCGCCGGCCCCGGCCAGAACGCGGATCAGCCGGGACTGGCGCGGCCAACGGTCGGGCCCGATGCCCAGGAAATGGCGCGTGAACCAGAGCAGGCTGAGGATGGCCAGGATCTCGCTCAAGGGCACCGAGCGGTTCGCCAGCCAGGGCCAGTCCGGCCACAGATACTGGAACGACAGACCGGACATGGACGTCAGGAACAGTCCGGCGCACAGGATGTAGGCGGTGTTGTAGAGGGACTGGCGGACCCTCAGCCGCAGGTACAGGGCGGCGTTGAACAGGGCCAGCATGGCCAGGGCGCCCAGGAACATGCCCTGGCTCAGGCCGTGGTCCTGGGCCCGGCCGATGGCCGACGCGCCCGAATGCAGCGACAGGGGGATGTTGATCGCCCCGCTGCTGTGGACCCGCAGGACGACCGCGAGCGACTGCCCGGGCCCGAAGTCCAGGGGCAGCAGAAACAGACGATGCCGCACCGGCCGGTCGCCGAAGGGCCGGGCGTCCCCCATGCGCGCAGTATCCAGGAGCCTGGGCGGCGCCCGCGGATCGGCCCCCGGACCGGGATCGTAGATCCAGACGTCGATTTCATCGAGCAGCGGGTAGTCCAGTTGCAGGTACCAGGTCCGGTCCGCGGCATCCAGGTTGCGCAAGGGCACGTAGACCCAATAGGCGGACTGGTTGTGCCGGAAAACGAGCTGGTCCGCATCCCGGCGGTCCATCGGCAGCGCCCCGCCCAGGATGTCGCCCGGGCCGAGGGCATGGGTCTCGTCCCGCAGGAAGCACAATTGCGGCAGGGAAGGAATGTCGGCATGGCTGGAGGACAGGCCGAGCGCCGGACAGGCGTCGCCGGGGATGGCCGCCAGGGCCCGCGCCGCGCAAAACAGACAAAGCGACAAGCCGATCGCCGCGATGAGCCACACCCGCCACCGGGCATTCACGCCCGCCGGCATCGCCATGCCGCGCCATGTTCCAGCAATCCGGTCGCGATCCGACAGATCAGCCTCCTCGGGGACAGACAGACGTGAAACGCATGCTCGCTTTTGCGCATCCAAGAAGATTATGGATCAAAATCCGTCCATGAGGGACGGCCCAAGGAGAACGCCATGGCCACCTGGCCCAGTACATTGCTGCGCATCGACGACATTGCGCGCGACACCGTCGCGGTGCATTTCCGCAAGCCCGGGGACTTCCAGTTCCTGCCCGGGCAGACCCTTTCGCTGACGCTGCCTTCGGACGCGCCGGACGCCCCGGCCCTGCGGCATACCTTTTCGCTGGTCAGCGCCCCGCACGAGAGCGAGCTGTGCATCGCCACCCGTGTGCGCGCCACCCCGTTCAAACAGGCCCTGACGCGGCTGCGGCCCGGCGCCGAACTGCGGTTCAGCGGGCCCTACGGAAAACTCACCCCGCCGGCGGAGACGGACCGGCCCCTGGTCCTGATCGCCGGCGGCATCGGCATCACACCCTGCGTCAGCATGCTGCGCGACGCCGCGCATCAGGGCTCGCAACGGCGGTTCGTGCTGCTCTATTCCAACCGGACCCGGGAACAGGCCGCATTCCTGGAAGAACTGCGCGAACTCGAGCGGCTCAATCCGCACCTGCGCCTGCTGGCCACATTGACCGGCCCGGCCGACGATGCATGGGACGGACTGCGCGGCCGGGTCGACGGCGCCATGCTGGAGCAGGCACTCCGGGGGCTGGACGCCCCCCTGTGCCATGTGACCGGCATACCCGCCATGGTCGAGGAGATCCGCGCGCATCTGGCCGCGCTCGGCGTCCCGGACGACGCCATCCTGGACGAAAGCTTCCACGGCTATTGATCCACCCGCCATGGCCTCGCGCCCGCGAGGCCATGGTAGTCTAAATAGTTGATTTCCCGTCACGCACGCATGCCGCAAGGCCGAATCCGCAGGAACCCAATGATGCCCGTCACTGCCGCACCACTGCCCTCCACTCCGGACGACCGGACCGCGCCCGACGCCCTGTTCGCCCGAACCCCCGACCTCGCCGAGCCGGACACCGACCGTCTGCGCGCCGCCGTCCGGCGCTATTTCCTGGACACTTTCGACCGTTACGAGTCCCTGTTCCAGTGTCTGGCGAGCGACGAGGCCTTCGTCGTCAAGCCGATCTCCCTGCGCCACCCGCTGATCTTCTACTTCGGCCACACCGCGACGTTCTTCGTCAACAAACTGCTGCTCACCCGTCTGATCGACCAGCGCCTGGACCACCGGCTGGAATCGATCTTCGCCGTCGGCGTGGACGAAATGAGCTGGGACGACCTGGACGAGGCCCACTATGACTGGCCCTCCGTGGCCGAGGTCCGCGCCTATCGAGGCCGCGTGCGCGCCCTGGTCCTGGACCTGATCGATCACGCTCCGCTGCAATCCCCGATCGATTGGCAGAATCCCTGGTGGGCCATCGTCATGGGCGTCGAGCATGAACGCATCCACCTGGAGACATCCTCGGTCCTGATCCGCCAGCACGCGCTGAAATACGTGCGCGCCGTCCCGGAATGGGCGCCCATCGCCGACACCGGCGGCGAGCCGCCCGAAAACGGCCTCGCACGCGTGCCGGCCGGCACGGTGCGCGTGGGCAAGTCCTTCGACGACCCGCAATACGGCTGGGACAACGAATACGGTGCCCACGTGGCCGAAGTCGAATCCTTCGAAGCGGCACGCTTCCTGGTGAGCAACCAGGAATTCCTGGCTTTCGTCGAGGCGGGCGGCTACCGCAACCACCGCGACTGGACCGAAGAGGGCCGCCAGTGGCTGGCCTACAGCCAGGCGGAACATCCCACCTTCTGGGTCAAGAAGACCCAGGGCTGGTTCCTGCGCCTGATGACCGGGGAAATTCCCATGCCCTGGTCCTGGCCGGTCGAAGTCAACTACCTGGAGGCCAAGGCCTTCTGCAACTGGAAGGCGGCCGAGACCGGCCAGCCCGTGCGCCTGCCCACCGAGGACGAATGGTACCGGCTGTACGACACGGCCGGCCTGCGCGATCCCGACGACCGCCCCTGTGCCGCCAACCTGCACCTGGACCACGGCGCCTCGTCGTGCCCCGTGAACACCTGGCGCCACGGCGACTGGTACGATGTGGTGGGCAACGTCTGGCAATGGACCGAGACGCCCACCTATCCATTCGACGGCTTCGACGTCCACCCGATCTACGACGATTTCACGACGCCGACTTTCGACGGACGCCATAACCTGATCAAGGGCGGCTCCTGGATTTCCTGCGGCAACGAGGCCGTCCGTGCCTCGCGCTACGCATTCCGGCGGCACTTCTTTCAGCATGCGGGCTTCCGCTACGTCGTGTCCCACGCGCCAGCGGAAGCGCCGGCCGCCTACTACGAAACCGACAAGCTGATGTCCGAATACGCCGAATTCCACTATGGCGACTCGTATTTCGGCGTCCCCAACTTCCCCCAGGCGCTGGCACGACGGGCCATCGAGGCCCTGGGCGACCGCCCGCGCCGCCGCGCGCTGGACCTGGGTTGCGCTTCCGGCCGGGCCACATTCGAACTGGCCCGGGTCTTCGAGCGTGTCACCGGGGTTGATTTCTCGGCCCGCTTCATCAACCAGGGCGTGCAGTTGATGCAGACGGGCCAGCTGCGCTACATCCTGGCCGACGAGGGCGATCTGGTGTCCTACAAGACCCGCACGCTGGCCGAGCTGGGCCTGGGCGAGGCCGTCGACCGGATGGAGTTCTTCCAGGGCGACGCCTGCAACCTGAAGCCGCAGTTCACGGACTACGACCTGATCCTGGCCGCCAACCTGATCGACCGGCTGTACGACCCCGCGCGATTCCTGGACCGGATCCACGAACGCATCGTCCCGGGCGGCCTGCTGGTGATCGCCTCGCCCTACACCTGGCTCGAAGAGCATACGCCCCGCGACTCCTGGCTGGGTGGCTTCAAGCGGGACGCGGAGAACCACACCACGCTGGACGGCCTGAAGGAACACCTCGCGCCGCATTTCCGGCTGCTGGGCGAGCCGGCGGACGTGCCTTTCGTCATCCGCGAGACGCGGCGCAAGTTCCAGCACACGCTGTCGGAACTGACGGTCTGGGAACGGCGCCCGGACCGGCCCTAGGTCTGGTTCCCGCCGAGGCGCCGGACGAAACGCTCCAAGTCCTCGGATTCCAGTGGCTGGCTGAAATGTCGGCCCTGGATGTCGTCGCAGCCGCTGGCCTTGAGAAAGGCCAGCTGTCCGGCCGTTTCCACGCCCTTGGCGAGGGTGGCCAGGCCCAGGCTGCGGGCCAGCTGGACGATGGCGGACGTGATCGCCTGATCGTCCACGTCGGCATCGATTTCGCGCACGAAGCTCTGATCGATCTTGAGCTTGTGGATCTTGAAACGCTTGAGATGGCCGAACGATGAATGGCCCGCGCCGAAATCATCGATCGCGAGGCGGATGCCGCGCTGATGGAGATCCTGGATCTTCCGCGCGGCGATTTCCGGAGTTTTCATGAGGGTCGCCTCGGTCAGGTCCAGTTCCAGGCAATGAGGCGGGACGCCCGCTTCGTCCAGCAGCCGGCCGATCCGGTTGGGCAGATTGGGCTGGTCGAACTGGACCGCCGACAGATTCACGGCGACGACCAGACCGGACAGGCCACGGTCCCGCCAGACCCGGATCTGCCTCAGGACAGTACGCAGCACCCAGTCCCCGATGGCCACGATCAGGCCGGACGATTCGGCGATCGGGATGAACTCGGCCGGACTGACCGCCCCCCCTTGAGGCGAATCCCAGCGCAGCAGCGCCTCCACGCCAAAGACACGGTGCTCGGACAGGCGCAGCTGCGGCTCGTAGACCAGCCGCAGCTCGCCGCGCGGTTGCGCATGCCTCAGCGCATGGGTCAGCGCGTCCAGGCGGTCGGCACGGGCCTGCATGTCGGGCGCGAAAAAACAGTTGCCGTTGCGGCCCCCGGCCCTGGCCCTGGCCCGGGCCATCGCGGTCTCGGCGCGCTTCAACAGAGGGTCCAATTCGTCGGCGTCGGCCGGGTACACGGAGATGCCGACGGACGCCGTCGCGACGATTTTCCGGCCCTCCAGCCGCAGCGGCAGGGACACGGAATCGAGCAGGGCTTGCGCTCCGCGCGCCGCTTCCTGCGGGCCGGCGCCCGGCAGGATGGCCAGGAAATCTTCGCCCGACAGGCGCGACAGGACATCCTGCGCCCTCAGCGCCGAGCGCAGGCGCTGGGCAACTCCCCGCAGCAAGGCGTCGCCGGCCCGGTGGTCCAGGGAATCGTTGACGCCCTTGACGCGGTCCAGGCCGACCCACAGGACAGCCAGCGCGCGGAATTGCCGGCGGGCATACTGGAAATGCTCGTGCAAAAGAGAGCGGTCGGGCAAACCGGTCAAGGGGTCGTAATGCGACAGGTGCTGGGTCCGGGCGGCCGCCTGTTTCTTTTCGGTGATGTTTTCCCTGAGTGTCAGGTAATTGGTGATGGCTCCGTCGGCGCTGCGCAGCGGATAGACCAGCACGGACTCCGTGAATTCACGGCCTGCTTTGTCTAGACTGACCAGTTCGCCCTGCCAGGTCTCGCCCCGGGCGACCTGGGCGGTCATGGCGAGCACGGTCGCCGTCGGCACGCGGGGTGACCACAAGTCGACGGGGCTGCGTCCCAGCAGTTCCTGACTGGTGTAGCCGCTCAGGCGAGTGCAAGCCTCGTTGACGTATTCGATGCGGTAGGCCGGATCCAGGATCATGATGGACACTGGGCTCTGCGCCACCACCAGGGAAAACTTGCGCAGCATCTGCTCGCTTTCGTGGCGTTGGGTGACGTCCCGCGAAATGACGACGTAATGATCGCCCTCCCCCGCCCAGGCCGGCTTGCGCGCCACGGACAGTTCGAACCAGCGGGTGTGCTCGGCGATCCTCAGGCTGAGGAGACGGCCGCGAGAGACCCCTTGCCGGCCGGCCTCTTCGAGCGCCGCGAGCACCGTGTCGGCGGCCTGCGGCGGCAGGATTTCCTCGACCAGCCGACCGCGCAGGTCAGGCCCGGGCCGGGCCGTCTCCGGAACGGCGTGCACGGCCAGATAGCGGCCCCGCGCATCCATGATCACCACCAGATCGGGCAAGGCCTGCAAGGTCGCCTGAAGGCGCCGCCGGGATTCATCCACTTGGGCATAGGGATCCCGGACCGTTGCCACGAAGACGGCCCGGTACAGGTAGAGATAGGCCAGCACCTTGTAGACATGGCCGAACAGGCTGTAGACGTCCGTGGCGCCGGTGTGCCGCGTCAGGAAAAATTCGCTCTGGGCCATGATGCAGGCGGCGGCGAACAGGGCGCCGACGTTGAAGCGGCGGGGCAGGCGCATGAGCCATAGCAGCCGGATGGCCGCCAACAGGTTCAGGACGAAGATGCCGTATTCGGCGCCGACCATGAACGCGGTCGGCGCCTGGCCCGGAGTGTGGATGAACGACAGCCACGGCGGCGCGCGAAAGAGCAGGACCGTCGCCCCGAGGACCAGCAACAGGACGGGCAGTTGCCGGGCGCCCTGGGGGAACCGGGCCGGGCGTATCCGCCAGGGCATCCAGACGGCGGCCAGCAGGCCCAGTGCGCCCACGAACCGGGCGGCCAGCCAGAAAACCGTACTCGCGGCGATCGGGCCGAACGCGATGAAATCCGGCATGCCCGGCAGGGACAAAACATGCAGGAAGTCCAGCAGCGCCACCCCCAGGCAGGCACTCCCCAGCCACAGGAGATTGGCCGGCAGATTTTCAGGGCGCGCGCTCCAGACGAGCCCGACAATGAGGGCCGCCGCCACGATGGACAGGGTTTCCAGCGCCATGTGCAATGGCAGGAGATGGCTGAGGTCGCTGGCGGCGGCGGGCAGGCTCAGCGTCGTGACCACGACCAGAATCACCAGCAGCGCGCTGACGGCGCCGAAGGCGGGGCGGGTTTCCCCAAGATGGGCCGGATGGATGGTCATGGATGCTGCTCGCCGGACGTGCAGTCCAATGTAATGTGCCTGATCTTTACCGGCAAGCCCGATTCGGGCCGGATCTCGGCGGCGCCATCATGGGGCCGCTGCTGGGCATCATCGTGGTGGACTATTACCCACTGGCTGCCGGCCTGGTGGGGCACCTACGGCTGGTTCTTCGGCGTGGCCATCGGCGCTGGACTGTACGGCCCGCAGCCGGGATGCGGGCCGTTTTTTCATGCCGGCGGATCAATCCAGCGCGAACTGCGCCTTCAGCCAGAAAACCCGGCCCGGTTCGTTGATCCGTTGATTCACGAAGGACACGCTGCCGGGGATGTCCACGCCCGCCTTCGACAGGTGCTCTGCGTAGGTCTTGTTGAGGACGTTGTCCACGCCGGCGGTCAGCAGCACGGTCTTGTTCGGGCGCCAGCCGGCGTTGAGCGACAGCACGCCAAAGCCGCCGGTGGGGCCGAGATCCCTGCCCGCGATGCCGCCCATGCCCGCGTCATAGCGGCCCTGCGCGGCCACCAGGCGCCAGAGCACGCCCGCGGAATACGGCCCCTGGGCGTAGTTCAGACCCAGGCGCCCTTCCAGCGGCGGCTGCTGCGCCAGGGCCGTGCCGTCCGTGCGATTCTCGCCGTACACGTAGGACAGGCTCGCCACCGCCTGCCAGGACGGATGGAACTGCCAGGAGGCGTCCAGCTCGCCGCCCATGACCGTGGCGTCGACGTTGCGGGTCCGGCTGCGATTCCAGTCAATGAGGATGTAATCGTCCACCTGGCTGTAGAAGGCCGAGGCCGACAGCGCATAGGGGCCGCTGCGCCAGTTCGTCCCGATGTCCAACTGATTGAGCTTTTCCGGCCTGGTGGACAGGAAAGCGCTGTTGGTCCCGTCGGAACCGCCCTTCATCAGCTCCCAGTAATCGGGAAAGCGCTCGGAATGGCCGAACCCGGCATACCAGGTGCTGTTGTCGCCATAATCCCGTTCGTAGCGCAGGAAGCCGCTGGACAGGGCACGGTCGTTCTTGCGGCCGGAAGTGACCGACCTGGAAGGCATGCGTTTGTCGCGCGCCTCGATCCAGTCGACCCGCAGGCCGCCGACGACGCGGTCGGCGTCGGTGAGAAACCAGGTGCTTTCACCGAAGACGCCATGCTGCTCGAAGCGCATGTCCTCGACCCGGGTCGCCGCCCGGTAGGCGGCATCGGCGGCGTCGGCCGAGGCCTGCATGCCGCTGCCCCGGCCGCGATGCACGTCCTGCTTGGCGTCGGCGCCGACAACCAGTTTCCAGGCCTCGGCGGGACGCAACGTCGCGCTCAGCCGCCCGCCCGTGGTGCGGCGGTCCGGATTGCCGGCCATGTACGGATTCATCTTGCCCTGCGGCACATCGCGCAAGGTGTAGTTGTCCATGACGTGGTCCACGTAGTTGTAGTAGACCCGCCCTTCGATCTCTTCGACCAGGCCGCCCATGCGCTTGCGCTCGAACATCAGGGACACGTTCTCGCGCTTGAACTTCGCCCCATCCATGCCCCGGTCGGCGTAGGCGGCGCGACCGTCGCTCAGGGCGGCCGACAGCTCGATGCGCGTCTTGTCGTCCGGCGTCAGCCCGACGGCGGCATGGCTGCTCCAGCGCAGGTATTCGGAATGCACGCGATTGCCGTCGCCGTCTTCGTAGTCATTGGCCTGGGCGCGGGTGCCGCCGGCGCGCACGTACCCCTGCGGCCCGCCCACCAGCACATCGGCCATCTGGTCGTTGCGCCCGAAGCTGCCCAGCGTCAGGCTGCCATCGGCCTTCCAGCCGAAGGACTCCATGCGCTTCACGTCGCGCTCGAACAGCACCACGCCGGCCGACTGGCCCGCACCGTAGCGCACGCTCTGCGGCCCCTTGAGGACGGTGACACGATCGTAGGATTCGGGATAGACATAGGCCGTAGGCGGGTCCATGCGCCCGCCGCAGCCGCCGTAGATTTCCTGACCGTCGAGCAGAATGCCCAGGCGCGAACCGGAAAAGCCGCGCAGCACCGGGTCGCCGTCCGTCCCGCCCTTGCGGATCACGGAAAACCCGGGGATGCTCTTGAGAAAATCCGCGCCGTCATGCGCGGGCACGGGCTGGCGCGGGGCCTTCGGGTCCGTGCTCACCACCAGGGGCTCGTCCGCGGCGGGCGCAGTCACGACCACGGGAGACAATGCCCGCACGGGCTGGGACAGCGCGGCCCGCGGCAGGCCGAACATCATCAGGGCGACCGGGATCCCGGCCACCCACAAGGTTTCCTTCTTCATCAAAATCTCGATATGCGAAAAAGCTGAAAGACATCCAGGGCCGTCCGCAGCCGATGCATCAGGCTGGGACGACCCGTCGACAAGAAATCAGGGTTTCAGCACGAACGAGACGGAGGACAGCGGGCGGGCGGCCATGCCCAGGTCCCGGCAATCCGGGCGGCGCAGGGAGTTTCGTCGAACCCTGCCGCGGGCTGGGCCCAGGGCGCGGCCGGCACGGCGGTGCCGGCCATGGCGGCCATCGGTGGAGCGGGGGTGGTAGCGCACAGCGGGCAATGGCCGGTCCGGAGCATGCGCGAGGATCCGGAGCCTTCGGGATCGTCCGGATCGGACGACAGGTCCATGACCACCATGCCGGCCGGCGTGCACGCCACGATCTGTACGCCCCGCAAGGGGTCGGCCGGCGGAATGCCGGCGAACACGGGGCCGACGACCTGGAGCCAGAGCCTCAGGACCAGAAGCCAGTGGATGAATAAACATCCGCGTGTACGCCTGCCCGCATATCGCATGGGCAGCATTCTATGCGAGATGCCCCGTCCCCCTGTTGACGGCGGTCAAGCCACGCGGCATCCTGGCCGGCACCGGTTCATATTTCCCCAGGCGATATACAGATGGGCCGAAAACCTTTGCGACTTGAAGGACGCCTCATTAGAATGAAAAAAAATAAAACGCACCATCCATATAACTCGCTGAATTAATCACCACTCGCCGGCCCATCATGAAGAAAAAACTTTCCGCCCTGCTGTTCGCCTCCCTGCTCCCCCTGCTGGCCGCCGCGCCCGCCGCCCAGGCGGCCGCCGACGACCTCGCCGCCATCCAGAAGGCCGGGGTCCTGCGCATCGGCACCGAAGGCACTTACGCGCCGTTCTCCTACCACGACGCCAAGGACAATCGCCTGGTGGGCTTCGACGTGGACATCGGCCGCGCCATCGCGAAGCGTCTGGGCGTCAAGGCGGAATTCGTGGAAGGCAAATGGGACGGCCTGATCGCCGGGCTGGACGTCAACCGCTACGACGTGGTCATCAACCAGGTCGGCATCAGCCCCGAACGGCAGGCCAAGTTCGACTTCTCCAAACCCTACATCGCCTCGGCCGCGGCGCTGATCGTGCGCGAGGACAACGACACGATCCATGCTTTCTCCGACCTGAAGGGCAAGCGCTCGGCCAACACCATCACCAGCAACTTCGGCAAGCTCGCCCAACGCAGCGGGGCTGAAGTGGTGCCGGTGCAAGGCTTCAACGACGCCATCGCCCTGCTGACATCGGGCCGCGTGGACGCGACCGTCAACGACCAGCTCTCGTTCCTCGACTTCAAGCACCAGCAGCCCAAAGCCAAGGTCAAGGTCGTCGCCACCGACGACAGCGCCGAATTCGGCCAGTCCGGCGTGCTGATGCGCAAGAACCAGCCGGCCCTGAAGGCCGCCATCGACAAGGCGCTGGACGCGCTGCGCGACGACGGCACGTACAAGCAGATCTCCGAGCGTTATTTCGGCGAGGATCTGTCCGCCAAGGTCAAGTAAGCCCGCCCGGCGACACCCAGGAGTTCCGATGCCGGACTGGCTACGCTTGATGCTGGACTCCCTCTGGCCGCTGCTGGTCGGGGGGATCGAATTCACCGTGCCGCTGGCGCTCCTGTCTTTCGCGGTCGGGCTGCTGCTGGCGTTCCTGACCGCGATCGCGCGGCTTTTCGGCCCGCCGCCCCTGGTGGCGCTGGTCCGGTTCTATGTCTGGCTGATCCGTGGCACGCCGCTGCTGGTGCAGTTGTTCGTGATTTTCTACGGTCTGCCCAGCGTCGGCTTCGTGCTGGATCCGCTGCCGGCCGCACTGATCGGCTTTTCGCTGAATGTGGGCGCCTACAACGCCGAGGTCATCCGCAGCGCCATCGAAGCCATCCCCAAGGGCCAGTGGGACGCCGCCTATTCGCTGAGCATGACGCGCGCCCAGGCGCTGCGGCGCACGGTGCTGCCCCAGGCGGCGCGCGTGGCCGTGCCGCCGCTGGCCAATTCCTTCATCTCCCTGGTGAAGGACACCTCGCTGGCCGCCGTGATCACCGTGCCCGAAATCTTCCAGGCGGCCCAGCGCATCGCTTCCGTGACCTATGAACCGCTGATCCTGTACGTGGAGGCCGCCCTGATCTACCTGGTGCTCTGCTCCTTCCTGTCGGCGGCCCAGTCGCGCCTGGAACGCCATTTCGGCCAGCACGCCGTCTTCACCGAGGGGCAGCGATGATCGAACTGCGAGGCATCCGCAAGTCCTTCGCCGGCCACGAGGTGCTGCACGGCGTCGACGTCGACGTCCCCGAAGGCCAGGTGACCGCGCTGATCGGCCCGTCGGGCAGCGGCAAGAGCACCCTGCTGCGTTGCGTGAACCTGCTGGACGTCCCCGATGCGGGCCGGCTGGCGCTGGGCGAGGAAACCCTGACATTCCAGCCCGGTCACCATCCGCCACGCGCGGCAGTGCAGCGCATCCGCCAGCAGACCGGCATGGTGTTCCAGAATTTCCAGCTGTTCCCGCACCAGACCGCCGTGCAAAACGTAATGGAAGGCCTGGTGACAGTGAAGGGCTGGAGCCGGGAACGTGCCCGGGAACGCGCCCTCGGGCTGCTGGACAAAGTCGGGTTGCTGGAGAAAGCAGACGCCTGGCCGTCGAGCCTGTCGGGCGGCCAGCAACAGCGCGTGGCCATCGCCCGCGCGCTGGCGCCCGAACCGCGCGTGCTGTTGTGCGACGAGCCCACATCCGCCCTGGACCCGGGTCTGGCGGCGGAAGTGGTCGCCGTCCTGGGGAAACTGGCCGCCGAGGGCATGACCATGCTGATGGCCACCCATGACCTGCGGCTGGCGGCGCAGATCGCCCGCCGGACCGTGTTCCTGCAGGACGGCGCGGTCATCGAGGCCGGGCCGTCCGCCGACCTGTTCCGCCATCCGCAAGACCCGCTCACGCAGCGCTTCGTGGCCACGCTGCGGGCCGACACGGCCGTCTGAGCAGGCCGCCGGGCCGCAGCGGTCCCGGATATCGGCCAACGCGACCTGGGGTGGACGGTCAGCGCGCCGCCCCCGGGGCGGTCGCCGGTGCGCCCGCCGTGTATTTCGCCCCCGCCACGCAGGCGACGACGAAAGCCGTGACCACCAGCATGACAGGCGTGACGGGTTCGCCCAGCAGCCACGCCGCCAGCATCAGCCCCAGAAAGGGCTGCAGCAGCTGCAATTGACCGACGGCGGCGATGCCGCCCTGGGCCAGGCCCCGGTACCAGAAAATGAAACCAACCAGCATGCTGAAGACCGCCACGTAGGCCAGGCCGCCCCAGGCGGACGCGGCGATGCCGGTCCACACGGCCGGGCGCAAGAACACCGCCAGGGGCAGGCTGACCGGCAGCGACAACGCCAGCACCCAACAGATGACCTGCCAGCCGCCCAGCCGGCGAGACAGACGCCCGCCTTCGGCGTAGCCGTAGCCGCAGGTGACGATAGCCGCCATCATCAGGGCGTCGGCGCTCAGCGAGCCCGAGCCGTCCTGGCTGAGCGCGAACCCGGCCACCGAGGCCGCGCCCAGGAGGGCGAATGCCCAGAAAGCGCGGGAAGGCCGTTCACCGCCCAGCCACGTGCCGAAGATCGCCGTCGCCAGCGGCAGCAGGCCGATGAAGACCAGGGAATGCGCCGACGTGATGGTCCGCAGGGCCAGGGCGGAAAACAGGGGGAAGCCGACCACCACGCCGAAAGCCACCAGCAGCAGGGTGCGCAGATCGCCCCGGCCAGGCCGGGGACTGCGCGTGAGGACCAGCGCGGCCAGCGCCAGCAGGCCGGCCAGGGCCGCCCGCGCCGCCGTGACGAACAGCGGGTCGAGCCCCAGGACGGCGAGCCGCGTCGCCGGCAGCGAACCGCTGAAGATCGCAACGCCGATCATCCCGTTGATCCAGCCGCGCGTGGAGGCGTTCATCCGTGTTTCCTTTCATGCTGTGGGGGAAGAGTATGGGTTGAAGCATGCCTTGCCCGCACGGCGCAATCCAGATACAGTGCAGTACAGTATTGATTAACTGTACTGGTTTTTCCAAAACCAATGGACACGCCATCCTCCCCGCTCCCGGGCCGTACCGCCGGCATCATGCGATTCGTGCGCCAGCGCGTCGCGGCCCGTGAATGGCCGCCCGGCGCGCGCCTGCCGTCCCTGCGGGGGATGGCGCTGCAACACGGCGTGTCCAAATCCACCGTCGTCGAGGCCTACGACCGGCTGGCGGCCGAAGGCGTCATCCGCGCGCGCGCCGGCGCCGGCTTCTACGTCGCCGGCCCCCTCGCCCCGCTGGCGCTGGCCGAAATCGGGCCGCGCCTGGACCGCCAGATCGATCCCTTGTGGGTGTCGCGCCAATCGCTGGACCTCGGCGCCCAGGCCCTGAAACCCGGATGCGGCTGGCTGCCGGATGACTGGATGCCCCGGGACGCCATCCGCCGCGCCCTACGCCAGGTCGCGCGCGACCCCGAGGCGCCGCTGACGGACTATGCGCCCGCCCTGGGCCTGCCGGCGCTGCGCAGCCAGATCGCCCGGCACCTGGCCGCGCGCGGCCTCACGGTCGATCCCCGGCGGATCCTGCTGACCGACTCCGGGACCCAGGCCGTCGACCTGCTGTGCCGATTCCTGATCGAACCGGGCGACGCCGTCCTGGTCGACGACCCCTGCTACTTCAATTTCCTGGCGCTGCTGCGCGCGCACCGGGCCCGCATCGTCGGTGTGCCCCACACCCCCGACGGCCCGGACATGGACCGTTTCGAGGCCGCCCTGCGAGAGCACAGCCCGCGCCTCTACCTCAGCAATGCCGGGCCGCACAATCCGACGGGCGCCCGCCTGTCGGCCGACAAGGCCCGGCGTATCCGGGCGCTGGCTCACGTCCACGACCTGATCCTGATCGAGGACGACATCTTCGGCGACTTCGAATCCCGGCCCTCTGCCCGGCTGTCGGCGGACGACGATCGCAGCCGTGTCGCTCAGGTCGGCGGTTTTTCCAAGACCCTGTCCGCCAGCCTGCGTTGCGGCTACCTGATCGCGCGCGAAGACTGGCTGGACGACCTGGCCGACTTGCGCACTGCGACGACGTTTTCCGGCGCCGGACTGACCCAGGCCGTCATCGCCAGGCTTCTCCGGGACGGCGCCTGGCAGCAGCACACGCGGCTGTTGCGCCAGCGTCTCGCGAGGGCCATGACCCGCGCAATCCGGCAGTTGAACGCGCTGGGCCTGCGGCCCTGGCACGAACCCGAGGACGGCATGTTCCTGTGGTGCCGCCTGCCGGAAGGCATCGACGGCGCCCGCCTGGCCCAGGCGGGCCTGCAGCAGGGCCTGATGTTGGCGCCCGGCAACGTCTTCAGCCAGACGCAGACGGCCGGCGACATGATGCGCTTCAACGTGTCGCAGATGGACGATCCCCGTCTGCCCGACCGTCTGGCTACACTGATCAGGACCTGTCCGCGCTGAGCGCACCGAACCTCCATCCCGAAGAAAGACCATGCCTCCTCCGTCCGACACCGAAGTCCAGAACGCATTCCAGGGTTCTTTGCACGACCAGATCGATGCGCTGCCGCATGCCTGGAAATCCGTGCTCGAGGCCCCGCATCTGCGGAACGTCCTGGACCGGCTCGACGCGATGCTGGCCGAACGGCTGGCCGCCGGGGCCCACGTCTTTCCCCTGCGGCCCTTCCGGGCGCTGATCGAAATCCCGCCGGAAGCGGTGCAGGTCGTGATCGTCGGCCAGGATCCCTATCACGGCCCGAATCAGGCACAGGGGCTGGCGTTCTCCGTGCCGGATTTTTGTCCGACACCGCCCAGTCTGCGCAACATGTTCAAGGAACTGGCCCGGGAATACGGCGAACCTGATCAGCCGCCACGCAACAGCCTGGTGCGCTGGGCGCGTCAAGGCGTGCTGCTGCTGAACACCTCGCTCACCGTCGAAGCCCACCAGCCTGCATCGCACGCCAAAAAAGGCTGGGAACACATCACGGACGCCCTGATCATGCGGGTACTGCGCGAGACCCGCCCGAAAGTCCTGCTGCTCTGGGGCTCGCACGCCCAGGCGCGCCGCGCGCTGCTGGACACGCAGCCCCCGGCCGGGCCGGTCGAAGTCCTGATCGCCAACCACCCCTCTCCCCTGTCCGCCCTGCGACCGCCGCGCCCCTTCATCGGGTGCGGCCATTTCCGCCAGACCAACGACTGGCTGCGGGCCCACGGGGAATCAGGCATCGACTGGATGCTGGCCCGCGCGCCCGCCGCCGCCCCCGGCTACGGCGGCTGAAGCGCCGGCCTCCGGATCCTCGGCCCACAGGCAGGCGCAGTCGCGGCCCGCCTCCTTGGCCCGGTACATCGCCCGGTCGGCCCGGGCCAGCAGCGTGCCCAGGTCATCGCCTCCCCAAGGCGCGCAGACGACGCCAATGCTCACGCTCAAAGGCTCGCAGACCTGGCAGTCACACTGCCGCAACTGCTCCCGGATCCGCTCCGCCAGGCCCAGGGCGCCCTCGGCCTCCATGTCCGGCGCCAGGACCACGAATTCCTCGCCGCCGATGCGCGCGCACAGATCTCCCTTGCGCACGGCGTGTCGAAGCACCCCCGCGAACGCGGCCAGCACCCGGTCGCCGGCCTCGTGCCCGCAATCGTCGTTGATGCGCTTGAAACGGTCCAGGTCGCACATCAGCAGGGCGACGGTCCGCCCCTGGGCCAGGGCGTCCCGCAACATGTCGCCCCCCTGTTCGTACAGGGCGCGCCGATTGGCCAGGTCGGTCAGCGCGTCGTGCAGGGCCGCGTGGCGGTACCGCCGCTCCGAGCGCGCGCCCACCATCATCAGGACGGCGAAGGCCACGCCGATGAAGAACAGCATGCCCTCGAACACCGCCATCGGAAAATCAGTGCGCAGGCGCCCCATCCCGGGTTCCGACAGGGACACCATCACCATCCGGACGACGGTCAGCAGGCCATGCAGCAACAGGATGCCGGACGGCAGGACCGCCAGCTTCGTATTCCCGCCCTTTCCACGCGGATCGAATCCCAGTTCCCACAAGGCCGCACCGGTATAGGCCAGGGTCGGCAAGCTGTATGCGATCACGCGCGCCAGCCCCGAGAACACGAATCCGGGCCATTGGCACACCGCGAACCAGGCCAGCGGGCCGACCGCGATCCACAACCACAGCGGGGGTTTCCCGGAAAACGCCCGCAGGCCGGTCCAGACGCAGGCATGAGCCAGGATCAGCAAAGCGCCGAAACGGCTCACTGATTGCTGCCAGGCGCTGCCCGGATCGACCACGCCCAGCAGGAAACCCACCCCCATGAGCAGCAGCGCGGCGCCGGTCCATCCCAGAGTCCGGTCGCGTCGTCCCAGCAGGGCCGCCGCCAGGATCAGGCCGCCCACCAGCAGCAGGACCGGTATTTCGGCGATCAGCAGGGTGCGCGCATCCAGATGGCCCATCGGTCAGGTTTCCATGGAGGATGAGGCGGACTCGGCGACGCGGAGCCGCACCACCGTCGTGGACGTCCGTCCGGACGCGGACACGCCCGCCGACTGGCGGACGCAGTCCCGCCCCGAGGCCTTGGCTTCGTACAACGCCCGATCGGCACAGGCCATCAGGCTGTCCAGTTCATAACCATCCGCCGAGGCGCAGGCGATGCCGATGCTCACGCTCAGGCGGCCGCCCGCCCGGGGAGCATGTTCCGCCAGGGCGCGGCGGATCCTGTCCGCCAGGTCCAGCGCACCCAGGGGACCCATGTCCGGCGCCAGGATCACGAATTCCTCGCCGCCGATGCGCGCACACAGATCGGCCGCGCGCACCCGGGTGCGCAGGACGTCGGCGAACAGGGTCAGGACCCGGTCGCCCGCGTCGTGCCCCTGTTCGTCATTGATGCGCTTGAACCAGTCCAGATCGCACATCAGCAGAGCCATGTCGCGGCCTTCGCGGCGCGCCTTCGCAAGGGCCTCGGCGCCCTGGCCGAACAGGGCGCGGCGATTGGGCAGCCGGGTCAGCGCATCGTGCAGGGCCGCATGGCGATACCGCCGTTCCGCGCGTGCGCGCACCAGGATCAGGACGGCGAAGGACAGGCTGATGGCGAACAGGATGCCTTCCAGTATGGTCACGGTGAAATCCGGCCACATCAGCCAGGACATGCCTGGCACCCGGACGGCCGACACCACCCGGTAGACATAGAAAAGGCCATGGGCGACCAGCACGATCAGCAGGGGGAACACCGACCCGGCATCCTCATGCCGCTCGGGCCACAGTGTCCGGCCCGCGGCCGCGAGATAGGCGATCGACAGCAGGGAAAAGACCAGAAGCCGTGCGGCGTCCGAGGCCAGGAACCATGGCCACAGGCACAGCGCGAACCAGGCTGCCGCTCCCGCCAGCAGCGCCCGCACGTGCAGGGGGCGGCCGACATAGATCCGCAGGCTCGTCCAGATGCAGGCATGCCCCGTGATCAGCAGCATGTTGGACAGAACGATCACCGGATCCCGCCAGCCGGGGATCCCGCGCGCGGTGCTGACCACGAAGCCCGCCCCGCCGAGCAGCAGGGCGCCCGACATCCACATCAGGGTGCGATCGCGCCGTCCCTGCAGGGCGGCCAGCAGCATCAGACCGCCCACGAGAAACAGCACGAAGGCTTCGACGATCAACAGGGTGCGGGCATCCAGATTCAACATCGGGCCATCGTTTTTTTTTCGAGCCGGAAAGACCGGAATGTTTCAAGGCATTTCATGTCTGAAATGCCGATGATGATAGACGGGATAACCCTGAAATTTTAGATGACGATCGTGTCAGTCCGGAGACGCGTCCAGCACCCGTTCGACGCCCTCGGCGCCGGCCGCGTCCAGCCGCCCCGCCTGGCGGGCCAGGGCCAGACCCCGGCGGCACAGGCGATCGTACAGATCCCGCATGTCCGGATCGACCGCCTGCAAGGCCTGGCGGTGCAGGCGCACCGTTCCCGCATCCCCGCGCGACACGGGGCCGGGCATGCCGGCCGCCACGCCGCTGCGCGCGAGGGACTCGAGCGTCCCTCGCAGGAGCGGCAGCAGCGCGTCCAGGGCCTGCTGTTCAGTCGCTCCCCAGGACCGCCACAGACGCACCGCCTCGGCCAGCAGGGCATGGACATGCTGTGATGCGTAACCGCCCGACGCGTGATAGCGCACGCGCGCCTCCGGCGGCAGGGTCAGGCCGACGCAGCCCAGACGGCGGGCCAGCTCATGCAGCAAGGCGTCCAGCGGCGGCTCCGCCTCGATGGCCACGGTGCAGCCCGGCAGACTGGCGAGCGCCGCCCCGGGATCCGCGCCGAAGGCCTGCATGGGATGAAAGCCGCCGATCCGCGCCCCCGCGTCGGCGGCGGGCCGCAGCGCGGCGACCGGCGTGGCGCCGCTGCAATGCGCCACGGACTGTCCCTCCCGCCAGGGCACGGCGCGCGCGATCTCCGCGATCAGACCGTCGGGCGAGGTCAGGAACACCAGATCGCAGTCCCGCGCCACGGCTTCGACATCGCCGACCCGGCAGCCCGGCAGCGGCTCCGCCAGAGCCCGGGCGCTGGCCTCGGAGCGGCTGGCGACCCGGACGACCGGGACGCCGGCGGCCCGCAGGGCCAGGGACAGTGCCCGCGCCAACCGTCCCGCACCAATGAAGCCGATCCTCAATGCGTGCAAATCGGGCGGCGTACACGCCACAGCCTTCGATCCGTTCGATTCGCCCATCCCGTCTCCTCCTGCCGATCCGTCATGCCCCCGATCTTTATAATTGTAGGCTTGCGCGCCGCGAAACCCGGCGTTCCGACCCGCTTGCCATCCATGTCCCGGTCCACCTCGAACCCTCTGTCCATCTCCAGCCTGACCGCGCCGGTCGCCATGGGCTACGTGCCGCTCGGCGCGGTCTTCGGCTTCCTGTTCGTGCAGGCCGGCGGCTCCGGCTGGCTGGCCCTGGCCGCCAGCCTGCTCATCTACGCCGGCGCCGCCCAGTTCATGATGGTGCCGATGCTGGCCGCCGGCCTGCCGGTCGGCGCCATCGTCCTGGCGACTCTGGTACTCAACCTGCGCCACGTGTTCTATGGTCTGTCGCTGCTGAACACCCTGCCTGCCAGCCGCTGGCGGCGCTGGTACTGCATATTCGCCCTGACCGACGAGACCTATTCCGTCCTGACGGCGCTACCCGCCCGGGAACGGGCCCCGCGCATGGCCCTGATCAGCGCCCTGAACCAGGGGTGGTGGGTGCTCGGCACCGCGCTGGGGGCCGTGCTGGGCGCCCAGGCCCAGGTCGGACTGGCGGGACTGGATTTCGTGCTCGCGGCGCTGTTCGCCGTGCTGGCCGTCGAGCAATGGCGCGCGCGGCGCGACGCGGTCCCGATCTGGATCGCGGCGGCCGCCTACGCCGCAGGCTGCCTCCTGATGCCGTCCCAGGCCCTGGCCATCGCCATCGCGCTCAGCCTGCTGGCCACCGCCGTGCGGCCCGCCCGGCCCGCACCAGCCACGGGGGGCGCCCATGACTGACACCGGCTACGTCCTGACCGCCATCGCGCTGATGGCCCTCGTGACGATCCTGCTGCGCGCCCTGCCCTTCATCGCCGGCCACTGGCTGCGCCGCCACCCCCTCGTCCACAAGCTCGGCGACTCCTTGCCCTTGTCGATCATGGTCCTGTTGCTGATCGACAGCGCGGCCGGCCAGGCGCGCGCGCACGGGGGCCCGCCCTGGCAGGAAATGGCCGCCGTGATCGTGGTGGCTCTGCTGCAATGGCGCACGCGCCAGACCCTGCTGAGCATCGCCGCCGGAACCGCGCTTTACGTGGGGCTGCGAGCGCTGTAGGCCCTACAATCGGGGGATCGCCCCCTTCTTCCAGGAGCCCGCCCCCATGCCCAGCTTTGACGTCGTCTCCGAAGTCGACAAGCACGAACTGACCAACGCCGTCGACCAGGCCAACCGCGAACTCGCCACCCGTTTCGATTTCAAGGGCACGGACGCGAGCTTCGAACTGGAAGGCTACGTTGTCACCCAGGTCGCCCCCAGCGCCTTCCAGCTCAAGCAGATGATCGACATCCTGCGCGGGCGCCTGTCGGCTCGCGGCATCGACGTGCGCTGCATGGACGTGGCCGAGCCGCTGGAAAATCTGGGCGGCGCCCGCCAGAAGATCACCATCCGCCAGGGTATCGAACAGGCCGTGGCGAAAAAACTCATCGCCGCCGTGAAACAGGCCAAGATCAAGGTCGAGACCCAGATCAACGGCGACAAGCTGCGCGTGTCCGGCAAGAAGCGCGACGATCTGCAGGAGGTCATCGCCCTGCTGCGCAAGACGGACGTGGAACTGCCGCTGCAGTTCCAGAACTTCCGCGACTGACGCGCCCGACGTCCCCGGACGGATGGCCGGTCCCCGGGCGACCGATGAGGCTTTCACTGCCGTCCATGTATTGTGCGATCTGCACAGATGGACCATAATATGTGCATGTTGAACATGCCCGGAAAACCATCGTGACCGCCCTCCGGAACACCGCGCCCGCGCCGGACGCCGTACTGGCCAAGGCCGTCCTCCGGGCCGCCGAACAGCTCGGCCTGCGTCAGGCGGGTCTGGCGGACGTCCTGGGCATGCACCGCACCGCCGTCAGCCGGATGAAGACCACGCAATCGCTGGACCCCTCCTCCAAACAGGGCGAACTGGCCCTGCTGCTGGTGCGCCTGGCACGCGCCCTGTACGCGCTCACGGGCGGCGACGTCGAATGGATGCGGCATTTCATGCGCGCCCCGAACCGTGTCACGGGCGGCGTCCCGGCCGAACAGATCGCCACGATCCAGGGCCTGATGACGGTCCTGCGCTTCGTGGACGCGATGCGGGGCAAGATTTGACCGCGCACAGGAGCGACGTCGGCCCGGAGACCGGACCCGGCGACCTGTGGCGGGATTGCGAAGGTGGGCGCGGCATCGTCCCCATCCAGGGGCTGCTGCACCGCCTGGTCGAAAGCCAGGAGCACGTCGCCACCCTGGGATACGTGGACACGCTGGAAGAACAGGCCGTCCTGGAGGCTCTGCTCGATGGGGTCAAACCGCCCTGGCCCGCCGGCGGCGAACGCCTGCATTACCTGCTGCGCACGCCGTTCCGCTACCCGCCGCTGCCCTGGGGATCGCGCTTCGGGCGGTCCCACGAGCCCAGCCTGCTGTACGGCGGCCGCGATCTCGGCGCAACGCTGGCCGAATCCGCCTATTACCGCTTCGTGTTCTGGTGGTCCATGGACGCCCCCCCGGCGGGGGACGCCATCCAGAGCCAGCACACCCTGTTTTCCGCCGGCTACCGCACGGATCGCGGCCTGCGGCTGCAAGATCCGCCTTTCGACGCCCACCGGGCCGAACTGACCGATCCCGCACGCTACCGGGCGACCCAGGCGCTGGGGACCGGCATGCGCGCGGCGGGCGTCGAGGCCTTCGAATACCCTTCGGCGCGCGACCCGGCTCAAGGACTGTGCGTCGGCCTGTTCACGCCGCGGGCGCTGGCCGGGAAAACCCCCCGGGACATGCGCCCCTGGCTATGCCAGCTGAGCGCCCGCGAAGTCGCGTTCAAGCCGGTCGGCGACCGCGCCGTCCACAGTTACCCGCTCGACGCGTTCCTGGTGGATGGCCGGCTGCCCATGCCCGCCTGATGCGGGCCTGTGCGGCTATCAGGCAGCCAGGGCCAGAATGGCTTCCTGGGCCTGGGCCAGACCGCGTTCGCGGCTTTCGGGGCCCATGTCCATGCCTTCCGCACGCACCACGCGGATGTCGGTCACACCCATGAAGCCGAAGATCGTCTTCAGGTAGCTTTCCTGGTGTTCCATGGCGTTGCCGGCGTCGCTGGTGGAATACACGCCGCCGCGGCTGAGCGCCAGGATCACGGTCTTGCCGCCGAGCAGACCGACCGGGCCGCTCTCGGTGTACTTGAAGGTGCGGCCCGCCTGGGCCACGCGGTCCAGCCAGGCCTTCAACTGGGCCGGGACGGTGAAGTTGTACAGCGGCGAACCGATCACCACGACGTCGGCGGCGATCAACTGGGCGACCAGCGCCTCGGACAGCTCGTTTTCACGGCGCTGGATGTCGGTCAGGGCCTCGTCCGACGGCGGCAGCCGGAAGCCCAGCGCGTCCAGCGACAGGGGGGCGGGCGCCTGCAAGGCCAGGTCCAGATATTCCACTTCCAGGCCGGGGTTCGCGGCTTTCTGCCGCTCGACGATCTTGCGCGTCAGGCCGCGCGTGACGGAATTCTGGCCGGAGATGCTGGAATCGATGTGCAGCAGTTTCATGATGGGTCCCGTTCGGATGACAGAGTGGTGAAGGACGTCATTCTCCATTACCCGAATCCTATTGATAAGACGCTATAAAAAGCATAGATTGTTCTATTTTTGAATCGAATAGACCATGCATGACCTGAACGACATGCGCTATTTCGCCGAAGTCGTGGACCACGGCAGCTTCTCGGGCGCGGCCCGGGCACTGGAGCTGCCGACCTCGCGGCTGTCGCGGCGGATCGCCCGGCTGGAGGCCGAGCTGGGTGTGCGGCTCCTGAACCGCACCACCCGCAAACTGTCCCTGACGGCGGCCGGTGAGCAATACCACCGCCATTGCGTCGCCGTGCGCGACCAGGCCGACCAGGCCCAGGACGAACTCGCCCGGATCCTGACCGAGCCGCGCGGTCCTCTGCGCGTGTCCTGCCCCGTGACCCTGGCCCAGGCCACCATCGGCCCCCTGATTCCCGATTATCTGGCGCGCCACCCCAAGGTGCGCCTCGAAATGCAGGTCAGCAACCGCGTGGTCGACCTGGCCGAGGAAGGCGTGGACGTCGCCCTGCGGGTCCGCCCGACCCTGGACGACAGCGGCAGCGCAATCATCAAACGGCTCGGCCTGAGCCACGGCCTGCTGGTCGCCAGCCCCGCGCTGCTGCGGCGCCATGGCCGTCCGGAGCAACCCGCCGACCTGGAGCGCTTCGACGCGGTGGGCATGTCGGCGACGGGCGGCAAGGTGCGCCTCAGACTGCTCGGTCCGCAGAGCGCGCGGTACGAAGCCGCCTGCCGCCCCGCGTGCGTCGCCGACGACCTGATGACGCTGCGCTTCGCCATCCTGGGCGGGGTGGGCGTCGGCATGCTGCCCGACTACATGTGCCACGAGGACATCACTCAGGGGCGGCTTGAGCGCATCCTGCCCGACTGGTCGCTGGTGTCCGGAATCGTGCACGCAGCTTACCTGTCGCGGCGCGGCATGTCGCCGGCGCTGCGCTCTTTCCTGGATTTCCTGGGCGAAAAACTGGCACGGGATCCCGACGGCGATCTGGTGGGGGTGTCGCCGCTGCAACCAGCCAGTGAAGCGCCAGCCCCGTCTGCGGCCAAACACTCGGGGACGGACTGATCTGGCGTTCTCCCCGCCCAGTGGTTTATCCTGCCTTATTGACCGGATGCCATCCCGGCCCCGGTCGCGCCAGGAGCCTGCCGATGCCCTTCCAAGGAAGCTGCCACTGCGGCGCCGTCCGATTCACCATCGACGCCGCCCTCCCCACCCAGGCCATCGAATGCAACTGCTCGCATTGCCGCATCAAGGGCATGCTGCTGGCGTTCTTCCCCGTCGATCAGTTCCATCTGGACCAGGGCGAGGACGCATTGCAGTCCTACCGCTTCAACACGCACAAGATCGAGCACCAGTTCTGCCGGACCTGCGGCACCCAACCCATGGCGCTGGGCGCCCTGCCCGACGGGACCCTGTCTCGCGGCATCAACCTGCGCTGCGTCCCCGAGATCGATCCGGACACCCTGAAGCGCATCCCCCACGACGGCGCCAGCCGCTGACCCGGCACGAACCGGCCTAGGCCGCCCCCAGCATTCCCATCTCCACGACCCTCGCGCCCAGGTCGCGCCAGCGCTCGGGGTGGCAGGTGAACAGCAGGATCTGGTGGCGCTGCGCCGCATCGAACAGGATGCGCTTCATGCCGTCCAGGCGCGCGTGGTCGCTATGCACCAGGGCGTCGTCCAGGATAATGAGCGTGGGCCGGCCCGCCTCGCGCAGCAGATCGGCGTAGGCCAGGCGGCTGATCAGGCCCATCTGCTCGCGCGCGCCGAAACTCAGGGCATCCACCGCCTCGTGCACCGCGCCGGCCGCCCCCGTGCGGACCAGCCGCTCCGGCAGCAGGTCCCCGTCCACGTCCAGCCGCGCCTGCGGAAACAGCAGGTGCAGATAATGGTTCAGATGACGTTGCAGGGGCGCCTGGATGTGGCGGGTCAGCGCCTGGCGGCCGGCTCTCAATAATTCCAGCAGCAAGTCCAGGGCTTCGGCCCGGCGCCGCAGTTCGTCGCGGCGCCGGGCGATGAATTCCGCCTCGCGGGCCAGGTCGGCGCGCTGTTCCTCCAGGCCGTGCGCACCCAGCGCTTCCAGCCCGCTTTGCACCCGGATGGCTTCCTCGCGGCGTTCCTTGGCGGCCTGCTCCATCTGGGCGGCGGTACGAGAGAACCGCTGCACGTCCTGCTCCAGAATCTCCGGACGGGCCTCGGCGATCCGCGCGTCCAGCGCGTCCAGCGATTGCCGTACAGCCAGTTCCTGCGCCTGCAGCGCCGCCAGGCGGGCGATGAGTTCCCGCTCCTGCCGCTGACGCTCCGGCGCCTGGACCGCGTCCCGGAGCCGCTGCCATTCAGCCGCGGCCGTGCGGCCGGCCTGTTCCGCCAGGCCCAGCGTCTGTGCATGCCGGGCTGCCTGACGTTCGGCAGCCTGCAACCTTTCGCGCACGGCGGCCAGTTCGCGTTCGGCCCGGGCCTCATCGAGAGGGCCTGCGGCATCCTCGGTGATGGCCTGCGCAGGGCTGATTTGAGCCGCGCCTGCCCCGGAATCCGTATCGACCGGATCCTGCGGCAGCGCCGCCAGCGATTCGGACCGGGTCCGCAGTTCTTGCTCGACCAGCGCCAGCCGGTTCGACACGGCATCCACGCCCTGCGGCGCCAGTCCGCCCAGGCGGGTTTCATGCAGTTCGATCTCTTGCCGCAGGGTGCGGGCCTGTTCGACCCGATCTTCGGCCTGCCGCAAGTCCGCCGCCCCCAGGCCGGCCAGCAGCGCATCAAACCGGGCACGCGTTTCCTGGCGGCGACGAGCCAGATCGGCCAGATCCTCGCCTCCGGGCCGGATGTGCAGGCGGCCGATGCCCGGCACGTCCAGTGCGACGGGTTCCAGCAGCAGGCGTTCGCCCCGGCCCGACAGGGGCTCGTCCCCCGCCAGGACATGCTGCTGCGGCAGCAGATCGTAGGCCAGCCGTGTGGCGGCGGACTGCCGGACTGCATCGAGTTCGGCGAGCGCCCGATCCAGCGACCGCAATTGCTTCAATGCCGCCTCGTCCAGCCGGATGCCCTGCAAACGGGCGTGCAAGGCCTGGACGCGCGCCTGCAAAGTTTGCGCCTGTTCCAGGTCGGCCGCCAACCGGGCCTGTTCGGCCGTCAACCGGCGCAGATCGGCCGCCAGCACGGCGCGCTTGGCTTGCCGGCGCGCCATCGTCAGACGGTCCTCGGCCATCCGGTAGGCCGCCTGCGCCTGCTCGACCTGCGCGTCGATCCGCGGCCGGTCGGCCTGCAATTCGGCGACCTGAAGCCCGGTCGCGTCACGATCCCGGGCACGCTGCTCCAGGTCCTGGTGCTGGCGGGCATAGGCCGCCTGCTGATCCCTGCCGTGCTGCAAACTGGCGATGCAATGCTCAAGATCCTGCGCCTCGCGCGCCCTGGCCTGTCGCCAACCCTGGACCTCGGTCAGTCTCGCCTGGGCGTCCACGGCCCGCCGGCGGTAGGCTTCCCAGGGCCGGCCCTCGTCCTCGGCTTGCAAGCGGCGCAGTTCGGCCAGCCGGTCCACCTGCTGACGATACGCGGCGATGTCCCGATCGAGCTCCGTCAGGCGCGCCCCGGCGTCCTCGTGCTGCCGCAGGACCTCGGCGTATTCCCCGGTGGGGCGCCCCGTGGACGTCAGCAGCTTGGCGCGTTCGGTCTCGACCCGGGCGATCAGCGCATCCCCCGCGCTGCTGGCGATGTCGCTCAAGTGCCCGCCCAAGGCGGATTTCAGATAATTGCCGGCGTAGGCCACCGGACCTCGCAATTCCTGGCCCTCGCCCTGCTCGATCCACAGCAGGCCGGGCACGCCCCAGTGCGGCGCCTTGCTCGGCCCCTTGCCGGGGAATTGATAGCCTAGCCATTCCGCCAGTTTTTCCTCGGCCTCGTCGCCGTTGAAACGCCGGGCGCCGATTTCCAGGTCGCAGCGTTTCTGTTTCAGAAACCGTTTGCTGAGTTTCCAGCGCACGCCCTGCCATTCGAATTCCAGCTCCACGCTGGGCGCGGCGGACGTATCGCCCCAGGGCTGCAGGTCTGCTGCGCCATTGGACTTGAAGCGCTCGAAGAACGCCGCGCGGATCGCCCGCACCAGCGTGCTCTTGCCGGATTCATTGGGGCCGGCGAACAGATTGATGCCGGGTTCCAGATCGCGGATTTCCACTGGTTCGCGGAAACGCCGCAGCTGTTCGACCCGCAGGCGCAAGAGTCTCATGACGCCTCTCCCGCGTCCTGGCTCAGCAGGCCGGCCAGGATCGCCAGCGCCTCGCGCGCCGTGTCCGCGTCCTCGGCGGCCGCATCCTGCCGCTGGCGCAGTTGCGCGATCACCTCGCCCACGTAGCCGTCGGCCCGCAAGGCGGCCATGTCCTCGTCGGTGGGCTCCAGCCGCAGACCCGCCCGATGGACCTGCAGGCTGCGGCAGCGCCCCTGGGCCACGGACAGCGCCTGGTCCAGGCGCCTCGCACCCGCCAGGTCGAGGGCGCCGCTCAGCGTCAGGTCCAGCACGGTCTCGGGGGGCAGGCCGTCCAGGCGTCCGACGAGCAGGTCCAGGTCGGACGCGACCGACAGGATTTCGTCCCAGGCCAGCCAGCGGTACTGGCCGATCTCCAGGGATTCCACCGCCGGCGCCAGGCCAGGGCCCGGTACGTCCACCCGCACGATCCGGCCCGAGCCGTTGTCGCGGAAGCGTTCCGGCTCCGGCGTGCCGCTGTACACGGTGCGCTCGTCCACCTGCTTGAAGCCATGCCAGTCGCCCAGCGCCAGATAATCCAGCCGCGCGCGCGCCGCCCGGTCGGCGGCGATCGGATTAGGGGAATCGATGTCCTCGGCCAGGAGGCCCTGGACGCTGCCGTGCGCCAGACCGATGCGCGCCAGGCCATCGGCCGTTTCCGCCGCGTCGAACCACTCGGTCAGGTCGCCGTGCGTCTGGCGCTGGGTCAGGGGCGCGGCCAGCACCGCGAACCCCAGTTCTGGGAACGCATGCACGCCCGGCTCCAGCAGCAAGTGCGCGTGGGGCGGCACCGCGCCCAGCCGCTGCGCGCGGGTCCAGACGCTTTCGGCCAGAGCGGCGTCGTGGTTGCCGGGAATCAGGATCCAGGGGCCTTCGTAACCGCGCAGCGCATTGAACAGGCGCCGGATGGTGCGGTCGGACACCGTCTGGGCATCGAACACGTCGCCCGCCACCAGGACGGCGTCGATCCGGTCGCGCGCGGCCAGCGCGGCGATGCGCTCGACCACGACGTAGCGGGCCTCGGCCAGGACCGTGGCGTCCTCGGGAGCGAAACGGCCGTACTGGCGGCCGATCTGCCAATCGGCGGTGTGCAGGAATCTGGGCATGGCCGGGATATTGACACCGACCCCGGCCCGGAGTCAAAGCGCGGACGACCCACGCGTGTCCGGATTGCCCGGACCGCGCAGGACCGGCGGCGGTCCGGTCCGCCGTCTATTTGGCGAACAGCTGGCCCAGGTCCTTGAACGCCTTGAATTCCAGGGCGTTGCCACAGGGATCGAGCAGGAACATGGTGGCCTGTTCGCCGACCTGTCCCTTGAAGCGGACATAGGGCTCGATGACGAACTTCGTGCCGAAGGACTTCAGGCGCTCGGCCAGGGCTTCCCACTGGTCCCATTGCAGGACGATGCCGAAGTGCGGCACCGGCACGTCGTGTCCGTCGACCGGATTGGTGTGGGCGCTTTCCTGGGACGGCGTGCGGGGATGCTCGTGGATCACCAATTGGTGGCCATAGAAGTTGAAATCCACCCACTGCGCGCTGGAGCGGCCTTCCTCCAGCCCGAAGACCTCGCCGTAGAATCGGCGGGCGGCAGGCAGGTCGTACACGGGAATGGCCAGGTGGAACGGGGACAGGCTCATGGGAACTCCATAAGAGGGAGGGGATATCCAGATGATATATCTGAAATGATTGTAGGGGCGGCCGCGAAACCGCGCCATCCCCGCCCGCGCCGGCGATCGGTCCGCCTCCCCGGATGGGGACGGGTTTATGATTCCGGCTTTATGCAATCCCCCAATCCCATGAACCGCGCTTCCACCCCGCTCGTCCGCCCGGTCTCCGCACGGAGGCCGCGTTGAATCCGTCCTCCCCCGCCCGCCATCCCGCCTGGGGCATCGCCCTGGTGGCGCTGATCGCCCTGGCCGGCCTGTTCTACGTGAAATGGTCGCCATACTACGACCGCGCCTTCACGGCCGCCCAGACCCATTCCATCGGCGCGTCCATCCTGACGGGCGGCCAGGACGCGCCGCCCGCGCCCTCGCTGCACGCCGCGCTCGACTACGCCAAGGCCTACGGGCTGGCCATCTGGAAAGCCCTGCTGCTGGGGCTGCTGCTGGGTTCCGCCATCCAGACCCTGCTGCCGCCCCGCTGGATCGAACGCTGGCTGGGCCGTCCCGGCGCCAGCGGCGTCGTGACGGGCGGCCTGCTGTCCATCCCCAGCATGATGTGCACCTGCTGCGCAGCCCCCGTGATCACGGGGCTGCGCCACTGCCGCGCCGCGCCGGGCAACACGGCCGCCTACTGGCTGGGCAACACCATGCTCAACCCGGCCACCCTGGTCTTCATGGGCTTCGTCCTGGGCTGGCACTGGGCTGGGCTGCGTCTTGCGCTGGGTCTGGCCATGGTGCTGGGCCTGGGCTGGGCGCTGAACCGCATGAACAAGACAGACTGCACACCCGCCGGCGACACCGACGCGGCTACCGCCGGAACCGACCCCGCGTTCTTCCTGCCGGGCCGGGTCCTGCGGCGCTGGGCGCGGGCCTTCGCCGGCATGGCGTTGCGGCTGCTGCCCGAATACCTGATTCTCGTGCTGCTGCTGGGCGCGGCCCGCGCCTGGCTGTTTCCCGTGCTGGACTTCAGCATCGACAACAGCCTGCTGTGGATCGTGGGCGCCGCGCTGGTCGGCACCCTGTTCGTCATCCCGACCGCCGGCGAAGTGCCCATCGTCCAGGCCCTGCTGGCGCTGGGCGTGGGCGTGGGACCGGCGGCCGCGCTGCTGGTGACCCTGCCGCCGGTCAGCCTGCCGTCGCTGGCCATGGTCAGCCGGTCGTTCCGGCGCGCCGAACTGGCCGTCCTGGCACTGGGCGTCGCGGGGATGGGCGTGCTCGCCGGCGGCCTGGCGATCGCGCTGGGGTTCGGCGCTTAGGGCAGTACGGCCTGGGCGAGCTTCTGGATGGACAGCGGCGCGCAGCCCTCGGCATCGTTGCTGACGGTCACATAGGCCGGCTGGCCCGCACCCGTGATGCCGCGAATGGCGCGTGCCAGTTCGGCGCGGGTGTGCGTGTCCTCGCTGACGAGGGCGTCGAACGGCGCATGCTTTTTCTGCGCGTCGGCATAGCCGTACGGGCCAAAAACGCGGTTCAGGCTCCAGCGGCAGACCAGCGGGCCCGGCCACAACGCGCGCAGCATCGGCAGTTGCGCCTCGATCGGCGGCATTTTGCCATGCAGGCCCAGGCAGAACGTGGCGCCATGCGCCTTGAGGGTGTCGACCAGCGCCTGACCCAGCAGTTCCGGATCCCGGACTTCCACGGCGACGATCACGGAGGCATGCGCGGACAAGGCCTGGCGGACCGCCGCCAGCAAGCGATCCAGCCTGTCCAGCAATGCCCCGGGCCGGCCGAGCCAGTTCCAGGGCAAGGGACTCAACTGAAAAACGAGCACGCCCAGCCTAGCGCCCAGGCCCGCAAGCGCCGGCAGCACGAAGTGCCCGACGGCCAGGCGCGGGTCAAGGAAATCCGGGTTCGGCTTGAGCGCCTTGCCCTCGTCGCCGCGCACCTGGGCGTCAGTGACGAGGGCCGGGCATTTCACGACAAAACGAAAGCCCTCGTCGACCTGCGCCGCATAGGCGGCATATTGGGCGGCAGTCAACGGCCGCCAGAAGGTACGGTCCACGCATACCGTGCGCAGCAGCGGATGCTGGTGGTAGGCGCCCAACCCGTGCTTCGACAAGACGCCCGGAGCGTAATCGCCTTCCCAGACCAGACCTTCCCAGCCTGGGTAGGACCAGGTGGAAACCCCGAAGCGCAACTGCGCCGGCAGTTGCTGCGCCAGCCCTCGCCAGTCCTCGGCGGCGGGCGCGAGCCGCACCTTGGCTGGGCGCCGCCGCACGGACGGCGCCGGCGCCGGGCGGCCGGCCTCATCGTCTTGCGGTTCGGCTTGAGGCCGGCAGGGCGCCGCCCCAAACAGATCGTCCTGCATGCTTGTCATCGCAGAATTGTGGCATGGCCCGGCCGACGGCCGGACCATGGGACGACGTCACCGCAAGGCGACCTTGGGGAAATCCACTGGAATGTCCAGGGCCACGTTGATGTAGTTGGTAAAGAGGTTCAAGGCGATATGGGCCATGATCTCGACGATCTGTTCGTCCCCGAAGCCGGCTTGCCGCAGACGGGCGACATCGTCGTCGCCGACCTGCGCACGCTGCTCGACTACCTTCAGGGCGAAGGCCAGCGCCGCCGCCGTCTTGGCATCATCGGACTGCCCGGCCTGGGCAGCGGCCATCTCGGCAGCCGACGCACCGGCATTCTGGCCAAGCACAGTATGCGCGGCCAGGCAATATTCGCAGCGGTTGCGGTTCGCGATGGCGACAGCGATCTGCTCGCCGAGCCTGGCGCCCAGCGTGCCCCGACCCAGGGCGCCGAACGCGGCCCACATGCTTTGCAAGGCAGCGGGGGAGTTGGCCACCGCCTTGAACATATTGGGCGTGGCGCCGAACGCCTGCTGGATCTGCGCCAGCAGCGGCTGGCTGGCGGCGGGGACGGATTGGGATTGAAGTTTGACACGAGGCATGATGATCTCCTGAAAAAAACACCTGTACGGCAGGTGATTGAGGGCAGTATGGCGGCGTTTCATGTACTATAGGGATCAATTAGTACGCATAAAATATCATTTCGTCCAAATGCCACCTGATCCGCCCATCGACCGCCTCTCGGGTCTTCTGGAACGCTTCCGGGTCCAGGCTCAGTTGCACCATTCGGGCGCGCTGTGCGGGCTCAACCATTTCGATGCCTGTGAAGGGCACGGCTACCTGCACGTGCTGCGCCGGGGCTCCCTGCGGGTGAGCCATCCCGGCGCGCAGGATGTCCCCCGCTCGCTGAGCTTCGACGAACCGACCTTGCTGTTCTACGCGCGCCCGCTGACCCACCGCTTCCATAATCCCCCGGCGGAAGGCGCGGACTTCACCTGCGCGCGGCTGCTCTTCGACGGCGGCATGCGCCACCCACTGGCGCGGGCGCTGCCGCCCTTGATCGCGGTGCCGCTGACGCGCGTGACGGGCCTGGAAGCGGCCCTGGAGCTGCTCTTCGCCGAAACCGACCGCGTGCGCTGCGGCCAGCGCCTGCTGGCCGACCGCTTGTTCGAGGTGGTGGTGCTTCAATTGCTGCGCTGGCTGCTGGACCACCCGCAAGAGGCCGGCGTGCGCCCCGGCCTCATCACGGGCTTGTCCGACCCGCGCCTGGCCCGCGTGCTGGTCGCCCTGCACGAAGCCCCAGGCGAAGCCTGGACGCTGGAGCGCATGGCTGCATGCGCCGGCATGTCCCGCACGGCGTTTGCCAAGGCTTTCCGTGAGATCGTCGGCCAGACGCCGGCCGATTATCTATCCGACTGGCGCATCGCGCTGGCGCAAAGCCGGCTGCGCGAAGGCAGACCCATCAAGAGGCTGGCCGAAGAGCTTGGCTACGCGAATCCGTCCGCGCTTTCACGCGCATTCACCGCCAGGACCGGCATGCCGCCGCGCGCCTGGCTGGCGAGAGCCCAGGCCTGAGGCAACGGCGGGGGATGGGAATCTTGGAGCGGGTGATGGGAATCGAACCCACGCTTGAGGCTTGGGAAGCCGCCGTTCTACCATTGAACTACACCCGCATCGATGAAGATCGATGACCGCAGGGATTCATTGGTAAAATCAAGGCTCACCAAATCCCTTGCAGCCCGGCATTTTAACAGCATTTTGAACCCGCCCAAATCCCCCCCGCCCGTCGTGACGGCCCAGACTCCGTCGGGCAGCACTCACATCCGCAGCTTCGTCCACCGCCGCGCCCACATCACCCCCAGCCAGGAGCAGGCGATCGCCGAATGGCTGCCGCGCTGGTCGATCCGCTACCAGGACACGCCCATCGACCTGTCGGCGGCCTTCGGCCGGACGGCGCCCGTGATCCTGGAGATCGGCTTCGGCATGGGCGNNTTCAACGCCGGCGTGGGCGCGCTGCTCAAACGCATCCACGACAACGGGCTGGACAACATCCGCATCATCCAGCACGACGCCGTCGAGGTGCTGCGCGACATGATCGCGCCGGGCTCGCTCGCCGGCGTGCACATCTACTTCCCCGATCCCTGGCCGAAAAAACGCCACCACAAGCGCCGCCTGATCCAGCCCGCGTTCATCGAGCTGCTCGCCAGCCGCATGGCGCCGGGCGCCTATCTGCACTGCGCCACGGACTGGGAACACTACGCCCAGCAGATGCTGGAAGTCCTGTCGGCGGCGCCGTCGCTGCAAAACACCTGCGCGGACTACGCGCCGCGCCCCGACTACCGCCCGCTGACCAAGTTCGAGAACCGCGGCCTGCGGCTGGGCCACGGAGTCTGGGACCTGATCTTCACGCGGCGCCCCATGGCGGACGCCGCGCCCGCACCGGAGACCACCTGATGTATCCCGAGATCGAGCCCTACGCGCAAGGCTTCATGGACGCCGGCCACGGCCACCGCGTCTACTGGGAACTGTGCGGCAACCCCCAGGGGCGGCCGGTGGTGTTCCTGCATGGCGGGCCGGGCGCGGGCTGCTCGCCCACCCACCGCCGCCTGTTCGACCCTGAACGCTACAACATCCTGCTGTTCGACCAGCGCGGCTGCGGGCGGTCCACGCCGTCGGCCGAGATCGAGCACAACACCACCTGGGATCTGATCGCCGACATCGAGCGCCTGCGCACCGAAGTCCTGCACGCCGACCGGATGGTGGTGTTCGGCGGTTCCTGGGGCTCGACCCTGGCGCTGGCCTACGCCGAGACCCACCCGGAACGGGTGAGCGCCCTGATCGTGCGCGGCATCTTCCTGTTGCGCCAGGCGGAACTGCGCTGGTTCTACCAGGAAGGCGCGTCCTGGCTGTTCCCCGACCTGTGGGAAGACTACCTGGCCCCGATCCCCGAGGCCGAGCGCGACGACCTGATGGCCGCCTACCGCCGCCGCCTGACGGGCGACGACCCCCAGGCGCAACTGCGGGCCGCGCACGCCTGGACCCAATGGGAAAGTCACACCATCACCCTGCTGCCCAATCCGGCGCATCACCAGGCGCACGCCGCCGACCAGGCGGCGCTGGCCTTCGCCCGCATCGAAAACCACTATTTCGTGAACCGGGGCTTCATGGAAGAAGGCCAGCTGCTGCGCGACGCGCACAAACTGGCCCGCATCCCGGGCGTGATCATCCAGGGCCGCTACGATGCCTGCACGCCGGCCAGATCAGCCTGGGACCTGCACCGCGCCTGGCCCCAGGCGGAATTCCACATGATCCCGGACGCCGGCCACGCCTTCGACGAGCCCGGCATCCTGAAGCAGTTGCTGGCCGCCACCGACCGCTACGCGGGCGATTGAGGAGACCGACGCCATGAGCCTGAACATCCTGCTGAACGGCACCGACACCGCCCTGGACGACGTGCGCACCGTCCACGACCTGGTGGTCCGCCTGGGCTACGAAGGCAAGCGCATCGCCGTGGAACGCAATGGCGACATCGTGCCCCGCAGCCAGCACGCCCAGGCCCCGCTGACCGATGGCGACCGGATCGAGATCGTGGTGGCGGTGGGGGGCGGTTGATTTCAGACGTGGCATACTTTCACCCGTCATCGCATCTCCAAAGGCGCCCCATGCAAGGTCACCCCGAAGTCATCGCTTACCTCACCAAGCAACTGCGCGGCGAACTGGCCGCACGCGACCAGTATTTCCTGCACTCGCGCCGCTACCAGGACATGGGCCTGAGCAAACTGCACGCCCGCAGCGATCATGAAATGCAAGAGGAAACCCAGCACGCCGATGCGCTGCTGCAACGCCTGCTGATGCTCGAAGCCGAGCCCGACATGCGCCCCGACGCCTTCACGCCGGGGACGGACGTGCCCGGCATGCTGCGCGCCGATCTGGAACTGGAATACGAAGTGCGCGCGTCCCTGCGCGAAGGCATTTCGATCTGCGAGACCCACGGCGACTACGTCACCCGCGACCTGCTGCTGAAGCAATTGCAGGACACCGAGGCCGATCACGCCTACTGGCTGGAAAAGCAGCTGGGTCTGATCGAGAAGATCGGCCTGCAGAACTACCTGCAATCGCAGACCTGATCCGGCAAGGATCAGCGAAAGCCGCCCCGGCCGAATCCGCCCAGGCCCTTCATCCCGCCCATGGCGCGCATCATCTTCGCCATGCCGCCTTTTTTCATCTGCTTCATCATGCCCTGCATCTGCTCGAACTGCTTGAGCAGGCGGTTGACCTCTTGCACCGGGACGCCCGAGCCCGTGGCGATGCGGCGCTTGCGCGAGGCCTTGATGAGTTCGGGTTTGGCGCGTTCCAGCGGCGTCATGGAATTCAGGATGCCTTCCGTGCGGGCCAGCTGCTTTTCCGCCTGACCGCCCTGGACCTGGGACGCGGCCTGGGCGAACTGCGCCGGCAGCTTTTCCAGCAGCGAACCCATGTCGCCCAGTTTCTTCACCTGTTGCAGCTGGTCGCGAAAATCGTTCAGATCGAAGCGTTCGCCGGACTTCATGCGCGCGGCGAGTTTCTGCGCCTCGGCGATGTCGATGTTCTTCTGGGCCTGCTCGACCAGCGACACGATGTCGCCCATGCCCAGGATGCGCTGGGCCATGCGTTCGGGGTGGAAGGATTCCAGCCCGTCGAGCTTTTCGGACACGCCGACGAATTTCAGCGGCTTGCCGGTGATCTGGCGCACCGACAGCGCGGCGCCGCCGCGCGCATCGCCGTCCAGCTTGGTCATCACCACGCCGGTCAGCGGCAACGCGTCCGAGAACGCGCGCGCCACGTTGACCGCGTCCTGGCCCTGCATNNCCTGGTCGATGCCCAGGCGGCCCGCCGTGTCGACGATCAGCACATCGTAATGATGGCGCCGGGCATGGTCCAGGGCGTCGCGGGCGATGTCCTGGGGCTTTTGCGTGGGCTCGGTCGGCAGGAAATCGACCCCCACCTGGGCGGCCACGGTCTTCAACTG
>DISE01000093.1:38943-50320 GCA_002421865.1 Castellaniella sp. UBA6218
CCCTGCAGGCCGGCCATCAGGATCACGGCCGGGGGCTGCGCCGCCAGGGACAGTTCGCCCGCCTCGGCGCCCAGGTCGCCGCCCATCAGGGCGGTCAGTTCCTTGTGCACCACCCCGACCAGTGCCTGGCCCGGGTTCAGGCTGCCGACGACTTCCTGTCCCAGGGCGGATTCCTTGACCCGCGCCACGAAATCGCGCACCACCGGCAGCGCCACGTCGGCCTCCAGCAGCGCCATGCGGACCTCGCGCAGCATCTCCTGGGTGTTGGCCTCGGTCAGGCGGGCCTCGCCGCGCATGGTCTTGACGACGCGCGACAGGCGGGATGTCAGGTTATCGAGCATGATGCCGTATCCGTAAAACTGGTTGATCCGTCGGCCAGCGCATAAAATGGATGCTTTTGGGGGCGCGGCCTTGCGCGCCGGACACCGATAGGACTATGTCAGTCAGCATTGTATTTCACTTGCTCGCCGCGCTGGCCTACGCCGTGCTGGGCATCGCCCTGTGGCGGCCCATCGCGCAAGCCAGCGACGTCCGCCCCACCGGCACTATCGGCCGCAGCTGCCTGCTGGGCGCCATCGCCCTGCACGGCGTCGGCCTTGCCGCCGCCGTCATCGTCCCCAGCGGCCTGCACCTGAGCTGGGCGCTGGCCCTGTCCACCGCCATGTGGCTGGGCATGATCGTCTTCTGGATCGAGAACTTCCTGCTGCGCCTGGACAGCCTGCTGCTCCTGCTGCTGCCCGCCGCCGTCGTCGTCAGTCTGCTGGCCACCCTGTTTCCCCACGGCTACCTGGTGCCCCACGCCAGCAACGACTGGCTGCGCGTGCATCTGCTGATCGCCATGACGGCCTACGGCCTGATCACCGTGGCCGCGCTGCACGCCATGCTGATGACCGTGCTGGACCGCCACCTGCACCGGCCCATCGAATCGGCCGTCGAACAGGGCGCCATCGGCCGCGCCATGACCGCCATGCCGCCGCTGCTGACGCTGGAACAACTGCTGTTCCGCCTGATCTGGATCGGCTTCGGCGTGCTGACGCTGACCGTCCTGACCGGCAGCGTCGTGTCCCTGCGCCTGGGCGGCCGCGCCCTGCCCATGGACCACAAGACCGTCTTCACCCTGCTTTCCTGGGCCACCTTCGGCGTGCTGCTGGCGGGGCGCCACATCCAGGGCTGGCGCGGCCGCGTCGCCCTGCGCTGGACGCTGGCCGGCTTCGCTTTCCTGCTGCTGTCCTATACGGGCAGCCGGTTCGTCCTGGAAGTCATCCTGCAACGAGGCACTCTTGGGTAAATTCCTGCTCTGGGCGATCATCATCCTGGCCGTCCTGTTCGTTTCCCGCGTCCTGAGCCACCAGAAGGCCAACGCCCGCCAGGCCGCCGCCCGCCGCCAGGCCGACGACGCCAAGGCCGCTTCCGAGTCCATGGTGCGCTGCGCCCATTGCCGCATCTACCTGCCCCGGTCAGAGGCCTACCAGAGCCAGGGCAAGACCTGGTGCAGCCCGGAACACGCCCGGCTGGGCCTGGGGAAATAAATGACGGCGGGGACGCCTGCCGCGCCCGGGCCGTCCTTGTCCATCGGGCCGGATGGCTGGCTGGCCGAGGGCCGCGGAGTCCTGCGCCGCCCCTCCCCCAATCACGATCAGCGGCCCGGCGACGAAGACCCCTGCCTGCTGGTGATCCACAACATCAGTCTGCCGCCCGGCGTGTTCACGGGCGACGCCATCATCGATTTTTTCCAGAACCGCCTGGACATCGCATCCCACCCCTGGTTCGAGAACATCCGCGACATGCGGGTCTCCGCCCATTTCCTGATCCGCCGCGACGGGACTGTCGTGCAATTCGTGCCCACGGTGCTGCGCGCCTGGCATGCGGGCGTTTCGTCCTTCGAAGGCCGCGAGCGCTGCAACGATTTTTCCATCGGCATCGAACTGGAGGGCACGGACACGCTGGCCTATACGGATGCGCAATATGCGCGGCTGGACGCGCTGGCGGCGGCGATCCGGGCGCGGCACCCGATCCGGGCGGTGCGGGGGCACGAACATATCGCGCCGGGCCGGAAGACGGATCCGGGGGAAGCGTTTGACTGGGAACGATTCGAGCGGGGAGAAGGCAGCCATGAAACCACGCATCACCGTCATCACCCTGGGGGTCGATGACCTGGACCGTTCGGTCCGGTTCTATCGGGACGGCCTGGGGCTGGCGACCGAGGGCATCATCGGAAAAGAATTCGAGAACGGCGCGGTCGCTTTTTTCGATCTGCAGGCGGGATTGAAGCTGGCGGTGTGGCCGCGCAAGAGTCTGGCGCAGGATTCAGGCTTGCCGCCAGGACCGGCCAGTGCCACGGAATTCAGCCTAGGGCATAACGTGGCGTCGCGCAACGAGGTGGATGCGGTGATGGCGCAGGCCGCTGCCGCGGGGGCCGTGATCGTGAAAGCGGCGCAGGAGACGTTCTGGGGCGGATATGCGGGGTATTTCCAGGATCCGGCCGGGCACCTGTGGGAAGTGGTCTGGAATCCGGGGTTGATACCTGAAGAGTAAGAAGGCTTGTGGCGTCTTAACGGTTGGTTAAGTGGACGTTTCGACGCCGCGTCCGCAGCCGTCGGGCATCTGTCAGCTACGCCTCAATGAGAGGCAACAATACTCGCAAGTTTCGCGCAAGCGGCATCGATGTTTTCGGATCGAAGGTTCGTCACACTGAGCAGCAAGCCACGTTGCGCATGAGTGCGGCGAAGGTACCAGGCCGAGAGGGCGGAAGGGGCCAGACCATGTGCGCGGGCAATGTCGGCAACGACGCTGTCGTCGGCGCTCTTTGGAAGCGGTGCAATCACGCCTAGCCCCGCCGTTAGCGAACCCGACAGAAATTTGCTGATATGCGCCAGCGCGAGATTGCGGCGCTCGGCATAGAGAGCCTTCATCTGGCGCAGATGTCGCAAGAAGTGCCCATCCGCCAAAAACTCCGTAACAGCCAATTGGGTGGTCCGGTTCGGAGCCGGGGCCAACACGGCGGCGACCTCGACCAGGCGCTCCGCCAGCAAGCGCGGGGCGACGACGAAACCGAGACCCAGCGCCGGGCTGAGTGTCTTGCTGAACGAGCCGATGTGAATCACGCGCTCGGCGCCTTCGCCTACGGCAAGGGCCGGTGCCGCCCGACCGTCGAGCTGTAGTTCTCCGAGATAGTCATCTTCGATGATCCAGGCCCCGCTTTCCGCCGCCCAGTCGAGCAGGGCGTGTCTACGCGCCGGCGACAAGGTCACGCCGAGAGGTGCGTGTTGACCCGGGGTGACCAATGCCAGCAGGGCGTCTGGCGCGCGGGCGATGCCATCTTCCACGCGAAGCCCCTCGGCATCTACGGGAACAGGTTCGAGCATGGCTCCGGTCAGTTCCAGCGCGCGCCTTCCAAGCGGGTAGCCTGGCTCCTCGATCCACACCTTGCGCCCATGCGGGCGCAGTGCCGTCAGCGCAAGCATCAGGCCCTGCCGGTATCCGCTGGTGACGATGATCTGATCCGGATGACATTGCATTTGTCGGCTGACGGCCAGATGGCTCGCAATCTGGGTCCGCAGCGCAGGTTCGCCGCGCGGATCAGCGTAGGCCGTGTAAGTGATGGCATCGGCGCGTACGGCGCGCGCCCGCATTCGGGCCCAGAGCTTGGCGGGAAACGCGTCGTGAGCCGGCACGCCCATCTGGAACGGCAGCGGGGCGCTCGAATATGGGCGGGTAAAAGCCGCCAAAGGCCCGTCGAGTGGCGCCTCGTCATCCACTTGGCAGGCAGGTGGCCGAGCGCATACGCGTGTGCCTGCGGGGCCGGCACCGAATACAAGGTTCTCGGCGATCAGCCGATCGTAGGCCACACGAATGGTGCCGCGCGCGACGCCAAGCTGCGCGGCGAGGTCTCGGCCGGAAGGCAAGCGCTGTCCTGGCGCAAGCCGGCCTTCGATGATCGCCTGTCGCAGGCTTGCATGGATCTGGTCCCCTATGGGCGCGACGGCGGCACGGTCCACCTGGAAGGAAAGCACTCTGGGCGTCTTTGGATTAGTCATCTTGGATCAGTCGTTTCGGCATTTTTTGGGCCTGTTTCTCCAATGCCAGGCAAAGTATCGTGGCGTTATGACATGGATTGCGGCTGAAGTCGATAGGCGTCCCCGGGGTGCGCTGACTGCGACGCGATTCACCATCAACGACAGTAAAGGATTGAGATGGCACGATTGAACTGGCAAGAAATCGCACCTGACGGCGCGAAGGCACTTTTCGGTATCCACCACTACGTCACGCAGAAGACGGACCTGCCCGAAGAACTCGTGCACCTCGTGTTCCTCCGCGTTTCGCAAATCAACGGCTGCGCCCACTGCATCGACATGCACAGCCGCGATCTGAGGAAAACCATGTCCGTCGACAAGATCGCGTTGGTTCCGGTCTGGGACGAGGTGCACCATCTATTCTCCGACCAGGAGCGCACCGCGCTGGCCTGGGCGGAGGAGGTGACCCGTGTCAGCGAAACGCATGCCTCGGATGCAGCGTATGCCGCAGCCTCGGCACAATTCACGCCCAAAGACCTGGTCGACCTCACCATCACGATCGCTGCAATGAACGCGTTCAACCGGCTGGGTGCGCCATTCCGGCTTCCTGTCGCCGCCAAGTTGTGATCCGGCCCTGGCGACAGACTGCGCCATAATAAAAACCCCCGTCCCCCCAATCTGCCCCTCATGCCCATGCTTCCCCAAAAAGCACACCTCTTCCAATCCCTCCACCACGCCCCCCGCGCCTTCATCATCCCCAATCCCTGGGATATCGGCACGGCGAAACTGCTGGCGGGCATGGGTTTCCAGGCGCTGGCGACCACCAGCGCGGGCTACGCCTACACCCGGGGCCAGCCCGACTACCAGGTCGACCGGGATCAGATGCTGGCGCACGTGAAAGAGCTGGCGGAAGCCACGGACCTGCCCGTCAGCGCGGACATGGAAAGCGGCTATGCCGACACGCTGGAAGGCATCGCAGAAACCTACAGGCTGACGGCGCAAGCGGGAGCGGTGGGCGCCTCCATCGAAGACGCCACGGGCCGGTCGGACGACCCGATCTTCGATCTGGCCGAGGCGGCGGACCGCGTGACGGCGGCGGTCGAGGCGGTACGGGCGCTGCCCTACCCCTTCACGCTGACGGCGCGCGCGGAAAACCACCTGCATGGGCGTTCCGACCTGAAAGACACGATCCGCCGCCTGCAGGCGTACCAGGAGGCGGGCGCCGACGTGCTCTACGCGCCGGGGCTGCGCACGCGAGAGGAAATCCAGGCCGTGGTAAGTGCGGTGGACAGGCCGGTGAACGTGCTGATGGGCTCGCCCGGGATGAATTTCACGCTGGACGAGCTATCCGGCATGGGCGTCAAGCGCATCAGCGTGGGCAGCGCGCTCGGCCGCGCGGCGTTCGGCGCTTTCCTGCGCGCCGGCCGCGAAATGGCGGAACGCGGCACGTTCACGTTCGGGGAAGACGCGGTCAGCTACGCGGACATGGCCCGGCTGCTTGGCCCCCGCCCGTCATGACGCGGGCGGCGTGGGATGGGCACCACAACAGGATGGCTTCGCCCGGGCGCAGGCGGTAAAATGGAACATTGCTTTTAAATCAGGCATTTTCATGTCCAGTCAGCGCATGCATCAGCACCCCAGCCAGGAGGCCATCCTGCGCGCCGTGGCCAGTTCCACGGCCATCGAAACGGGTCAACGCATCGCCGACATCGAGGCAAAACTTCGCGGCGGGGACAGCCACCTGCCCCAGGTCTCCCTGGCGACGATCACCCGCCCCGCCCAGCCAGCGCAACGCTGACCAATGCGCGCATGGGCGCGTAGTCCATGCTCACGCCGCACTGGATCGCGGTGAAATACGCGGTCTTGTCCGCATCCCATCCACTGTAGTCCAGCGGGCCATGTCCGGCCTGCACCGCCATCACGTCCGCCAACAGGCGCGACACGCGTCCGTTGCCTTCACGGAACGGATGGATGAGGATCAGTTCGACATGGCAGACGGCAATGGCATCGGCCAGCGATTCATTGTCCACGTCATGGCACGGTGTGTAGCGATGCAGGTATTTTCGCTCGAACTCGTCCAGTAGCCGGGTAATCTGCAGGGCGGCGGCGAAATGAAAGCCGTCCTTGCTCATATTGACGGACCGGGGCCGCCCTGCCCAATCGTACAGATTGCCCAGCCACTGGTGATGCCATCCCATCAGGTCGGCGACATCCAGCCGCCGATTGGGAAACTGTTCCCGCATCACGCGTTCATAGAGCCGCAACAGCAGTCTCGTCTCGAGTTCGTCCATGACGGCCGGATCCGTGATGCCTGGCCGATTCCGCAGCACCTGCTCGTTCGAGCCGTGCTGGTACTCGACTTGCGAACCGGTGGCGTGATAACGATCGGCGGCCATATGACTCATCAATGTTTTGAACATCACGGCCGGACGCGGCCGCTGGGTGTGTCAGTATGCCTTCAGGCGCTGGCGGCCACCAGCGCCGGCATCACGCGCGCATACCCCGCGGGCGCGAACCGGACCACCAGGCCGGCGACGATCATGACGCAGGCCAGGTGCCAGAGCCACCCGGCCGCGTAGCCGCCCGTGGCGTCGTGCAGCGCGGCGACGAGCCATGCCGGAACCGCCGCCAGGATGAAGCCGCCGCCCTGCATCAACGCCGACAGCGCCCCCGCCTGCGCCGGGTCGGGCATGTGGTCCAGCGCCACGATCATGATCAGGGCGAAACACCCGCCCAGGCCTGCGCCCAGGATGACCGCCAGGACGAAAGGCGCCACGGTGGGCATGAACGCCAGCCCCGCGAAACCGGCCGCCTGCAGGGCCAGCGTCAGCCATAGCCATGCCCGCCGGTCGGGCGTTTTCCTGGCCAGAATGGGCAGGGTCAAGGCCGTCGCGGCCTGGCTGACCGACAGGACGGCCAGCAGGCTGCCGCTGGCGGCGGCACCCCAGTCATGCGCCTGATACGCGGGCGCCAGCCAGGCCACGACCGAGGTATAGCCGCCGTTGATGAGGCCGAAGCAGCCCATCAGCAGCCAGGTCCGCGGCCGCGAAAGCAGAATGCGCGTGAGGTTGGCCGTCTGGCGCGCACGCGCGTCGCCCGGCAGAAAGACGCCTGCCAGGACGACGGCCGCCCCGGCGGGCAAGGCGAAGCACGCCAGCCCAGCCGCCCAGCTGCCGGTCGCATGCGCGACCAACGGGGACGCCACGGCGCCCAGGGCGCCGCCGCCCATCAGCGTGGCGGAATACAGGCCCATCATGGGCCCCACGTGGCGCGGGAATTCCCGCTTGACGATGCTGGGAAACACGGCCTGGACGACCGCCACGCCCAGACCGATCATCGCGGCCGTGGCGACCATCGACCATCCGGTCGAGGCCGGCAGGCGCAGGGCGATGCCGGCGCAGATCACCAGCAAGGCGCCGATCATCGACCGGCGCGCGCCGAAGGCGAGCTGCAAGGCCGGCCCGGCGAACGCGACGGCGCCCATGAGCAGCATGGGAATCAGCGTCAACAAGGCCATGCCCTGCAGGCTCAGCCCCGTTCCTTCCTGGATGCCGGCCGCGAGCGGCCCGATACTGGTGAGGAATGGACGCAGATTGAACCCGATGAGCGCCACGGTGACGATCAGGGCGATACGCCCGGACTTCGACCCCATGCTCATCGCCTGTTCAGGCTCCGTGCCTGCCAGTCCGCATAAAGATCCGGCCTGTCGTCGAGCCTGACCGGGACATGGCGGATCTTCATCGACTGCTGGTCGAAAGGCTTGGCGAGATCGGCGTAGATGGCAGCGGTGGACATGCCGAAGGGCTCGCCGTCCTCGTTGGAATAGGCGTAGGCGACTTCCTGGATGCCCGACAGGCGCATCGCTCCCATGCACATCGGACAGGGATGCCCGCTGGCATAGACCGCGCAGCCGTCGAGACGAGGGGAGCCGAGATGCTGGCTGGCCGCGCGGATCGCGAGCAGTTCGGCATGCGCGGTGGGGTCGTTGGTGCCGATGATCTCGTTGACCGCCCGGGCGATGATCTTGCCGTCCTTGACCACCACGGCGCCGAAGGGGCGCCCGCCCCGTTCGGCATTGGCGTAGGCCAGTTCGATGGCCTGCCGCAGATAATCCGTGATCGGTTCCACCAAATGACTCCCTCTGAAAACCGGTGCCCGCCCGCGCAAAGTGGCGTCCCTTCGGACCAGGGGGATCCCTGATCGTGGATCAGGATAAGTCCGCCGCAATATATTTGGAAATTAAATTATTGCATCCCACCCATCGGAATCCTGCATGAGGCGCCCTACTCTCGCAACGCCCGCGCGTGAAACGCGATGTGTTCCCCGATGAAGCTGGCGATGAAGTAGTAGCTGTGGTCATATCCGGCGTGCCGGCGCACGGTCGGCAGGTACCCTGCTTCGAGGCAGGCCGCTTCCAGCAGTTCGGGCCGCAATTGCACCTCCAGGAACTCGTCGTCCAGGCCCTGGTCCACCAGCATCGGCAAGTGTTCCGAGGGCGCGGCCGCGCGGATCAGCGCCACCGCGTCCCACCGTCCCCAGGCCTCGCGATCCTCGCCCAGGTAGGCGGCGAAGGCCTTTTGCCCCCAGGGCACCTGCGAAGGCGCGACGACGGCTGAAAACGCGGACACGCTGCGATAGCGCCCGGGGTTGCGCAGGGCGGTGACCAGCGCGCCATGCCCGCCCATGGAGTGGCCGGCGATGGACCGCGCGGCCGTGGCGGGGAAATGCGCCTCGATCAGGGCGGGCAGTTCCTCGGCCACGTAGTCCTGCATGCGGTAATGGGCCTCCCAGGGCGCCTGGGTGGCGTTCAGATAGAAACCCGCGCCCTGCCCCAGGTCGTAGGCGGGGTCGTCGGCCACGCCCTCGCCGCGCGGGCTGGTATCGGGCGCGACCAGGATCAGGCCGTGACGTTCGGCATGGGCCTGAGCGCCGGCCTTGGTGATGAAGTTCTGTTCCGTGCAGGTCAGGCCCGACAACCAGTACAGGACAGGGCACGATTCGCCGCGCAGGGCGGCCGAGGGCAGGAAGACGCCGACGCGCATGTCGCAGCCCAGCACGGCCGAGGCATGCCGCCAGACTTCCTGGCGGCCGCCGAAGCAGGCATGCTGTTCAATGCGTTCCATAGTGCACCACCGAACGGATGGATTGGCCTTCGTGCATCAGGTCGAAGGCGTGGTTGATGCCGTCCAGGCCCATGGTGTGGGTGACGAAGGGGGCGAGGTCGATCTCGCCGCGCATGGCTTCCTGGACCATGCCGGGCAGCTGGGAACGGCCCTTGACCCCGCCGAAGGCGGTGCCGCGCCAGGACCGGCCCGTGACCAGCTGGAAGGGCCGGGTGGAGATTTCCTGGCCGGCGCCGGCGACGCCGATGATGATGGACTGGCCCCAGCCCCGATGGGCGCATTCCAGGGCGGCGCGCATGACGTTGACGTTGCCGATGCACTCGAAGCTGTGGTCCACGCCCCAGCCGGTCATGCCGACGATGACTTGCTGAATGGGCTCGGCGTGGTCTTTGGGATTGACGCAGTCGGTGGCGCCGAAGACTTTCGCCAGCGCAAATTTGTCGGGGTTGGTGTCGACGGCGATGATGCGCCCGGCCCCCGCCTGGCGCGCGCCCTGGACTACGGCCAGGCCGATGCCGCCCAGGCCGAAGACGGCCACGGTGTCGCCGGGCTGGACCTTGGCGGTGTTGCGCACGGCGCCAATGCCGGTGGTCACGCCGCAACCCAGCAGGCAGACCTGCTCGGGATTGGCCTTGGGGTCGATCTTAGCCAGCGAGACTTCCGCGACGACGGTGTATTCGCTGAAGGTCGAGCAACCCATGTAGTGGTAGATGGGCTGGCCCTGGTAGGAAAAGCGCGTGGTGCCGTCGGGCATCAGGCCCTTGCCCTGGGTGGCGCGCACGGCTACGCACAGATTGGTCTTGCCCGACTTGCAGAACAGGCACTCGCCGCATTCGGCGGTGTACAGGGGGATGACGTGATCGCCCGGCGCGACGCTGGTGACACCCTCGCCCACTTCGACGACGATACCCGCGCCCTCATGGCCGAGCACCGCCGGGAACACGCCCTCGGGGTCATCGCCGCTGAGGGTGAAGGCATCGGTATGGCAGACGCCGGTGTGCGTGATCCGGATCAGGACTTCGCCCTTGCGGGGCGGTTCGACGTCGATCTCGACGATCTGCAGGGGTTTGCCGGCCTCGAAGGCCACGGCGGCGCGGGATTTCATCGGTCAATCTCCAATTCCGCCCGCCCGGCGCAGGCGGGGTTCAGGCCGATTATGGCCAGAACCCCGCCGGATGACAAACGCGCTCAGCTTCCCAGCAGCAGCGCATTCACCCGCTTCACGAACGCCGCCGGATCCTTCAGGGCCGCGCCTTCGGCCAGCATGGCCTGGTCCAGCAACAGTTCGGCCCAGTCGCCGAACGACTCGTCGGGCTGCGCCTCCAGGCGCTTGACCAGGGCGTGCTGGGGGTTCACTTCCAGGATGGGCTTGACCTCGGGGGCCTCCTGGCCGGCGGCCTTGAGCATGCGCAGCAGATGCGGGCTGAGTTCGTGTTCGTCCACGACCACGCAGGCGGGCGAATCCACCAGGCGGGCGGTGGCGCGGACTTCCTTGACGCGTTCGCCCAGGGCGGTCTTCAGGCGCTCGAGGGTCGGCTTGAAGGCCTCGGCGGCCTCGGCCTGCTGCTTCTTTTCTTCCTCGTCGGCCAGGGCGTCCAGGTCCAGGCCGCCCTTGGCGACCGAAGCCAGGGCCTTGCCGTCGAATTCGCGCAGGTAGGACAGCATCCACTCGTCCACGCGATCGGACAGCAGCAGGACTTCCAGGCCCTTGCGACGGAAGACTTCCAGGTGCGGACTGTGGGCGGCTGCGGCGTAGGAGTCGGCGCTCAGGTAGTAGATCTTGTCCTGGCCTTCCTTCATGCGGCCGATGTAGTCGGCCAGGGACACGGTCTGCGCGGGGCTGTCGGCCTGGGTGGACGCGAAGCGCAGCAGGCCGGCGATGCGGTCCTTGTTGGCAGGATCCTCGCCCACGCCTTCCTTCAGGACCTGGCCGAACTGGGTCCAGAATTCGGCGTATTCCTCGGGCTTGTCGCGGACCAGGTCTTCGAGCAGGCCCAGGATGCGCTTGGCGGAGCCTTCGCGGATGGCGCGCACGTCGCGGCTTTCCTGCAGGATTTCCCGCGAGACGTTCAGCGGCAGGTCGGCGGAGTCGACCACGCCGCGCACGAAGCGCAGGTAGGTTGGCATCAGCTTCTCGGCGTCGTCCATGATGAACACGCGCTTCACGTAGAGCTTGATGCCGTGCTTGGCGTTGCGGTCCCACAGGTCGAAGGGCGCGTTCTTCGGGATGTAGAGCAGATT
>DISE01000058.1:0-52759 GCA_002421865.1 Castellaniella sp. UBA6218
CATGAAGAACCTGCTTTTCAGCTTTGAAGACCTGTCGGCCAAGGACAAGGCGGCCAAGCAGGCCGTGCGCCTCTTTTCTCGTGCCGGAACGAACGTGGTGCAGCAGGACGTGCCGACCACGGTGAAGCGTTCGGCAGGCATCACCTATCGAGAAATGACCCTGACGTTTGCTGACTCCCAGAAGGTCGTGCTGCGCATCAAGCAGTCGGGCGACATCTTCCAGGTGCTGGTGAACGGCAAGACGCTGCCCATCAAGAACCAGGACGATCATGTGAAGGCCATCGCGGAAATCGTGCAAGCCCTGGATGCCGGCCGCGTCAAGTTCCAGAAGACCATGGCGGCCGCGAAAGTGCGCCCGCCGGCCGGCATCCGTACCGCCGCGCCGAAGATGGAGCAGGTACTGACGCAGAAGCGTGATGCGCTGAAGGATGCCATCGCCGACGTGCGCAGCCAGATCGAGGCCATCAGGGCCGCCGCCGCGCCGACCGCAGCCTGATAACGCCGGCCAGGATCATGGAAAGCACCCCTCTCCACATCATTGAAGCGGCAGCCCACGAGGGCGCCTTCGGACAGAACCTGACGCCAGAGCCGTCGGCAGCTCAGTGTCGAGCCGGCAATTACAGGATGGGCCGGGTGAATCTGTATGGACTGAACCTCGTCATCGAGCAGCCACGCGGCAGCACGCGCTATGGCGTGGACGAGGCGACCGGCAAGGCGTGGTCGAGCCGCATGGCGGCGCACTACGGGTACATCGGCGGCACGACTGGCGCGGACGGCGACGGCGTGGATTGCTTCATCGGCCCATACCCGCAGTCCGAGCGGGTTTATGTCGTCAACCAGAACATCGGCGGGCAGTTCGACGAGCACAAGGTGATGTTGGCCTTCCCTGACATTGCGTCGGCGCGAGACGCCTACCTGCATAGCTATGAACGCGGCTGGGACGGGCTGGAAAGCCTCGTCCCGGCGTCCCTTTCCCAACTCAAGTGGTGGCTGAAAAACGGCGACCTGAAAAGCCCGTTTCGGGCCGACATCCTACCGAAGGAAGGATTTGAAACCATGAAGAAATTTCACTGGAACACCGACGCCCAGCCCTACGACGCCACCTTGGCCCAGGTGTTGTATGAGATTCGGCGTGCCGACGGTAGCGATGGCCTCCTGCTGGATTCCGTGACCGCCCAGGAAATCATGGATGACGCCGATGGTGTCCTGGCCCTGGATGCTCTGGTGACGCCCTACGCCAAGCTGGAACGCAAGATGGAGTTGCTGCGCGGCATCATGGAGCGCACCGGCGACTCGGTGAAGCCTGTTGCCATGCAGATCACCGATCCGTTCAAGCAGCGCGGCGTCGCCAACGTGGCGGCCATTTTCGAGCTGTCCGACGGCCAGACCATGACCATCTTCTTTCACAACCCGGACGTGACGCCGAACAAGATGGCGCCGACCGATGAGGTAATTTCCTGGAAGTGGCTGCTGAACAAGAAGGACATCACCATTGCGGTCGCACCGGAGCGCGGTGCTGACCTGAACGTGCGCGAAGTGGCGCGGCGCATCATGCGCCTGGCCGAGAAGAACAGCCCCGCGTTCCAGCGCGCCAATGCCAAGCGCGCTGAGCGAATGGGAGCCATTCAGGGCCTGAAGGATGAAATTTCTGGGTTGGAGTCGGAATTGGCCGCCGCTCAGCACGAGCTTGAAGTGGCGAAGGTGGAGGCCGAGGATGCAGCGGCACGGCCGGCCCGCAATCCGGCCCAGGAGAAGCGCGACCTGGTGCTGTCCGGGAAGACCGCGATCATGTCGGATCGTGAACTGAACGACTGGATCGACGATGGCATGCCGGGCGAGGTGGTGTCCATGCCGAATCCCGATCAGACCGGAACCCTCGACCAATGGATGGTTGGCCTCAAGAGCAATCCCGACATGAAGGCGGCCCGCGTGGCGGCTGGTATCGAACCGCCGGAGCCGAAGTTCGCTGTTGGGCAGCGCGTGCGCTTTGGGGCCGGAATTTATGATGGCAGTGAGGGCATCATCGAGTCGATCAACCCCGACACCGGCCGCATGGTCGTGCGCGGCCCGAAAGGCACTGGCTTTGGCGTGGCGCCGGCCAACGCCATCGCGTGGAAGCTGACGATCCTGGAAGAGCAGGTGCCGTTTCACAAGATGACGCCTGACCAGCAGCGCGCAGCAATGGCGGCCGAGAAGGCGGCGGTGTCCGATGAGCAGGTGGATCAGTTCCTTTCCGGCTGGGGCAGCGTCACGGCGGATTATCTGGCTGCCGGCTATCGTGTGGCGGGCCACATTGTGGGCGGCTCTTCGGGTGCGTATCGCGTCGAGGGCGGCAAGATCGAGACGGTTTCGCGCGATGGCATGACCGCGACCGACGCTTCGGCCGGCCAGGTGGACGAGCTGCGCGATGCGATCCGGGGCGGCCAGGTGCAGGTGGAACTGTATCGCCGCTGGGGCGGGAGCGTGGATTCTTCGTCCCCGATCAAGGTGCTCCACCAGGCCAGCGGGAAATTCAAGCCGTTCGAGGGCAAGTTCGAGCTGCCCGGTCTGTCCGGCGATGAAGGTGCGCAGGTGGACTACACCAAGATGTTCGACCCTTCGGTCATCAAGGAAATGAATGTCATCAAGCATCTGCACGATTCGGTTCTCGCGGCGAAGCATGAAGGCAATTCCGAAACGGTGATCGAGTCCGACCGGATTCTGTCGTTGTTCGTGGACACGCTCACGCCGCAGCAGTTCAAGAGCTATGACCAGGGCAAGGCCGAGGATGTGTTGTTCGACAAGTTGCACGAAATTGAGAAGGAGCTTGGTTTGGGCGATCCGGCGTCCGCTCCCGAAGATTTCGACCCGACCACGCCCGAAGGCTATGCCAAGGTGCGCGACGATGAGTCCCTGCAACTCTACTGGCAAGACCGGCTCGACGCATTCTTCCAGGGCCGTATCGTCGATGTCCGCAATGCCATGCGCGCGCTTGGCTGGGAAAGCCGCGAACCCCGCGACGCCCGCCTTTACAAGGACGACATGGAGGCTCAGCCGACCTTCACTCAGGTTGGCGCGGGCAAGAACATCGTCGGCTGGGCGATGAACGAAATCCCTGACGACCTGACCAAAACGCCTGAGCAGTATGCGGCGGAGGTTGACGGCCATGCGACGGCAGAGGCAGAGCGCCGCGCGCAGGCGGCTTCCGGCGAAGACTCTGGCACCGCTGACCCGCAGGCCCTGATCGACGGTTATGTGCGTTCGTTCGGCGACGCGGCGGCCGTGCTTAATGCGGCCGTGGTCGCCGCGACGAAGGATGCTGTCGTGGACACGGCCAGCGCCAACGTGGAAATCATGAAGTTGCGCGAAGCGGCGCGCACGGCTCAATTCGACATCATCGAGAAAGCCGCTTCCGGTCTGGAGGCGGCTGGAATCAAGACCTGGGATGAACGTCTGTCCGGCCTGGGCGAAACGGCCGGATTCGCCGACTGGAATCAGGCGCTCGACGCCTACCAGGCGGCCATCAAGGACATTCAGGCTGTCGCCAAGGAGCGCCTGAAGGAATCCGGGACGGCCGATCTGGCTGCGCTGCCTGCCGACGCGCCGCTGTCTGATGTGGCGCTGGCGGTCTATCGCAAGCACGGCATCGACATGGCCGCCCGCAGTGACTGGCTGGATCGAGTCACGGGCGCCATCGAAGCGAAAGATGCTGAGATTCTGCGCAGCATCTTGGCTGGTGTCGGCAGTGACAGCAACAAAGCCAGCATGGAGGTGTTCGAGCGGGCTACGGGCGTAAAACTGGCGAAGACCCAGAGGGATCGCGCGAAGCAGATCGACGAATGGGCGGGCATCACGCCGGAGCAGCGCGCTGAAATCGAAGCCGGAAAGGATGCCGCCTGGCAGGCGCGCGAGCGCGCCCGGAAGGTCAAGGACGCCTGGGACATGCTCAAGCGCATGAATGTGCGCAACAACAGCACCGGCATGGTGTCGGACGGCCAGCAATATCTGCTTGCCCAGGTGGCCGACGGGTATTCTGACGTTGGCACCTTCAAGCGCGGCGCGGCCACTGTCTACGGCCTGAAGAAGGGCGGCGACTTGGTGTTCGTGAGCAATCGCACCTTCAACGGCTTCCTGAAGGCGGCGCTGGCGTTCGGCGGCCTGCGCACTGCGCTGGAGTCGGTGGGGGCGGTTGAGGCGCCGGCCGACTCCGCCACTGGCGACGATTCGAGTGCGTCCGACAAGGCGGCGCTGGTTGACGCCGCCTACCAGTTCGACAGCGCGTCGGACGATTTCAAGGCATGGCTGGCCGGCAGCGTGAACCAGGCCGAAGACTCGCCGTTCGCCACGGCGCGCGCGATGGACGAAGCGGCCAAGCGGAATGACGCCAGCGTGGAATGGGGAATGTTCACCGGCCCCGCGCTGGACGACGTGGGTCTGGCCGTTGCCGCCTTGGAGCAGTCCCTGGGGGTGGTCGAGACGAACGAGCCGATCAACCGCGCGAACGGGAGCGACGCCCAGGCGCAACTGGAGGCCGATACCGCCGACAGCATCCGCGAGGCAATCACCGCGCTCACGGAAGCCGATTTTGCGCCGGATGAGGGAGACATTGGCGGCACGTTCGAGGCCGAGGCCATGACGATGGACGCCGCCGGCGGCCAGCAGGTCGCTGCGATTCTCGATAGCGTCGCTGGAGGTTACGTCGGCAAGGTGAGCAAAGGGGGCGAAACGGTCGGTCGGATCGACATTAACGACACCGGCGATGCCACGGTCTACGTCGGCGCCGCTGGTGTCGAGCGCGTCGAACCGCAGGATGGTCGTCCGTCTGGTGAGGGCGCCGCGCGCCTGGTCGATGCGTTGCTCGTGCCCGCCGCTGCACCCGCTGCGGAGCCGGACGCTTCGGCCGCCGACCAAGGCGTGCCCGAGCTGATCGAGGCCGGGTTCAAGCGCGTGCTGAACAATGACTATGTGCGCGCGGTGCGGGCCGGGGACAAGAAGCTCCAATTCAACATCCGAGTGACGGATTCCGATTTCATCGTGCGCCTGACTGTGGGCTTCGATGGTGGCATCACTGGCGCGGCAACCGAGCTTGGGAAAGTGCCCGACGCCGCGTCGGCCATCGCTCTGGTGAACGCGGAGGCCGCCAGCCGTGGTGCGGACGATAGCCAAGCTGAGCCGGCCACGCCCGATCCCGACTCGCAGAAGGATGCCGACCAAACCCTGTTCCAGTCTGTGATCGACGGCACGACGCCGGACATTCTGGCGCCAGACCTGGCCGACTCTCTGGAGGCTGCCTACACGCGCAACCAGGACGACCCCGAGATGGTGGCGCTGTTCGAGCAGGCCGTGGCGGCCTACCAGAACGCGATGCTGGCCGCCACGTCGTCGCTGGCATAAGGGAGCGAGACAATGGATAGCACGCAGCAGAGTGTTCCGGCCTCGTGGCTGGGGTTCAAGGTGGTGGATCAGGCCGCCGTAGACAGCAAGGCCGCAGCGGCCATTCCCAGTACCAACGCACTGGCCGGTCGCGTGTGGATCGCGCTCGACGGCTCGGATGGCACTGCACTGTACGTTGGTGGCACCGTGGTTGGTGTGAAATTCACGGCATCCAAGGTGCTCTATTCGGTGGCCGTGGCGATTTCCCCGCCGCCTCGTGATGACGTGAAGCTGTACGCCGTGATCGACGGCGTTCCGTCCGAACTCGTGACGCCAAATAGCGAAGCCGGCCAGGCGCTGGACTCTGTTACAGAGGATGTTGCGCCGCGTTTGAAATTCGAGCCGGCGCGCGTGGCGTTCGACGCCGCCATCGGTGACTCCGGCGTGCTGGCTCGTCTGAAGTTGGTGGGCGAGTTGGCGCGGATAAAGGCTGGCTTGAACCAGGCCGGCACCGGCCCGGCCGCCGCGTTGACGAGGCTGAAGCTGGCGGCCCGCGCGAACCAGCTTCGTGTCGAATTGGGGGCGGTGGCAGCCGCAGCCAAGGCAGAGGTGGAGAACGCCCCAGGCGCGACGGAAGGCGAGGGCGCCGAAGACGATGGGCTGTCGGATGATCCGAACAGCGCCAACTACCGATACCGAGACACTGGGTACATCGCAGACAGCCGCAAAGAGAAGGCTGCCAACATGATATTCAGTGCGCGCAAGACGGGGCAGCGATTGCGCGCCAGCGACATCGACTTCGATGCCATCGAGCAGAACCCGCGCCAGGCAAAGGAAATGGTCGTCAAGACCAACCTGTTCGGCAAGACCGACTGGCAGGCCCTGCAAGACGCCGGCATGGAGCCGGCCGCTGGATTCCTGATCGACAAAATCTATGCCAGTATCGCGCCGGCGCCCGCTCAGGACACCCCCAGCGCACGCCGAGATTACGCCATCGGGCTGGAGTCGATCCGCGACCGCTTGCAGTCGGTCACGACCGTTGCCGACGTGCTTGGGGTTTTGGAGGAAATCCGCGACGAATTGAACGGCACCAGCCTGCGGCCTGATGAGTCGGAGCAGTATGAGCTGCTGACCGAGCAGATGCAGGAGATGGCGGCCCAGGCGCGCGCGCTCGATAACTCCAGCGACGACATCTACCAGGAGGCCCAGAGGGCGCGCAGTGCCGTCTACGCCGTCGAGCGCGTCATCGCGCAACGCAAACGGCGCGGCTGGGACGTTGGCGCCGACCGACAGCGCGAACTGGACGAGGCCCAGGCGCACTCCGATGCGCTGTGGTCGAAATTCGGGGAAATTCGTGCCGACGTGAACCCGAAGATCGAAGCCTTGCGCAAGCAGATCACCGAAATGAGCCGCCAGCGTGATGCGCTCATGAAGGCCGCACGAACGCGCAACCTGGTGGAAAGCCAGACGACGCGATCCTGGCTCTCCTTCGGAGAACGGTTCGTGAAGCTCGTGCATTACCGGAGCTTCCGGGGTTCGGACTCCTTTGCTGGGCACGTCACCAATGCCAAGGTGGGGAAGGTCAAGGACTGGTCGTGGGCAGACAAGGAGAAGCCGTCAGCGCCGCGCGGGGCCACCAAACGGGAGGTCAATTTCCAGCTTCGCGTCGCCGATCAGTTCGAGCGGCGCGGCGGCGCCACGGTGTCGGTGAATTCCACCCAGGCACTGAAGGATATGCTGGGCCTGCGCGACGTGCAGTCCGGCAACTGGGTGTTGAAAGACCCCAACAGCGCAAAATTCCATGTGGAGCAGACCGCTGGCGCGATGGCCGACATGGCCGACATGCTGGGCATCGAGGTGTCCGCGCTGGGGCTTGGCGGCCGGCTTGGCATGGCCTTCGGTGCGCGCGGCACGGGCGGCAAGAACGCAGCGCGCGCGCATTATGAGCCTGTGCATCGCGTCGTCAACCTGACCAAGATGGGCGGCGGCGGATGCCTGGGCCATGAACTGTTTCATGCCATCGACAACATCCTGCATGAGCTGGTCAACCAGGAAGCCTCTGGCGGGAAAGGCGACTTCGTGACGCTCAAACCCGATCTGCTGCCGGCAGGCCCGATCCGCGACGCGGTGGCCGGACTGCGTGAGGCCATGCTGACCGGCGACAACAGGCTGCCCGAGCGTATTGAGTTCTCCGACCAGGACATCAAGGTGGCGCACGCCAACATCGACAGCCCGCGCAACCCGCTGGCGCGCGGCATCAAGGACGCCGGCGGCGCCGAAGCGGCGGTTCTGTCCGTGGACGCATATTTCGGCGACCGCGCAGACCGGCGCAGCATGAAGAACCGCAAAGGCTGGCGGAAGCTCGCTGCTGCGTTCTATGCCCAGCCTGGCGAAACCTCAATGACCCTGAATACCGGGCGGGCCGTGTCCAGCTTCGCCAAGGAGGCCGCCATCCTCGACGACGGCAGCTACGGCAAATACTGGTCTGGCGCGGAAGAAATGGCCGCACGCGGATTCCAGGCGTGGCTGGAAGACAAGCTCGCCAGTGCGGATCGGCGCAACGACTACCTGAGCGTCTACGCTGACAATCAGCACCATGTAGACCCGTTGCTGGGGATCGAGTGGAAGCCTTACCCGGAGGGCGAAGAGCGTGCGCGCATCAATGCCGCGTTCGACCGCTTTTTCGAGGCAGTCCGCGATGCCAAGGTGTTCGAGAAGGCGGCGCAGAATCCCGCGCTTCTGGACGCGGTATTCGGTGCCATGACGTAGCCGACTGCCGCGTTGCCGCAAGAGGCGGCGGTATCACGGAAAAATCGCCAGTGAGAAAGGGGGCGAGGCCATAGCATGCCAACATGGCCGACACCCCTAAAACCTCCGCCCTGCCCAAGCCAGGAATCCTGGCCCGCTTCGGCTTGACCGGAAAGCGGTGGGCGTCCACCCATATCGCACCGGCGCAGCAGATCACTGCTTCCGACGCCTTCATGTATGGCGCCGGAACGACCACGATTGCGTCCCTGCTTGGCTCTGGCAACAAAGGCGCGCGGGCGCGTCAGATCATCTATGAAAAGTGGTCGATGATGGAGGGCGATCCCATCATTTCGACGGCACTCATGTTGCTGGTGACTTCGGCCCTGGGCGGGCACGAGACGAATGGCGATCTGGTGTTCGTCGAAAAGAAGGCGTCCGTCAAGAAGGACAAGCGCCTATCTGCCATCGTCGATGAAATTTCCGCCGAGTTGGCGCCCCTGTTCAACAAGGTGGCCTACCAAGCTGCCTACATCGGTTCGGCATTCGGCGACTCCTACGCGCGCCTCTATACGAACTCGCGCGGCGTTGTGGACGTTCACATGGACGAGACTATCCGCCCGCCGATGGTGCAGCCATTCGAGCGCGGCAGCCGCACGGTCGGCTTTGCCGTCTACACCGGCCAGAAGGGCTTCGAGCGGCTGGACGTTTCGCAGATGGCACGCCTGAAAATGCCGCGTGTCCAATGGGTTCCGCAGTATGGCGTCGTCGAAAAGGCCGTGCGCCTGGCGATCACGGAGGACGACATCGACAGCCTGCCCATCATGCCCGCCATGGTCGGCGGCTCCCTGCTTTACAGCGCCGAGGGGCCTTACGACAACCTCACGGCGTCTCTGCTGGGCCTGGTCGGGCAGCGGTGGATGGATTCGATTGACGAGCAGATGGTGGCGGTCAATCTGGAGTCTATGAACCTCGACCAGCAGCAGCGGTTCGTCGAGTCGGTCAAGACGATGCTCATGTCGTCGAAAGCCTATGCCGAGCAGGCCGTGAAGACGGGCCGCCCGGTCATGGAGCGAATTCGACATATCATCCCGGTCTTCAACGAAAAGCAGCTTTCCACGGTGGGGCCGGCCAATGGCGGTGCGCCAGGCCGGGCCGCAACTATCAGCATCGAGGACGTGATGCTGCACGCCCGGATGCTGGCTGGCGCCCTGGGCGTCGATTTGTCCATGCTGGGCTTTGCTGACCAGCTTTCCGGCGGCCTGGGCGAGGGCGGGTTCTTCCGCGTGTCCGCGCAGGCTGCCGAGCGCGCGCGCATCATCCGCGTGTCGCTGGCCGACTTCTTCAACCACGTCATCGACATCCACACCATGCGTCGCTATGGCGTCGTGTTCGACCCCAAGGAGCGTCCTTGGGTGGTCAACTTCTTCGGGTCTATTTCGGCCCTGGAGGCCGAGAAGCAGCGCACGCGATCCGACTCCATGAACGCCGGGATGTTGCTGGCGCAGTCCATGCAGATGATGAAGGAGCTGGGTGCCAGCAAGGAAGTGATGGTCGAATACCTGGTCAAGACCATGATGCTCGACGACGACCAGGCCAAGCTGTATGCGTCCGTCGTGGATGCGCGTCCGCCCGACGATGGCGGAGGCGGATTTGGTGGCATGAGGGGCTGATCCATGTCCCTCTACAACAACGTCGCCGAGAGCCTTTCCAGCAGCGGCCTTTTCGGCTCCATCAAGTCGGGCCTGAATTCCGTGCTGGGCAGCGCGGCCGGCGCCGCGTCCGATGCTCTGGGCGGCGGGAAGCTGGCAAAGACCGTGACGAGCATGGGCCAGAGCATGGCGTCCAATGCCGCGATGAATCTGGTCAATAAATATGTGCCGCTCCAGACCCAACGCATGATTAACGTGGGTGGCGGCGCCCTGGGCGACATTCTGCAAGGCAACTGGGAAGACGCCGGGATGCGCTTGCTGGATTCCGGCCTGCTGAACGACCTGCTGCCCGGCATGGGCGGCGTGGCCTCGCAGACGCGGTACTGGGGATCGCCCACGCCGCTTTTCGGGGGCATCAGCCCGACCGAGGCGCGCAACATCTACGACGAGATGCGCAGCCAGAACTTGGCGAAGAAGAACCTCTGGTTGATCGAGGTTTCGAGCCGATTGAACGGCGATATGTCGCAGCGGTTCAACCTCTTCGCCACCGAGGTCGAATATGAGCCGTTCATCATCGCCGGCGAGAAGCGCCGCGTGGGTGGGGCCGTGATCGACGCTGTGCAGGGGGCGGAGCCTGTTGAGCTGCGCCTGACCACCATCGACGACCAGCAGGGCACGCTCAAGAGGTGGTTCGCGGCGCATCACGGTGCGGCAGCGGCGCGCGACGGCACTGTAGGCGTGCCGGACAGCTACGCGATCACGATCAAGGTTGTCCACGCTTTCATCACCAGGGGCAGCAACCGTGGCGGCTACGAGGACATCGGTATGTTCCGGCCGGCAAATATGGCGCTGAGCCTGTCTCGACGCGAGGATGGTCTGGAGGAAATGCAGATGTCCTTCTCGCAACTCGACACATTCATGAGGCCGTAGCATGGCGCTCAAGCGCGACACACAAGGATTCCTGACCGGCGACCCAATCGAAATCGGGCGCGCCCTCAAGGACTGGAAAGACATCCGCGACGACGTGCGCGCCATCCGTCGCGCCCTGATCGGCGGCGGGGCCGGCTCGATGCCGCGCCATGGCCGCGCCGAAAGAGGCCGGGGTGATGTGGCCCGCCCGGTGGCGCCGGCTCAGGGCAGCCCGCGCGCTCCAAGCCAGACGGCGGCGCTTCTGCGCAAGGCCGCTACGCCGCAGACAGGCGGATCGGGCACGAGCGCCATCAGGAAAGACGCGATGGCGGCGGAAGCCGCCAGCCAGGCGGTGGCCGCCGTCCGCGCTGCCGGACAGGCCACGCGGCAAGCCATTGCCAAGCCCATTTCCCGTGACGGGCGTGGGCGCTTCGTGCGCGGCGCCGGCCCGGCGGGCGGTGCCGACGGAAGAGCGCCGGGTGGGGCTGGCGGGCGAGAACCCGGCGATCCCAGCGAAGCCGGCGCGCTGCGTGGGATTGCTGATCGAATTTCCGGCGCCATCAAGGAGTCGGGCGGCGGCATGGAAGAGGCCGACCCTGCCATCAAGGCCATGAACGAAGTGGCGCGACCGATGGCGCGCGGCTATGAGCTGCTGACCGGCGGGGATAGCGACAAAAAACAGGAAGGGTGGCTCAGGCGCATCTATTCTTCGCTGACTGGATTCAGGCGAGATGACGGGCTGTTCAACAAGGTGGCCGCCAAGCGGTTGAAGGCCATCGAAGAAAAGCCGGTCGCGGAAGGTGAGGGTGGCGGCGGACTGCTTGGCGGCCTGGCCGGCCTGCTGGGTCGCATCCCTGGCGTCGGGACGCTGGCGGCTGGCGCTGGCGGAATGATGGCTGGCGCCGGTCGGCTGGCCGCTGGTGCTGGCCGGGGCCTGCTGGGCTTTGGGCGTGGCGCCTTGCGCCGCATTCCGCTCATCGGCGGATTGCTGGCGGGTGCTGGCGCGGCGTCTGACATCTACGATTCCGAGACGGACGATACGCTAAGCCGGCGCGAGAAGGATCACCGCACCGGGAAAGCAGCCGGAGGCTTGGCCGGAACCCTGGGAGGGATGTGGGCGGGTGCCCAACTGGGCGCCGCCGTTGGTGCCCTGGGCGGGCCAATCGGTGTCGCCATCGGCGGCGCTGTCGGCGGGGCCGCCGGCATGTTCTTTGGCGACAAGGCCGGACAGGTCATCGGCACGGCCGTGGGCGGCTGGGTGTCCGACCTTCGGAGCGCGGACATTCCGGGCAAGATTTCGAGCGCGTGGGCCGCCACGACCGCGACGATTTCATCCGCCTGGGGCGCGGCGAGTGATTGGGTGCAGAGCGGGTGGGATTCAGTTGTCTCTGGGTTCACGGTCGTTGGCGAGGGGATCAGTAAGGGCTGGAACGGCTTCGTGGATTCCGCCAAGGCCAAATGGGACTCGATCACGGGCCTTCTGTCGTCGGCCTATGAGGGGCTGAAAGCCCTGCCTGGGGTCGGCACGGCCGTCGAAGCCGTGGAGGGTGCTGCGAAGAAGGCATCCGAGGCCGTCAGTTCGGTTGCGGAGGGCGCTAAGTCGTTGGCAGCCAGGGCGGTTGATGGAGTCAAGGCGGGAGCGTCCTATGTGGCCGAGAAGGCGTCTGCTGCGGGAAGTGCGGTAAAGGATGCGGTCAAGGATTCCACGGTCGGGCGCGGCGCGGCCGCTGCGTGGAAGGGCGCGAAATCTGCCGGGAACTGGGTGCTGGGGCAGACGAGCAAGCTCTTCGAGTCTGGCAAAGGCGGCGCTGGAACGGTGTCCAGTGGCCGGGGAGATTTCGGCGGCGCATCCTATGGCACCTATCAGCTATCGTCCTCCCAGGGCACGCTTCAGAAATTCCTGAAGTCGAGCAAATACGGCGATCAGTTCGCGGGCCTGCAACCTGGATCGCCGGAATTCAACGCCAAATGGAAGGAGGTCGCCAAGGACGATCCTGCGTTCGGCGGTGCTCAGCACGACTTCATCAAGCAGACGCATTTCGATCCGCAAATGGCGAAGCTCGCCAAGAGCGGTATCGACCTCTCCGGGCGTGGGGCGGCTGTTCAGGACGCGGTGTGGAGCACATCCGTGCAGTTCGGCGGGAAGTCTTCGTTGATTGGCAAGGCACTTGCGGGAAAGGATGTCTCCAAGCTTTCGGATGCTGAAATCGTCTCCGCCATCCAGGATTACAAGATCGCCAACAACGACAAGCTGTTCGCCAGCTCGTCGGCGGCCGTGCGGGCCGGCACCGCGAACCGCGCCAAGAACGAAAAAGACCGCCTCCTGGCATTGGCGGATCGGCCGGCCGGGGAGTCCATCGCTGCCGCAGAAAGCAAGACCTATTCCGAGGATGGGCGCTCCGTAACCACTCGCCATAGAGGCGGTCAAACGACCGTACCCGTCCTTACCGCGCAAGAGAAGGCCGCGATGAACGCGCCGATCAGCCCCGACCGGCTGGGCGCGGATGTTCCCGATGGCGTCACTGCGCCAGCCATGAAGCCAATCAGCGCCAGCGCCAGCGCGCCTTCTGTACCGTCGGCCCCCAGCGTGCCGAGTGTCCCAGAAGCTCCGCCGGTGCCGGTGCCGATGGCGTCGGGTGATTCCGGCAAGCCCGTGCAGGTGGCCGTGTCGCGGTCGGACGTGGGCCAGGACGTGCGCGACCGAGGCATCGCCCACGTCGTCACCGGCGGCCTGGGCGGGTAGGGCGGCCGCGCCAATCGGAAAAACCACCGATTCCTGTGGTTGCCTGCCACGCACACTCTGGGCATGGCGACGATCACGGGAAAAGACATTCAGGAAATGGTGCGGCACTGGCTGAACGTGCCGGTGTGCGGCTATCTTGGCTCCGACTACGGCCAGGACGCCAAGGCGTTGCTGCAACTGCCGCAGTCCGATGGTGCGCCAGAAGCATTCCTCGCCAAGATGCGCCAGGACATCCCGGCGCTCCAGGCCCTTCCCCCCGGATCGTTGAACCTCTACGCAGTCCGCACGCCCCCTGACCAGGTTGACCTGTATGTCGAAGTGGCGGGCGTGGCAATCCAGGTGCCGGGGGCATAGGCATGTACACCAAGGCCGACTTTCAGAAGAGAATCGCCGACACCATCGGCAATTACCAGTCCATCGCCCCGCTGTATCAGGCGGGCGACCCGCGCACGTTGCAGCACCTGGACGCGATTGCGACCATGCTGGCGATGCTTTCCGCCCAGGTGGAAACCGCGCAGGCTGAACCGTATGACAAGGTGCGCGATTCCACCGTCCTGGCTGATGCCGCCATGCGCGGCATCGTCCGCAGCGGCACGCCGGCGCGCGTGCGCGTGCTGGCGATCAACGGCGGCACGGAGGATTTCCAGGTAGAGTCCGCACGCACGCTGCTGGATTCCTCCGGCCTGCTGTACCGGGTCGAAACCGCCGTCGTCGTCCCGGCCGGCGGGGAGGCCACGTTCGAGGCAACGCAGCTTCGCGCGGTCAAGACCACGCATACCGTTTCCGGCAGCGAGCCTTTCTATGCCGTGCCCATCCCGGCCGCTGATGATGACGGCTATCTGTGCTCCATCGCCGTGAGTGATGCTCAGGGTGAGTACGTCTACCGAAATCGTTATGTGAACACCGAGGCCGGCGAGCGGGTGTTCCACGTCGAGGCGGACGACCGCCAACAGGTTTACGTTCGCTTCGGCTTCAATGGGGTGGTGGGCGTGCAGCCGGAGGACGGCGCCGAAATCACCCTGACGACCTTCTATACAAACGGTGCGGTGAACCCGGCATTCGGCAGCCCGTTTTCATTCGAGTATATCGGCTCCCCGCTGGAGGCCGTCGTCGAACTGAAGATGGATGCGCTCTTGCAGCCGGGCCAGAACCCCATGCCCATGTCCGTGCTGCGCGACTTCGCGCGCTACCCGTCGGTCTATGACGACAATGCGGTGTTCCTGGGCGAGTTCGGGTTCCTGGTGCGCAAGAAATTCCCGAACCTGCAATTCCTGTCCATCTGGAACGAAACTGAGGAAGAGCAGGCCCGAGGCCCGAGCCTGGACAATATCAACGCCCTGTTCGTCGCCTGCCTGTCTGAGGACGGCGGCGAAGCCGTGCTTGACGAGGCCGATCCGGCCATGCCGGTGGCGCCGGTGAAGATCGCTGAGGATGACCTGACCGACACGCAGCGAAGCATCCGGGCCGCGATCCTGGCAGCCGACAACAGCTACCGAGTCTATTTCTTCACGCCGGTGCGTTCGCGGATTGCCATGTCCGTCGCCGCGCGCGTGAGCACGTCCTATGTCGCGTCCGATGTGCGCCAGAAGATCATCGAGGCCGCTCTGACAGAGTACGGCCAAGCCGCAGCCGCGTCGCGTCGCGGCCGCAACCGCCCACTCTACAAGCGCGTGTATGAGCTGCTGCGCCAGAAGGTGGCCGCGCTGGCGAGCGGCGATTCCGACTTGACCGTGAACATCGTGGAGCCGCCCTCGCTGGCGGCGCGCCCGGAAATGTGGCGCTATGTGTCCGCCGATAGCCTGGCCGTCAGCGTTGAGACGGCCAATATCGTCACGCCCACCTGGGGCGGGTGATCGCCATGACCTTCGATTTCTCGAACGCCCAGCTTCCGCGTCTTCTGCCGCTGGAATCCAGCTATGCAGAGAACGACGCCGAGGGCGACCTGAAGAGGCTCTTCCTCGACCTCTTCAACGACATGATGGCGCCCGATGTCTTCGACGTGAACGTGTCTGGCGCGGCGCACCTGGGTTCGTTCGACCTCGTGCGCAAGGCCGTCAACACCGACGGCCTGGTGTTGCTGCAAGGCGACCGGGAAGAGGCGGCCACTCGATACCTGTACCGGGCCTGGAAGTCGGGCGACGTGCAGGGCCGGGGCCTGCACTTCCTGAAGACCTACCTGCAAATGCTCTTCCCGAACCAGTGCGAGATTGAGCAGCTATGGCAGGACAAGGACTATCCGTATCCGACCGCGCTCTATACCTCGAAGCCCAGCTTCGCGTGGTGGCTGCACCAGGTCGGTGAGCCGGGCCTGAAGCTGGATGGTTCCTGGGGTGTCGGCCGTCGCATCGAGGACGCCGACGAAAGCCGCAAGGATCGGACGGTGGACACGAGCGGCATGTTCCTGACCAGCCGCATCATGATTTCTCTGGGCTTCGACGTGGACACGCAGTCCGTCGCCAAGCTCATCCAGATCATCAAGGACGTGATCCCCGCCCGCCTGGTGCCAGTGTTCCGATTCTGGCTGAACGAATCCTTCATTCTGACGATCCTCGCGTCCTACAAATTCTGGATGCGCAAGGACATGCTGGCGCGCTACCCGTGGTGCGGGCGCGTCATCACCGACGAGCCTTCCGGGCGCTGGAAGCTGGGCATCGACGGCGAGTTGCCGCGTCTGCCGCAGCCGTTCGGCACGTTCAAGCTGGGCCACAAATACGGCCACAAGTCGAGTTGGCTCCTGCGCAACTGCCGTGTGACCGGAGCGCAGCGTGTGACCATCGACGCGGAGGCGCCGGCTTGGCGCGTGGAAACCCTGCCGCCGGACGAATTCGTGTACGTCACGCCGCCGCCGCCCACGAAGCTCTACCGCCGCGTTCGGCGGCTGGATGGCGGCTGGACGGTCGGCTGCGGCCTGCATGTTGGCGCATTCCGCCTGGACGGGTCGCGCCGCCTCCCCAATCGGAAAATGGCCGAATACCCGCGCTTCGGCCAATTCACAATCCGCAACTACCAGCAGCCCGTCCTCCAGCCTGCCGCTCCCGCCCGTCTGACGCTCTCCGGCGCGTGGAAGCTGGGAGGCCCAAGGAACGCGGAATTTGAGTTCTACAAGATTGAAGGAGCGTGACCGTGCCTGAAGCCGTAGTCGCCGACAGTTACCGCCGCCGCGTCGCCGCCCACATGGCCGGCACCGGGGTGCTCAAGCCCATTGCGTTTATCGCATACGGCGACGGCGGCCACAACCCCGACAACACACCGAAACCAGCCGACAGCGGGGCCGACGGCCTGTACCACGAGGTCAAGCGCAAGCCCGTCACGGCGCTGGTTCAAGAAGACCTCTACTCCGCCACCGGAAAAGGCGTCGTCGAATCCGACGATCTGGCCGCCGGCGCGCTCTCCGAGGCTGCCTTGCTCGACACCGACGGCAACCTTGTCTGCTGGAAAACCTTTGCGCCGAAGTACCTGGAGAACGGGGAAACCTACGGCGTCAATTTGAAGATGCGATACTGAAAGGAGCTTTCCCCATGTCCCTGCCCAACCAAAATATCACGCCGATTCCCAACAACGAACCGGACGCCGTGCCCTCGCTGTGGAACACGCGCTACCAGGAAATCGACGAGAATTTCGGCAACCTCGACGACCGGCAGAAAAGCGTCGAGGACGAGTTGGCTGCCGCCAAGGGCGACGCGCCCAGCTTCGCCGCGAAGATGAACCAGGTGACTCAGGCCGTGCAAGACCTGGGTGGCGACATCGGCGATCTGCAAGGCATGACCGCGCCCATGCTGGCGCGCGCCGTTCGGCTCGACTGGGACTATTCGGGCAACAACATCAGCATCGAAATGTGGGCCGGCGACTACACGCTGACCGACACGCAGCCGGTGGCCGTGGTCAACGCCATCGCTGGCGACGACTCCATCGACGTGGAGGATTCCAGCTTTTTCAAGGCCGGCCAGGACTATGTGATCTACGACACGGCGCACGCCGAGCAAGTTCACGTCGATGCGGTGCTGACTGACAAACGAGTCCGCATCTCCGCGCCGCTGTCGAACAGCTACAGCGGCGACGAGGGCAACAAGGCTTTCTTGGCGCGCACCTCCTTCGCCGTCTCCGACGGCACGGCCCACGCCAAGCCGGGCGACGCCTACTTCACCAAGCCGATCAACCTGGGATTCGATGGCGTCAAGCGCGCCGTGGTCATTCGCCGCACGCCCACCGCGTCGGTCGTGAAGGTCGATTTCCTGATCGGCGGCAACTGGGTGAGTGCGCCGCTCGCGTGGACGCGATCCGGCGGAAAAGTGCAGGACGGCTATATCGACTGCGAATACGAACTGATGGTCAATGGCGATACCTCCATGCGCCTGACCGTCAGCGGCGGCGCCGGCGAAACCGAGATTCAGCACATCATCGGTCTGGGAACCATCACCGGCCTGCGCGGCACGCACACGCCGCCGCTCAAGCCCACCATGTCCAACCCGGTCGATGGTGCCGACGGCCTGACCGACCGCCCGACGATGACGCTTACCGACTATGCGTCGCCCACCAGCACGCCGGTTTCCGCCGTTCAATTCCAGGTGTCCGACACCGCCGACTTCGCCGAGGTCATCATCGACAGCGGCACGCAAGTGGGCGGCCTGTCCTGGCAGGAAGTCGGCCTGCGGCTGCAAGTGAGCAGCGATTACTTCGCTCGCGGCCGCGTGCGCGACGCCGAAGGCGCGTGGTCGCCGTGGTCTGACCCGGTGTCGTTCGGGACGGCGGATTCCTTCGTCTACGTTCAGGCACCGTCGAACGTCGGCCCGGCCAACAACCTGACCAACGTCGCGGACACGCCCACGCTGTCGTCCAGCAGCTTCTCCGTCTACGCTGGAGAGGATACGCAGGCCGCTGCGCAGTGGCAAATCCGTGAAGCCGGCGCGTCCTACGATGCGCCGACCCTGGATACCGGCGAAGACGACACGAACCTGACCGCGTTCGCCGTTCCCGCCGGCGTGCTGAAGTCCTCGAACACCGAATACTTCTGGCGCGTCCGCCACAAGGGCGACACCATCGGCTGGTCGGAATGGTCGGTGGAAACGAAGTTCACCACGAAGAAGATTTTCGGGACGGTCGTCGGCATCGCCCTGGTTTCGACTGGCGCCACTTCCGGTTCCTGGGCGCGCATCGACGAGGACGGCAACGCGAAGAGCACTGACGCGGCTTTCTTCAACGCGCACCCGACCTACGCCGGCATCGTCGATCAAACCATCGACGGCCAGGCGATGATGAAGGTGCCCGCCTTCTACATCAAGACCGGCCTCGTGCCGTCCGGCGCCTACGTCGGGAAGCGGGCAATCTGGGTTTCGGACAAGAAGGAAACCGGATTCGAGCTGCACCCGGCATTCAAGAACGCCGGCGCCGACCTGGAGCAGTATTGGGTCGGCAAATACCAGGGTTCCAACGCCTCTGGCAACAAGCTGGCGTCCGTCGGCGGCGTCGGCCCGCTGGTGTCCATCAACTTCCCGACCATGCAGGCCCGTGCCGAGGCGCGCAATGTCGGTGGCGTCACCGGCTTCTCGCTCTGGAACATCTACCAACTCAGCGCGATCCAGATGCTGGCGCTGATCGAGCTTGGAAACCCGGACGCGCAGACCCTGATCGCCCAGGGCAACTCGAACAGTTCCGCCGCCACGGCCGTGGATGTGTCGCCCACGCTGCAAGCCTCGTGGCGCGGCATCATCGGCCTCTGGTCGAACGTCTGGCAGATGGTGGATGGCCTGCAAACTGACGCGGATCGGAAATACAAAATCTGGGACAAGCAGGGCAACAAGACCTTCGTCACCACCAGCCAGGTGGCGCCGTCCGCGTCGGCCTCCTACCCGGTCACGATGTCCGACGCCGCCGGCGCGAACTACGACCTGTCGCAGGTGTTCGTTCCCGCAACCGTTGACGGATCGGCCTCGAACGGGACGTATGCGGACGCCTTCTGGTCGGCTGCCAACTGCGTCGCCTACCACGGCGGCACTTGGGCGTACGGGGCGCACGATGGGCTGTTCTGCCTCAATGTCCACAACCCCGCGTCGAACGTCAGCACGTCTGTCGGCGGTCGCCTCGCAAAGGTGTGACGGGTTACGCCATCACGAGTCATGAATCCGGCGAGCGCGCCGAGCGCGCCGCCTCACCACGAAAGGAGCAGAAATGCAAATCGAAAATGGCAAACTGATGGTGGAGGTCGAAGGCTCCACCATGACCGTGCCGCTGCCCGAGGTGGCCACCGCTGCCAAGGTCAAGGCGTACCTCGTCCCCGAGGCGTACCGTCCGGGCCGTCTGTTCGTCTCCGTCACGGTTCCCGGCCAGCCCGAAGAAGTGCCGGCGTGCGGACAGGGGCTGGTCGAGTTGCTGGGCGAAGGCGTCCTCGAAGCAAGCGATGCGGCCATTCTCAGGGCGGCCAAGGCGGCCAAGCTGACCGAAATCAACGCCGAGTGCCAGAAGGCGGTCGCCGTTCTGGCGAAGGACTATCCCGACAGCGAAGTGCAGTCCTGGCCCCAGCAGGTCAAAGAGGCCACGGCTCTGGCCGCCGATCAGGCCGCCGACGCGCCGCTGCTGACCGCTATCGCCACGGCGCGCAGCCTGCCGGTCGCGGAACTGGCGACGCGCGTGCTGGACAAGATGAACGCCTACGCGGCGGCATCCGGCGTTCTGTTCGGGCGTCGCCAAGCCGCTGAAGACCTCATCACGGCCTCCGAAAGCCTGGAAGACCTGTCCACCGTCGCGTGGTGAAAGGGGTGGCGGTGAAGCAATACTGCACGCGCCTCGCCCTGTTGCTTGGCTCCATGCTGATGTCGCTGATCGGGAATCTGGTGGCGCTGGTGTCGGCTCTCGTGGGAAGTGATCGTGCTTTCCGCGTGGCCGTCTCCAACGACCAGACTCTGAACGCCGCACTGGACGGTAGCGAAGATGAAACCATCAGCAGCCGTGCCGGAAAAGCGGCCCGCCAGGGCAGGCGATGGGGGTGCATCCTATGCGGACTTCTCAATGTCTTCGACACCGGCCATTGCCGGAAGAACATTGAAGAGGACGAGGGAGAGAGGTTGGTTTGAGAAACAACGACGCATACCAGAGGCTGGTAACGAAACTGGAAGAACTCGACGCCTACACGCATACCGTGTTGCATCAGTTCCCGAAGCTGGAGAGGCACTTGCTTTGCGCTGAAATGCGCGCCTCCATGAACAAGCTGTGTCGCCTCGTGGTCGTGGCGTGGAAGCGCCGGCAGAAGTCCTCGTCTCTTTTCGAGCTGGATGTGGAGGTCGAAGTGTTCCGGCAGTACATCCGAAAGGCCCATCGCCTGGAATACATCAACACGCATCGCCTCGAAGTCTGGATGAAGCACGCGAATGAGATTGGCCGAATGGTCGGCGCCTGGATCAAGCACGAAGGAGCCGCCGCCATGTCGTAGCACCACCCGTTTTCTGAAAGGGCAAGGGCTTATACCGGCGGCAATTGGGCGAACGGGGCGAACGATGGGCTGTTCTGCCTCAATGTCAACAACCCCGCGTCGAACGTCAACACGAATATCGGCGGTCGCCTCGCAAACGAATAATGCCAGAAGTCGAGCGGCTTACGGGCCTCTGTCCAGTGCATATCCTTTGGGGCCTCTTGTCCTGACCGTGTTGTCAAAGATCAACAGGGCGCTGCGGCCAGTAGCCGGGAATCCGGCGGACGTGGCAGCGCCCGACCATCACCATCACCAAACAGCAGAAAGAAATGCCGCGAACCGTCAATGGCCTGTGGGACGACCTGACCACCTTTGAAAATCTGTACCTTGCCTACAAGGGCGCGCGCGATGGGAAGCGGTATCGCAATGAAGTGGCGCAGTTCTCGATAGAGGCCGAAGAAAACATTTTCAATATCCAGAATCACATGCTCTGGAAAACCTGGAAGCCTGGCCCGCAGCGCGAATTCGTAGTGCATGAACCCAAGCTGCGCCTGATCCAGGCTCCGCCGTTCCAAGATCGTGTCGTTCATCATGCACTGGTGCAAATTGTCGAGCCGCACTTCGAGCGCAGGTTCATTTCCGATAGCTACGCCTGCCGGGAAGGGAAGGGCACCCAGCGGGCCGTCATGCGCGCGCAGCATTTTCTGCGCGTAGCAAAGCGCAACTGGGGCAACGACATCTACGTCGTGAAGGCCGACATCAGCAAGTATTTCGCCAGCATCCAGCACCGCGTCCTGATGGACGAGGTGGAGCGCGTCATTTCCGACCCGGACGTGCTGTGGCTGTGGCGCCAGATCATCAGCGGCTATGGACACGATGCCGGTCTGGGACTGCCCGTCGGGGCGCTGACAAGCCAGCTTGGTGCGAACATCGTCCTGAATCGTCTCGACCACGCCGTCAAGGACGGCATGAGCGTGCGCTGCTATGTCCGCTACATGGATGACTTCGTGGCCGTGCTGCCCGACAAGGCCACCGCCCAGAGCGTGCTCCGCGAGATGGAGCGTGTGGTGAACAGCCTGGGGCTGTCTCTCAATCCGAAGACGGCGATCCACCCGTGGAAGCGTGGCCTCGACTTCTGCGGATACCGCATCTGGCCGACGCACATCTTGCCGCGCAAGCGCAACATCAAGCGGGCCAGGAAAGACTTTCGCCGACTCATGTGTGAATACTTCGTGGGTGAAGTGACCTTGGCCGAGGTGCGCCAGCGCGTGATGTCGTTCCTGGCCTACGCGAAGCACTGCCAGGCCCAGCGTACCGTTGAAGGCGTGCTTGGCGATTTGGTGCTGGTTCCCGGCCTGCGCGACATCCCTGAAAAGATCAATTCGTACTGATGGTTCAGGCGTAGCTTTTAGCGTAACCGGCTTTATAAGTCATTGAAAATAAAGAATAACACCCCTGTGCATCATGGGCGTGTGGCCGGCAAGGTCGGGGGTGGGCATGGGTGGAACGTCAGGAATGAAAGGGGAGCTCCGTATTATCGTTCATGAGGGGAGTCGCGCTAAATATATAAGTATAAGTAACTTGATGTAAGTTAAAGAAACGTAGTGTGGCCCGGTCATGAGGAAATCGGTGCCCCTCACAGTCGCTGCCGGACCCAGCATTCCTGCAGTGGAACTTATTTCCTTGTGTGTCCACTTATTGCGAGGTGACCGGGATCGATCCGAGTGGGCATGTTTGTCTGGAGGGAAGAGAGTGGACTCTCTTTCTATGTGCTCAATGAGAATCCGGTCACAAGATTTTTTCTATGCAGATTTTATTTTTTGAAAGCGCAGTAATTGCTTCCAAGGGATTGAGCATGATAAGCATCCAAAATTTTTCTTCGATTTCCGTTTCCGCGGATAGGGTGGTGGTCGACCAGAGCGCGCCGGACGGTCCGGTTCTGAAAGAAGCAAACTATACTTTGAAAGACAAGGCCATTTTCTTTTTGAGCAAAATTCCTTTGCTCAAAAATACGAATTTGGTCAAAGATCATTTGGAAAAGCTGAACATTGAAAATAGGGCCGCCCTGGGTGTCTTCCTGAATGCGCTTTCAAAAAGCTACAAAGCCAAAGGGGCTTCGGCGGCGGCCGAGGCTTTGAAAGGAGAGACCGTACCGCTCAATGCCCGTAAAATCAAGCAGCTGACTTCCGTCGCACAAGATCTTTATGGAAAAGGCGACGCCAAGCCGGCGGCCCGGCAGGTGGTGGTCAGGATCTGGCCCAATACGGAATGGAAAGACGGCGGTCCTTTGCAGGGTCGTGTGGGGCATGCTTCCGTCACGGTTAAAAACAAGATGGATGGAAATCCGAAAAAACACATCAATGAGCATATCAGTTGGTGGCCTGGGACTTCGGCGGGGGCGGGCAAGAAGGATCGATTGTTTTCGCAGAGGGAAGGTTTCTCATTGGCGGACTACAAGACGGATAAACAGAATGAGATCGCGGATCGGACGATTTCGCGTTTGAAAAAATCGGAAGAGGCGAAAGCAAGGCTGAAAACCGGCCAAGCCGAGCCTGAGGACCACGATCTGGCCAAATATAGCCCCAGGGCGGATCAGAAGAAGGACAAAGATGGGAATTGGGGTGTGTGCGCGCAGAAGGTCTATCTGCCTTTGGTGGGTAATAACAAAGATGTGAACGACAAAAAGAGCAGGTTCTTTTCCTTGTTCGGCTTGAACGAAAAAAATATCATTGCGGACGCAAAGCAAGCAAAAAGCGATGCTGCGAACAACCGCCTTGGCTATACCCTGGCGAGCAAGACGGAAAATTGCGCCTCCATGGCTGCCAGAATGCTTACTTCAGGGGGCTCTGAAAATTTCGTAAAGTTCGACAAGGCCTGGATCAGCGAAGACCCCAACAAAGTGCATGATTATGCGAAAAAGCTCCAGACCGAAGTCGATAAGCTGAATGGCCAGGCCCAGAATATCGATAAGACTTTTTCTGACAGTTTGAAAAATGAAAACTTCAAAACGGCTTTCACCGGTTTCAAGGATGCCGTGCTTTCTCCTTCGCAGAAGGAAATGAATGATCTGAAAGTTCAGCTTCAGAAGGCGAAAGGGGATGAGGCCAAGGACGCGATCAATCTGCAGATCAAGGCTCTTTTGGACAAACAGGTTTCGGGGATCGAGTCTTATTTCAAAGGACGGGATGTTTTAAAAGGAGACAAAAGTCAACGCAGTCTTTTGGCTGCGATGGATGTGATTAGTCGCAATGCGCCCAATTCAACGGATGATTTCAATTCTTTGACTCTCAAGGCGAAAGAAATCGTGACGACGATGGATGCCTTCTTGAAGAGTGCCGACTTGTCCAAAAATAGCTCAACGGGTGCGTTCATTTTCGGGAACGCCATGCTGGACAAGGTCAGGGATTTCATGAAGGTCGAAGTATAATTTCATTCCATTTTTTTTAATTTTTGATCAAAAAGGAAGGTAATGATGAGCGATTCTTCTTTGTTGAAAGAGCTTGGCGAGCAGATTGGTATTGATCTGGAGTTTGACGAAAACAATCAGTGTTTGCTGCGTTTCGATGAGAATATGTGGATTTCAATCCATGGCGCTACTGATGGTTACGTCCTTTACGGCATGCTGGGTGATTTTCCCGACCAGGAAGAAAACACGTTCTGGAAGGGGGTTTTGTCCATTAACAAGGAGCTTGCGGATTTGGGAGAAGGCGCGATTGCTCTGGAGGACTCCACGGATAGTTTGATTCTCATCAAAAAGATCGATACGCGGGGGATGGATGGCATTGGTCTGCGGGATGCGCTGGCTCGGTTTTCCACGGCCTTGGAAAGAGTGATGGGCTTCTTTGTGCATGAAGAGCTTTCTGAGGATGACGAGATGGAGCCGGATGCTTCCCAATCGAATGGCGAGGAGCATGAAACGCAGCGCAAGGGAATCCTTCCGGACTTGTGCTGAGCTGGATTGCGTTCATGTCCGCATGTATATCCTGATTTTCATTGGCGTGGCTTTTTCTCGGGCTCAAGATCAAAGCTGATCTGGATGAAAGCTGTCCCGTCTGTTGAAGAAGATCCGGTACGGGGGAGTGTCGAGAATCCGTGAGAATTGATTTTCGATAATATCCCTTTGCGGTCCAGTTCAAACTCGAAGGGGTGGCTTGGCTCGATCTGCACCGTATCCAGCTACCCCAACGGCTTCCATCATGCACCTCTGCGCCGTCCGCGCAGGCGCGTGTCATGTCCGGCCAGGGGTCGCCAGGAGAGGATCGTTTTGGGCTTTTTGTGGGGGGCTCGTGACGAAATCTTCCACATGTCTCACAATGCGCGGGTTATTGCATCCATTTTTCTCATGTAAGTAGGATCACCGCCATGCCCGAGACTCACGCATCGCTCAAGGAGCTCACCCTGCGGGGTGTCGTTCTTGGGGCCTTGATCACACTGGTTTTCACCGCTTCCAATGTCTATCTGGGCCTGAAGGTGGGCCTGACTTTCGCGTCCTCGATTCCGGCGGCGGTGATTTCCATGGCGGTCCTGCGGATGTTCCGCGACTCCAACGTGCTGGAGAACAACATCGTCCAGACGCAGGCGTCCGCAGCAGGCACTTTGTCCGCCGTCATCTTTGTGCTGCCGGCGCTGCTGATGATGGGGTACTGGACAGGATTCCCCCTGCTGCAGACCGCCATGATCTGCGCCTGCGGCGGGATTCTGGGCGTGGTGTTCACCGTGCCGCTGCGGCGCGCGCTGGTCGTCAACAGCGACCTGCCGTATCCCGAAGGCGTGGCCGCCGCCGAGATTCTCAAGGTCGGCCAGAACCTGGGCGACGGCGCGGGAACCCGGCAGGCCGGCGGATTGCGCGACATCGTGGCCGGCGGCGTGCTGGCAGGCGGTTTCAGCCTGATGACGAGCGGCCTGCGTGTCGCCGGCGACAGCGTGGGTTACTGGTTCAGCGCCGGGCGTGCCGTGTTCCAGCTGCCCCTGGGCCTGTCCTTCGCCCTGGTCGGCGCGGGGTATCTGGTCGGCATCGTCGGCGGCGTGGCGATGCTGCTGGGCGTGGTGCTCTCCTGGGGTGTCGCCGTGCCCTGGCTGACGTCGCTTGCGCCCATGCCCGACGGTGCCAGCCTGGCAAGTTTCGCCACCGGCATCTGGGTTTCCAAAGTGCGCCTGATCGGCGCCGGCATGATCGCCGTGGCGGCCGTCTGGACCCTGCTGACGCTGATCAAGCCCATGATCGAAGGCATGCGGATTTCGTTGTCGGTGCTGAAGCGCGGTTCGGGCGAATCGGGACAGGACCGCACCGATGTCGACCTGCCGCCCGGCTTGCTGCTGAAGCTGACGCTATTCATGATCCTGCTGTTGGGCGCCACGTTCCAGTCCTTTGTGGCGGACTCCGGACTGCCCGCTATGGCCGCCTGGACCCTCGTGGTGACCGGCGTCGTGCTGGCCTTCGTCTTTGGTTTCCTGGTGGCGGCCGCCTGCGGCTACATGGCCGGCCTGGTCGGCTCGTCGGCCAGCCCGATCTCCGGCATCGCTGTGATCGCCATTCTGGCCTCGTCCATGATCTTCATCGGCATCGGCCAGACGCAGGACTTGTTGGGCAACCCGGAATCCGTGCGCTTCATGACGGCGCTGGCGCTGTTCTGCACCTCGGTCGTCGTGGCCGTGGCCGCGATTTCAAACGACAATCTGCAGGACTTGAAAACGGGCTGGCTGGTGCATGCGACCCCGTGGCGGCAGCAGACGGCGCTGATCATCGGCTGCGTGATCGGCGCGGTGACGATTCCGCCGGTGCTGGAACTGCTCTACGAGGCTTATGGCTTCATCGGCAGCCTGCCGCGTGAGGGCATGGACCCGACCCAGGCCCTGGCCGCGCCGCAGGCCTCGCTCATGATCACCATCGCGCAGGGCCTGTTCAGCCATACGCTCGACTGGACGTACATCCGCATTGGTGTGCTGGTGGGGGCCGCGCTGATCGCCTTCGACTGGATTCTGGGCCGCTTCACCCGGTTCCGTGTGCCGCCGCTGGCGGTCGCCATGGGCGTCTATCTGCCGCCCACGGTGGCCACGGCACTGTTCGTCGGCGCCCTGATCTCGTGGTTCGTCCGGAACCGGATCCGTGCCCGGACGCTGGCGCAAGGGCCCGAGCGCGTTCAGGCGGCCGAGCAGGCCAGCGAGCGCACGGGCACGCTGTTCGCCTCGGGCCTGATCGTGGGCGAGAGCCTGGTGGGCGTCGTGCTGGCCATCGTGATCGTGGGCTCCATGGCGTCCGGCGGCGGCGATGCGCCGCTGGCCGTGGCCGGCCCCGGATTCGCGCCGATCGCCACCGGCATCGGGCTGCTGGCTTTTGTGCTGATGTGCGTCGTGTTCGTGCGGCGCGTGCTCGGTGCGGCCCGGAGCGGTTGAGCCATGCGCGGGTCTCGGGCGAGAGCACGGTTATGCGGGGATTCGCTCCATGGGTTGGAGCGCTCCCAGCGTTTTTTGTATTTCCGGATTGAGCTCTGCCATGCGCAAGTCGTACGCTGTCTGGAGGTTCAGCCAGGATCGTGCGTCGCCGCCGAAATAACGGCTCAGGCGGAGTGCCGTGTCCGCCGTAATGCCGCGTCTTTCGAGCAGGATGTCGTTGATGCGGGAGGCGGGGACTAGCAAGTGCCGCGCCAGTGCATTGGCGCTCATTCCTAAGGGGATCAGATAGTCTTCTCGCAGGATTTCGCCCGGGTGTACGGGGCGCATGCCGTTCTTGTTCATGTTTTGCCTCTTTCGCGCAGTGAGGTCTTATCCGCATAGAAAAGACTGGACTGCCATGAGTACCTTATTTTATACCGATTACCGGTATTCGGGATGGCTTTGTCTGGAGTTTGAAAGTGACAATGCGTTCGGTGAAGTATGGGGTCGGTGCATTCATGAGCGCGATGACAGTACTATCTCGCCTAAGCACGCTGCCGCGCGGGCAGCTCGGAAATCACGGAGATTCACATGCAAATCGGCATGGTAGGTTTGGGGCGCATGGGCGCCGGCATGGCGCGCCGCCTCATGGATCGGAACATCGGCTGCGTGGCCTACGATCCTCAGGTGGACGCGGTTGCGCGCCTGGTCGCAGACGGTGCCGTCGGGGCGACCTCATTGGCCGATCTGGTCGATCAACTCCCGCAGCCCCGCGCTGTCTGGCTGATGGTGCCGGCGGGCCTGGTGGATGGCGTATTGAGCCAGCTGGAACCGCTGCTCGACGCCGACGACATCGTCATCGACGGCGGCAATTCCTGCTATCACGACGATATCCGTCGGGCAAAGGCGCTGGCGGTTCGGGGCATCCGTTACCTGGACGTCGGCACCAGCGGTGGCGTGCATGGCCAGGCCCGCGGGTACTGCCTGATGATCGGTGGCGATGCCGCCGCGGTCCAAAGACTGGATCCGGTGTTCGCGGCGCTGTCGCCGGGCCGGGATGCCGCTCCCCGCACGTCCGGACGAGGCGACGGGGAGGGCACGGCGGAACAGGGCTACCTGCACTGCGGCCCGGCCGGGGCGGGGCACTTCGTGAAGATGGTGCACAACGGCATCGAGTACGGGATCATGCAGGCCTATGCCGAAGGATTCAATCTGCTGCGCCATGCCAACGTGGGCAAAGTCACGCATGCGGCAGATGCGGAAACGGCGCCCATGCGTGATCCGGAACACTATCAGTACGACATGGATCTGCCGGAAATCGCCGAACTCTGGCGCCGGGGCAGCGTGATTGGTTCGTGGCTGCTGGATCTGACGGCGCGTGCGTTTCAGGCCGACCCGGGGCTGGACGGTTTCGCGGGCCGTGTGTCGGATTCCGGCGAGGGCCGCTGGACGCTGCACGCGGCCATCGATGAGGGTGTGCCGGTGCCGGTGCTCAGCGCCGCGCTGTTCGAACGCTTCCAGTCGCGCGGCAATGCCGAATTCGCCAACAAGGTGCTGTCGGCCATGCGCAAGGGCTTTGGCGGGCACGAAGAACCTGGGGCGGAAATCAGCCGTTCAGCGTAAACCTTTGCGCCACCGACGAAATCAGGGAAAGCCCAGGGTTTGTCCATGGACTTGTCCACAGTCGGGGTGGATAATTTCGCGCGGATGAGACTTGTCATGCATCGGTCATTTTTCTGCCCGGGATGCTATCCGATTGATATGAAAGACTAAAGCAGAGTCCTTCAGGGCTTGTCCATGGACTTGTCCACAATCTGCGTGGATAATACTGTCATCCCCAACCTGAAGACGGCCAGGGAATCCTTCACCTCGTCGGCCAGGCGCTCCTGCAGGCTGGTGGCGCCGGCGGACTGTCGCACGAGCCGGGTATTGTGCTGCGTCGCGGTTTCGATCTGCGCCATGGCCTGGTGGATCTGTTCGATGCCGGCGGACTGCTCCACGGTGGCGGCGGTGATTTCTTCCATGATGCCGGACACTTTCCGGACCGAAGTGACGATTTCCAGCATGGTCCGGCCTGCCTGCCGCATGCGGGCCGAGCCGTCCTCGATGCGCAGGGTCGATTGCTCGATCAAGTCCTTGATTTCCCGCGCGGCGGCGGCGCTGCGCTGGGCCAGCGCCCGGACTTCCGCGGCCACGACGGCGAAACCGCGGCCTTCCTCGCCGGCGCGGGCGGCCTCCACGGCCGCGTTCAGGGCCAGGAGGTTGGTCTNNGGAAGGCGATGCCGTCGATGACGCCGACGATCTCGCCGATGCGCCGGGAACTGTCCGAGATGCCCGCCATGGTCCGGATCAGTTCGTCCACGGTACGCCCGCCATCCGTAGCCACGCCCGAGGCCTGTCCGGCCAGCTGGTTGGCCTGGCGGGCGTTGTCGGCGTTCTGCCGGGTCGTGCTCGCCAGCTCCTCGATGCTCGCCGCGGTCTGCTGCAGGGCCGCCGCCTGTTGTTCCGTGCGTGCGCTCAGGTCCTGATTGCCGGCGGCGATCTCCCGCGCGCCCTGGACCATGCGGCCGGTGCGCTCCAGGACCATGGCGATCATGGCGCGCAGGCTCTCTTGCGTGTCCTTCAGCCCCTGGAACAGTCGCCCGATCTCATCCCGGGTCCAGACCTCGATGGAGGCCGTCAGGTCGCCGTCGGCGATCCGGCGCAGCAACTGGCCGCTGTCCAGGAGAGGGTTCAGAACCATGCGCAGCAGAGCGCGGTAAATCAGCCAGGCCAGCAGGATGGCCGCCAGCCCCAGCCCGATCAGGCCGCTGCGGAGCAACTCAGGCACCGGTGCAGCGAGCCACAGGGCGCCGCCGACGGCCAGCAGGGTGGGCAGCAGCAGCGCCAGGGTGGACAGCGCCAGCCGGACGCGCAATGAGCGCGTCAGAAGGAAATGCTTCATGTCTCGTCTCCGTCGCGTGGCCTGCGGGCCAGCGCGTTTCATGTGCTTTCTTCGGCGATCGCCAGGGGGGGGCGGGCGGAACGCCTGGGCGCGGTGCGCCGGGTCACTATATCGGTCCCCGGGAGAGCCGACATTTCCGCGCGCCAATATCCTTCATCACGTGGTGTGAAACCCGGTCCGGCCCGCGCATTTTCCGACCGCCTGGCCTAAGTGATTGAGGCACAGGGAAAACCCGGAAATCCTCGGGATTTGTCCATGGATTTGTCCACAGGCAAGGTGGATAAATCCGCAGCGGCTCCATGTTCATGAAACGGTCATTTTTCTATCATATTGCATAAGCATATGATTTTAAAAAAATAAAACAATCATCCCGGGACTTTTCCAAGCGCTTGTCCACAATCGGCGTGGATAAAACGGTCATGGCGCAAGCCCGGCCCGTCAATCGGCCGGCTGGCCGATCGGGGCGTTCCAGGTGCAACGTAAAATCAGCGTTTTACGTGTTTCATTCTTGGAGATTTCAGCCATGGAACAGCTTCAGGCTTTCTGGTCCGGCCTGCCCGATCTGAGCGGCATCGTGATCCATCTCGGCGTGACCCTGGCGATTCTGGTGATCGGCTGGGCCGTATCCAATCTGTTGGGTCGCTGGATGCGCCACATCGCGGATCGTTCTGCCCGGATCGATCCGACCATCGTGCCCATGATCCGCAGCGTCACCGTCTGGGCCGTACGCATCGTGGTGCTGCTGGCCGTGCTGGCGCGATTGGGTGTGCAGACCGCCAGCCTGGTCGCCATGCTGGGCGCTTCCGCCCTGGCCATTGGCCTGGCCTTGCAGGGGACGCTGCAGAATTTCGCCGCCGGCATCATGCTGCTGGTACTGCGGCCGGTGCGCGCGGGCGAGTTCGTCTCCATCGGCAGCCAGGGCTCGGGCACCGTGGATGAGATCGGTCTGTTCATGACCCGTTTCGTGCAGGCCGACGGCATTCAGATCCTGTTGCCCAACACGCTGGTCTGGGGCAGCCCCGTCGTCAATTACAGCCGCAACAAGACCCGCCGCCTGGACATCATGCTGGGGGTGCGATATGACGATGACCTGGAAGCCGCGCTGGCGACCCTGCGGTCATTAATTGATCACCATGACGACATTCTGGCCGATCCCGCGCCCCAGGTCATGGTCATGGAATACCGGGACAGCACCATCATGGTGAACATCCGCGCGTGGGCGCTGGCGGAAAAATACTGGGACGTGTATTTCGACCTGCACCGCCGGGCGCCTCAGGCGCTGCGCCATGCGGGTCTGCGTTCGCCCATCCCCTTGCGCGAGGTTCAGTCCATTTCGGTCACGTCGGAAAAAGACAAGGTCGCTGATGCGTGACCTCTTGCAGTGCCGGGCCGCCACCGCTTGATCCCATCCTACTCCACCATGCGGTTCAGCCGCTCCGCATCCAGCGGCCGCTGGCCGTTTTCGATGCGCTGCCCCAGGTCTTCCAGGGCCGAACACAGACGGTGGATGCGCGCGTCCTGCTGGGCCGTATGGTTGATGAGTTCGTGCAGCACCTTGACCAGCGGATCGTCGTCGGTCCGCCCGACCCCGTAGGGCGCGAAGTCTTCCTGGGACGCAGCCCCTTGGACGTCGGACCCGGACCGGCCCCGCTGCAGCAGTTCCTGAAGCGGTCGGGCGGCCCATTCGGCTTGAGAGGGCGGGATTTCCCCCTGGCAAAGCGATCCGACGGGGCGCGAGGCGATCCGCGCCCCGTCGTCGCCGGGCTTTGAAAGGTCCGTGTGTCCGGGTGTCGTGGAAGACGAGGCCGTTGTCTGGGCGGTGTCGGTGCCGGTTTGGTCTTCGGGCAGGATCACCCGTGCCGGATTGCCCACGGCGGTCGCCCCGGCGGGCACGGGCTTGATCACCACGGCGTTCGAACCGATACGGGCATGGGCGCCCACGGTGAACCCCCCCAGAATCTGGGCGCCCGCCCCGACGACGACACCTTCCTCCAGTGTCGGGTGGCGTTTCTCGCCCTTGTACAGTCGGGTGCCGCCCAGGGTGACGCCCTGGTAGATCGTGCAGTCGTCGCCGATTTCGGCCGTCTCTCCGATCACGACGCCGAAGCCGTGGTCGATGAACACGCGCCGGCCGATGCGGGCGCCGGGATGGATTTCGATGCCGGTGAACAGGCGTCCCAGATGGGACACGAAGCGGCCCGCCCAGTACCAGCCGCGCCGCCACAGGCCGTGCGCCAGCCTGTGGACCAGGATTGCGTGCAGGCCGGGATAGCAGGTCAGGATTTCGATGCGGCTGCGGGCCGCGGGATCACGGTCGTGGATGCAGGCGATGTCTTCGCGAAGCTGGTCAAACATGTCGGTCGGTGCTCGGAATGTGCTTGTGTTCATCGGCGTCGGGATCGGGCCTGGCTTCCGTCCTTTCGGCGCAGGCGCGGCCGGCGCTGCGGATCATCGCGGTGCACAAGCCCCGCACCATATCCACCTCGTCGGCGCTCAGCCGGTTCCGGATCCACATCTGCCGCATGCGCGGCACCAGTTTTTTCGGATGCCGGGGGTCCAGGAATCCCACGGCCAGCAGGGCCCGCTCGAAATGATCCAGCATGGCCTGGACGCGTTCGCCGCTGGCCGGATCCGATCCCGGGTCGTGCCGGGCATGGGTGTCGGGCAGACGCGCCGCGCCGGCCAGGGGCAGCAGGGCATAGCGCATTTCCCAGGCGGCCAGCTGCAGCGCCTGGGACACGTTCAGCGAACTGTACGCCGGATTGGCCGGAATGTGGCAGACCCGCTGACACAGGATGATGTCCTCGTTGGACAGGCCGGTGCGTTCCGTGCCCAGGACGATGGCGATGCGCGCGTCCGGACCGGCCAGCTCGGCGGCCGATTGCACGGCGGCCTCGCGAATGTCGCAGGGTGGAGGGCCGATGGCCCGCGCCCGCGCCGTCAGTGCGAAGGCCAGGGTCGCGGACCCCAGCGCCTCGGCCAGAGTGGCGTGCATGCGGGCGCGTTCCAGGATGTCGCCGGCTCCGCTCGCCAGGGCGAGGGCGTCGGGCTGGCGCAGGATGTCCGGATCGGCGGGGGCCACCAGCCGCAGGTCGTGAAAGCCCATGGTCTTGATCGCCCTGGCCGCCGAACCGACGTTGCCGGGGTGGCTGGGGCTGACCATGATGAAGCGCACCCGGTCGAAAATATCCGGGGTGTCGGGAGGCGTGTCGGAGGAAACTGGCGGAGTCATTTAAAATAGGAATCTGTCACCCGTGATCTTTGGAAACCTATGCACCCGATGCTCAACACCGCCATCAAGGCGGCACGCCGTGCCGGCGCCATCATCAACCGCGCCAGCCTCGACCTCGAACGCCTGAACGTGGCGCGCAAGGGGCCGAAGGACTACGTCACGGAAGTCGACCGGGCCGCGGAGGAATCCATCATCGACATTTTACGCACAGCCTATCCCGACCATGGCATCCTGGCCGAGGAATCCGGCCGCCTGCAGGCCGGTGGCGGCCAGACGGGCGCGGAATTCCAGTGGGTGATCGACCCGCTGGACGGCACCACGAACTTCATCCACGGCTTCGCGCACTATGCCGTGTCCATCGCGCTGATGCATCGGGGTCAGGCCGCGCACGCGGTGGTCTATGACCCCACGCGCAACGAAATGTTCACCGCCAGCCGGGGCAGCGGCGCCTTTCTGAACGACCGCCGGGTGCGGGTGTCCACCTGCCTGCGCTACCACGACGCCTTGCTGGCCTCGCACATTCCCCAGTCCACGGCGCTGCCGGCGAGCTCGCCTTTCGTCCCGCTGCTGGCCGAATGCGCGGCGGCGCGGCGCACGGGCTCCACGGTCCTGGACCTGGCCTGGGTGGCCAGCGGCCGGCTGGACGGCTTCTGCGGCGTCGGACTCAAGCCCTGGGACATGGCCGCCGGCAGCCTGCTGGTGCTCGAGGCCGGCGGCCTGATGGCCGACTTCCAGGGCGAGCAGGGCTGGATGGAATCGGGCAACGTGCTGGCCGCGCCGCCCAAGATATTCGCGCAGATGATGACTCATCTGCTCGCCTGAAGGGACACGATGATGGAATGGTTGCTGGATCCGGCAGCCTGGGTGGGCTTGTTCACCCTGATTGTCCTGGAAATCGTCCTGGGCATCGACAATCTGGTCTTCATCGCCATCCTGGTCGACAAGCTGCCGCCCAAGCAGCGCGACCGCGCCCGCGTGTTGGGCCTGAGCCTGGCGCTCATCATGCGTCTGTTCCTGCTGACGCTGATGTCCTGGCTGGTGAAGCTCACCGAGCCCCTGGTGCGTCTGGGCGACCTGTCGTTCTCGGGGCGCGACCTGATCCTGATCGTGGGCGGCTTCTTCCTGCTGTTCAAGGGCACGTTCGAACTGCATGACCGCATCGAGGGCCGCACCCAGCATGCCTCGGGTTCGCGCCTGCACGCCGGTTTCGGGGTGATCGTCACCCAGATCGTCATTCTGGACGCGGTATTCTCCGTCGATTCGGTGATCACGGCCGTGGGCATGGTCGATCATCTGGCGATCATGATGGCGGCGGTGGTGATCGCCATGGGCATCATGCTGGTGGCGTCCAAGCCGCTGACCGCCTTCGTCAATGCCCACCAGACGGTGGTCATCCTCTGCCTGGGCTTCCTGCTGACAATCGGCTTCTCGCTGGTGGCCGATGGGTTCAGCTTCCACGTGCCCAAGGGTTATCTGTACGCCGCCATTGTGTTTTCGGTGCTGATCGAGGGCCTGAACCAATGGGCGAGGCGCAACGTGCGCCGCGCCGAGCTGCGCCGGCCGCTGCGCGAGCGTACCGCCGAGGCCGTGCTGCTGATGCTGGGCCACAAGCCCGTGGCCGGCCCCGAGCCCGAGACGGGCGAGGACGCGCCCGCGCCGGTCGAGGCTTTCGGCGACGAGGAACGCAATATGGTCAGCGGCGTGTTGACGCTCAGCGATCGCAATGTGCATTCCGTCATGACGCCGCGCACCGATGTGTCCTGGATCAACCTGGATGCGCCGGTCGAAGACTTGCGCGCCCAGTTGATCCGCGAGCCGCACAGCTTCTTTCCGGTGTGCCGCGGCTCGCTGGACGAGGTCGTGGGCGTGGGCCGCGCCAAGGATCTGCTGCTGGACCTGCTGGAGCACGGCGGCATCCGCGAGACACGGCTGCGCGAGCCGATCATCGTGCACGAGACCATCCCCATCCTGCAGCTCATGGAAACGCTCAAGCGTTCGCACGGGCTGCTGGTCCTGGTGGCCGACGAGTTCGGCTCCATCGTCGGCGTGGTGACGCCGATCGACATCTTCGAAGCCATCGCCGGCGAATTCCCCGACGAGGACGAGGCCCCCGACATCATCGATCAGGGCAACGGCCGCTGGCGCGTCGACGGCGCCGCCGACCTGCATCACCTGGAACAGGTCCTGCACACCGACGGGCTGGTCGACGAGCGCGAGGAATACTCCACCATCGCGGGCTATCTGCTGAGCCGTTTCGGGCGCCTGCCCGACGTCGGCGATCACTGCGAATTGACGAGCGGCTACGGCGGTTTCCGCTTCACCGTCGCCGCATTGGAAGGCCGCCGCATTGCCGCCGTCCAGATCGACAGTCTCGATCCGTTCGACCCCGAGGCCGAGCCTCAGGACTGAGCGCTTCGGCCCCCGTCGCGCCTCGCAAGGCGCTCCGATTCGCCAGGCACGGATCAGTCCGCAGGGGGCTGATCCGTGACCAGTCGAATCCCGGTCGCGTCGATCTCGATCCAGCCCCCCCTGCGGGGCGCGTCATGGTCGCATTCCCAATCGGGCAGCACGTAGCGCCGCGCCGCGCGGCCGTCCAGGTTCAGCGCATGCATGGCGGGCCGGTGCGTGTGGCCGTGGATCAGGATGTCGCAACCGGCCTCGCGCAGCGCCTGGGCGATGGCGGCGGGGTTCACATCCATGATCGCCATGGATTTGGTTTTGCGTGCCTGCCGGCTGCGCGCGCGCGCCCGTGCCGCGATGGCGCGCCGCAGGCTCAGGGGCAGGGCCAGGAAGACATACTGGATCCAGGGCGTGCGGACGATGCGGCGGAAGCGCTGGTAGGCGAGGTCGTCGGTGCAGAATTCGTCGCCATGGGACAGCAGGATCGGGCCGGCGTCGGTGTTCAGGATGGCGGGCGTGTCCAGCAGCCGGGCGCCCAGCGCGTCGGTGAGGGCGCGGCCCATCAGGAAATCGCGGTTGCCGCGCGCCATCCACAGAGGGATGGCGCTGGCGGTGGCGCGCAGTTCACCCAGTGCGGCGGCGAGCCAGGCAGGGGGCTCGCGCAGGGCGTGATCGTCGCCGATCCAGGCATCGAAGAGGTCGCCGCACAGGATCAGGGCGTCGGCGTGGCGCCGGGCCCGATCCAGGAATTCGTAGAAGGCGCGGGCCGTCTTGGGGACGGCCTCGCCCAGGTGGATGTCCGAGGCGATCCAGACGGTGCCTCGCAGCGCCTGTTTATTCAACCAGCGTGGCGCTTTCGATGACGACGTCCTCGGCGGGCACGTCCTGGTGGAAGCCCTTGCTGCCGGTCTTCACTTTCTTGATCTCGTCGACGACTTCCGTGCCCTCGATGACGCGGCCGAACACGGCATAGCCCCAGCCGTTGGAGGTGGGCGCGGTGAAATTCAGGAAATCGTTGTCGGACACGTTGATGAAGAACTGGGCCGTGGCCGAATGCGGATCGGCGGTGCGCGCCATGGCGAGCGTGTAGCGGTTGTTCTTCAGGCCGTTGTTGGCCTCGTTTTCGACCGGTGCGTGGGTCTGTTTCTGTTTCATGCCGGGCTCGAAGCCGCCGCCCTGGATCATGAAGTTGTTGATGACGCGGTGGAAGATGGTGCCGTCGTAGAAGCCTTCCTTGACGTAGCGCAGGAAATTCTCGACGGTCTTGGGGGCTTTCTCGGCGTCCAGTTCGATCAGCAGATCGCCCTTGTTGGTGTGCATTCTGACGTGTGGATGAGTGCTCATGGCTGTGCTTTGGGTGGATGGGTTGGAATCGGTCTGTGCGGCGGCGGCGCCGCCCGCCAGGACCAGGGCGCAGCCCAGGCTGCAGGCCCGCGCCCAGGGCAGGATGCGGGAAAGAAACGGGAAATGGGACATGGCGGCGTTCAGTGCAAAGGACCTATTGTGCCTGAGGGGCGGTGGTCTTGTCGTGCGCCGGCCGGGAGGAAGCCGGGGCGGCGCCGGCTGCCCGGGCGCGGTCGAAGGATTCCTGGGCCAGGCGCATCTGTACATGGCCCAGGTTTTCCAGCGCCGGGGCGAAGGACGGGTCGGATACCAGCGCCATGTCCAGCGCTTCGCGGGCCAGCTGGAGCTGACCCTGGCGGGCGTATTCGATCGCCAGCGCGTTCCAGGGTTCGGGCAGTTCGGGGTAGTCGGTGGTCATCTGGCGCCAGACGGCCATGGCCTCGTCGTGCTTGCCCCGCGCGCCCAGGGCACGCCCCTGCAGGTAGCGCAGCTGGACGTCGGCGCCCGGGGTGACGGATTCGTCGCGCGTGGCCTGGCGCTTGGCGATGATGTCCAGGGCTTCTTCGGCGCGGCCCGCGTCAATCAGCGCCGAGATGTGTTCGGCGAGCTGGGCGGCCGTCAGCGGGATGGCGGTGTCCACCGAGGGCTGGGCCTTTTTCAGCAGGTCGGCGAAGGCCTGCCAGCCGCGTTCAGGCGGAGGCACTTCGGTGAACGCCCCGGTCTCGGGGTTGTAGTTCAGGCTCGGGATGCCCGCATTGGCGCCGGCGTCCGGGGAGGCCGCGAGGGCCGGACCCGCCGTCAGGCAGGCGCACAGGGCCAAAACTGGAAGAAAGGAGCGGGTCACGTCTCGGGGCGCCTATGGGTGGGGTTCTGGAATCAGAGCGGGGGACGGTATACTTGTCAGTCCATTTTACATCCCCGCGCGCTGCCCGCATGGTCCGGAGCGGCGGGTTCGCTCGTCTCATCCTGCCCGACATGCTCCATATCCACGACACCCTGACACGCCAGAAAATTCCGCTGCGCACAGCGGAGCCGGGGGTGGTGCGCATGTACGTCTGCGGCATGACGGTCTACGACTTCTGCCACCTGGGCCATGCGCGCATGCTGGTCGGCTTCGATGTCGTGCAGCGCTGGTTGCGGGCCTCGGGCTATAAGGTGCGCTACGTGCGCAACATCACCGACATCGACGACAAGATCATCCGCCGCGCCGTCGAGCGTGGCGTCACCATCCGCGCGCTGACCGAATTCTTCATCGACGCCATGCGCGCCGACGAGCGCGCCCTCGGGGTCCAGGCCCCCGATGACGAGCCGCGCGCCACGGAGCATGTGGCCGGCATGCTCGACATCATCCGCACGCTCGAATCCAGGGGCCTGGCCTACCAGGGCGCCGACGGCGACGTCAATTTCCCCGTGCGCAAATTCCCCGGCTACGGAAAGCTGTCGGGCAAGTCGCTGGACGATCTGCGCGCGGGCGAACGCGTCGCCGTGTCGGCCGGCAAACAGGATCCGCTGGATTTCGTGCTATGGAAATCCGCCAAGCCCGACGAGCCCGCCGACACCCGCTGGGACTCCCCCTACGGGCCCGGGCGCCCGGGTTGGCACATCGAATGCTCCGCCATGAGCCACGCGCTGCTGGGCATGCCGCTGGACATCCACGGCGGCGGGCCTGACCTGAAATTCCCCCACCACGAAAACGAGATCGCCCAGAGCGAGGGTGCCTTCGGCGGCACCCTGGCCACGGCCTGGATGCATTGCGGTCCGATGATGGTGGACGCTGAAAAGATGTCCAAATCCCTGGGCAATTTCCAGCGCATCCGGGACACGGTCGCGCTGGACGCGGCCGACGACCGGGCCGACTATGCCGTCAATCCGCGCGAAGCTGAAATGCTGCGTTTTTTCCTGGTGCGCAGCCACTACCGCAGTGCCCAGAACTACGCGCCCGACAACCTGCTGGACGCCCAGAACGCCCTGGACCGGCTCTACCAGACGCTGGCCAGCGTGCCGCCCGCCGACGTCGCCGTCGACTGGGAGGATCCGTCCGCCCAGGCCTTCCGTGCCGCCATGGACGATGACTTCAACACGGCCGGCGCCGTGGCCGTGCTGTTCGATCTGGCGGGGCGGGCCAACCGCGAATCCAGCGCCCGGGCCAGCGGCCTGATGCGCGCTCTGGGCGGCATCCTGGGACTGTTGCAGACCGACCCCGCCGTCTACTTGAAATCGCCCACCCGCTTCCTTGCGGGCGGCGCCCGCGCGGACACACTGTCGTCCGACGCCATCGAGGCCCTGATCGCCGAACGCGCCCAGGCCAAGGCCGCGCGCGATTTCGCCCGGGCCGACGCCATCCGCGCCCAATTGCGCGACCAGGGCGTGGAACTGGCCGATGCGGCCGGCGGCGCCACCCAATGGCGGCGGGTGTGACCATGGACATGCAACATCACAGCCCCGCCGCGCTGCGGCCCGCCTACTGGACGCAGGCCTGCGAACACCTGATGCAGCGCGATCGCATCCTGCGCAAGCTGATCCCGGTGTATGGCCACGAAGCCATGCAGGCGCGCCAGAGCCCGTTCCAGACCCTGATCCGCATCATCGTCGGCCAGCAGATTTCCCTGGCACTGGGGCGCAAGCTCTGGGCCCGGCTGGTCCAGGCCTGCGGCAACGACATGGAGCCCGGCTGCATCGCCCGGTTCACCGAAGCCGAACTCCGCGAACTCGGCCTGTCGCTGCGCAAGGCCCAGTACCTGCGCGATGCGGCCGAATTCTTCGCCCGGTCCGACCGCCTGGATCCCGCCTGGTGGGAATCGCATGACGACGCGGCCGTGATGGCCCTGCTGTGCGACATCCGTGGCGTGGGCCGCTGGACGGCGGAAATGTTCCTGATCTTCTTCCTCGGGCGCCCCGACGTCCTGCCGCTGGACGACACGGCGCTGCTCAAGGCCATTTCCCATCACTATTTCAGCGGCGAGCCTGTCTCGCGCTTCGAGGCCCGCGAAGTCTCCCAGGCCTGGGCGCCTTGGCGCACGGTCGCCAGCTGGTACCTGTGGCGCAGCATGGATGCCGCCGCCGTCGAGTACTGATCGAGTCCCGAAATTCCGTCCTAGGACCCCTGCTCTCATGCGAAATACATTTCTTGAATTCGAACAGCCTCTGGCCGAACTCGACCAAAAGATCGAGGAACTGCGCTATGTGCAGACCGATTCCGCCGTCGATATTTCAGAGGAAGTCAACCGCCTGCAGCAGAAAAGCCAGTCCCTGGCCAAGAGCATTTACGCGAAACTGACCCCCTGGCAGACCGCGCTGGTGGCCCGCCACCCCCAGCGGCCCTACACCATGGACTACGTCCAGGCGCTGTTCACGGATTTCCACGAACTGCATGGCGACCGCATGTACGCGGACGACCAGTCCATCGTGGGCGGACTGGCGCGCTTCAACGGCACGCCCTGCATGGTGATCGGTCACCAGAAAGGCCGCGACACCAAGGAACGTGCCCGGCGCAATTTCGGCATGCCGCTTCCGGAGGGCTACCGCAAGGCTCTGCGCCTGATGAAGCTGGCCGAAAAATTCCGCCTGCCGGTGTTCACCTTCGTCGACACCCCGGGCGCCTATCCCGGCGTGGGGGCCGAGGAACGCGGCCAGTCAGAAGCCATCGGCCACAACCTGTACGCCATGGCCGGCCTGAAAGTGCCCATCATCGTCACCATCATCGGCGAGGGCGGTTCGGGCGGCGCGCTGGCGATCGCCGTGGGCGACACGGTCATGATGCTGCAATATGCCACCTACGCCGTCATTTCGCCCGAGGGTTGCGCCTCCATCCTGTGGCGCAGTGCCGACAAGGCTTCCGTCGCGGCCGAGGCCCTGGCCATCACCGCGCCGCGCCTGAAAGATCTGGGCCTGATCGACCGCGTGGTCAACGAACCCGTGGGCGGCGCCCACCGCGATCCGGCCACCATGGCCCGCCAGCTCCAGCGCGCCCTGGCCGATGCCCTGCGCGAACTTTCCAGCCTGGAAGTGGACGAGCTGCTGCGCCGCCGCCTTGAGCGCGTCTCGGCCTATGGGCGCTTCCAGGAAGCCCGCTAGGCTGGTTCAGCAGGGAGGCGACCCCTGGGGATCGGCGCTCGACCCGGCGCTGCTGCGGGCGCTCGACGCCGCCCTGGCAGCGCGGCCCTCCGGCCCGGTCATCGGCGTGGCGCTCAGCGCCGGGGCCGATTCCGCCATGCTGGCCCTGCACGCGGCCAGCGCGGCCCGGCGCCTCGGACTGCGCCTGCACTGTTTCCACATCCATCACGGCCTGCAGGCCGAAGCCGACGATTGGCAGGACCATGCGCATCGGCTGGCCACTCTGCTGGGGGCGGAATGCCACAGCCGGCGGGTGGCTGTCGGCGTCGATGGACGGGGCATGGAAGCCGCCGCCCGGGATGTCCGCTACGCCGCTCTGGCCGAATTGGCCGCCCATGCCGGGGCCGGACACCTGCTGCTGGCCCATCACCAGGACGACCAGGCCGAGACAGTGCTGCTGCGTCTGCTGCGCGGGACCGGGCCGCTGGGCCTGGCGGCCATGCGTCCCGTGACTGAACGCGCCGGCCTGGTCTGGATCCGGCCCTGGCTGGACCAGCCCCGGTCCGCGATCCTGGATTGCGCCCGGCGATTCGAGGCCTTGAGCGGCTGGCGGCCGGTCGACGATCCCAGCAATGCCGACATCCGTTACGCCCGGGCCGCCCTGCGCGAAGGACTGGCGCCGGTGCTGGACGCGCGCTGGCCCGCCTGGCGGCGGACCCTGGCCCGGCATGCCGCTCAGGCGCGGGATCTGTCCGACTGGGTGGAAGAAACCGCCCGCGCCGATTGGGCCGGACTGGACCCCGCGCCCGACGGACGATCGTTTTCGCTTGCCGCCTGGCGCGCGTTGCCGCAGACGCGGCAGGCGCCGGCCCTGCGCCATTGGCTGCTTGCACTGGGCATGCGCATGCCCACCGAAGCCCGCCTGCATGCCTGGCTGCGTTCGCTGCGCGAGGTCCACGCCCTGGGCCACGACCGCGACTTGCGGTTTCTTCATGAAGACGCCTGGATCATGGTGCGGCGCGGCCGCGTTCTCTGTGTCGCCAAAACCCAGGTAGAATGAACAGTTTTGTGCGGCAGAGTAAGTCGATCCTTGCCTGACGCATCACACGGGGCGAGCCGGCCGAACGGCATGCCCGGGCTTCACTCCTTGTCAACATCATGCTAATCGTCCAGAAATACGGCGGCACCTCGATGGGCTCCGTCGAACGCATTCAAAATGTCGCGCGGCGGGTCGCCAAATGGCATGCCGCCGGCCACCAGGTCGTCGTCGTGCCCTCGGCCATGTCCGGCGAGACCAACCGCCTGCTGGGCCTGGCCAAGGAAATCTCCCCCCAGCCCGATCCGCGCGAACTCGACATGCTGGCCGCGACCGGTGAACAGGCCAGCAGCGCGCTGCTGGCCATCGCCCTGATGCGCCAGGGAGTGTCCGCCCGCAGCTACGCCGGCTGGCAGGTGCCTGTGCGCACCGACAGCGCCTACACCAAGGCCCGCATCCGTTCCATCGACGACACCCGGGTCCGGGCCGACCTGGAATCGGGCCGCGTGGTCATCATCACCGGCTTCCAGGGCATCGACGACGATGGCCACATCACCACGCTGGGGCGGGGCGGTTCGGACACCTCGGCCGTGGCGGTCGCCGCCGCCATGGGCGCCGACGAATGCCTCATCTTCACCGATGTGGACGGCGTCTACACCACCGATCCGCGCGTCGTGCCCGAAGCGCGCCGCATGAACGTCATTTCCTTCGAGGAAATGCTGGAGATGGCCTCGCTCGGCTCCAAGGTCCTGCAGATCCGCTCCGTCGAATTCGCCGGCAAATACCAGGTGCCGCTGCGGGTCCTGTCCTCGCTGACCGATCCCATGATCCCTGTCGACGAGGAAATGCACTCGGGCACGCTCATCACTTTCGAGGAAGACCAGAAAATGGAAACCGCCGTTGTCTCCGGCATCGCCTTCAGCCGCGACGAAGCCAAAGTCACCCTGCGCAACGTCCCCGACACCCCGGGCGTGGCCTATTCGATCCTGGGTCCCGTGGCCGCCGCCAACATCGACGTGGACATGATCCTGCAGAACATCTCCCAGCAGGGCATGACCGACTTCTCCTTCACGGTCAACCGCAACGACTTCGCGCGCACCCTGGACCTGCTGAAAAACCAGATCGGCCCGGCCGTGGGCGCCGGCGACGTTGTCTCCGACGACAAGGTCGCCAAGGTTTCCATCGTCGGCATCGGCATGCGCAGCCACGTCGGCGTCGCCAGCCTCATGTTCCGCACCCTGGCCGAAGAAGGCATCAACATCCAGATGATCAGCACTTCGGAAATCAAGACTTCCGTGCTCATCAACGACAAGTACATGGAACTGGCCGTGCGCGCCCTGCACAAGGCCTTCGAACTGGACCAGGAATCCGTCCGGACCGAGGCCTGACGGCCGCGCCGGGCAGGGCGCCAGGCTTGCCTGCGCCTTCCGGTTCCTGTGCTAGAATGCCGGTCTTGCTGGAGACGTGGCCGAGTGGTTGAAGGTACTCCCCTGCTAAGGGAGCATGCGGCTTATACCCGCATCGAGGGTTCGAATCCCTCCGTCTCCGCCAGCAAAAGCCAAAGGCCTTGACATCGTCAAGGCCTTTGTCTTTCTGGCGGCGGATGCGGGTGCGGGGCCGTCCGGCCGCTCAGGCCAGGTTCAGCATCTGCCCGTCCGGCTGGCCGGACGGAGGCGTCGCCGTTTCGGGCGCTTGTCCGGTCAGGGCGATGAGCGCCGCCTGATCCTGCCGTATTTCATAGCGGCTCCAGAAGTGCTCCAGGTCGCCCGGATCGTTCAGATCGTAGATCCGGTTCTGTTGTCCGCACACGATATAGAGCCCGTTGCCGCCGGCCATGTTCACCACATTCATGGCGTGCGAGAACGGCCGGCCCTTGACCGGGATGCTGATGCAGCCGCGTGCGCCCTCGCCGATCATTTCGGTCAATTCCCGGATGAACTCGCCCTGGTCATGGAGGGCGTAACCCGGGTGCTCGTTCATCAGTGCGTCGAATGCTCCCCGGCGCCCTTCGGCCACCTGGTGCAACCTGGGGGTGTCCGGTCCGCGGCCCTGGGGCGTGAACTGGGCCAGGGTCTGATCCACCGCCCTGGTGCAGTGGACGCAGTTCTGATTCAGCACCAGCGTGGGTTTTTTCAGGCTGATGAGATCGGTGAGGATGTTCAGCAAGTTCTTGAAGCTGAACCATGTGCGTTGCGGGTTCGTGTTCCTGGCCACGAACTGCAGGAATTCCTTTGGGTTGGCGTTCAGGTCCCTGTCGGCGCGCAGTCCAAGCTCGTCATTCAGCCGCGCGTCTTCAGGCAGGAAGGTCGTCTTCGTCCCGGCGGGGGTGCTTTCCCGCGCATCCTGGCTGATCAGCATGTCGAACGAGTCTTCCGTTTCGATCAGATCGAACTCGTCGTGAGACACTTCCTGGCCTGGCAGCACATTGTGGGAAGCGGGACCGTACAGGTCGACGAAATCTTCCAGATCCGAATCTCCGGATTTGTTCTGTACGTTTCCGGAAGGCGCGTCCGTGCACGAGAAATCGTCTTGCATGGGAACGCGGGGTGTCGTGCCGCCTTGAATGGGGGGGGTGCTCATGGTGACTCCTGATCCGGGGAGGGGTTCGGCTCATTCGTGGCGGATCGCACCGGATTGGTTCCCTGCACGCCCCGGACCCGGAGTCCGGCCCTAGTTTCTGGGGTACACGTCTTCGTGGTCGTACATCGGATCCGGTCCCGGGTGGAATTTCGTCACCTGGCGGCCGTCAGGGCCCATGAACACGTACATCAGGGAATTCCAGACGTGGTCCTGCTTGTAGCGGTAGCTCCAGACGATCTGGCGCACGTTGGGCAGGCCGGCCGTGTCGATGATGGCGGGCGGCCCGAATTCGCAGCGCACCTGGTCCGCCGTCCATTCGCCTTGTTTCAGGATCTGGAAATGCGCGTCGGTCAGAATGGGCTCGACGCCCTGGACACGGCCCTGCGCGTCCACCGTGGCGCCCCAGGCGTATTGCCCCAGAGGCTGACGCGACCAGACGACGCGGTCGCGGCCCTGGCGATCGACGCATTGCAGCGTGGGTGCGCCGAATCGCGCCGTCACCTGGGACAGCGGCGTACCGGGCGGGGTGGAGGCGATGCTGGCGCAACCCGCCAGCCAGAGGCCGGCGCCCGCTGTCAGGGCGCCCCGGCCCCAGGACCGCATGCGTGAACAGGAAAACATGAAACGCCCCCATATGTGGTTTTCATCCCCCGATCGGGCATCTTTGGCGACGATCTCCTACAATCGGGAAAATTCGCCGCCGGGTTTCACCGGCATGGCCGGCGGAACCCGGCCCGCCCATGCGGAGGAGGAATATGCATTCTAACTTCATGGACGCCGTGCGCGCGCGCAGCGACCGGGCCCTCGCATCGGGCGACCTGAAGCCCATCGTGGCCGAACAGGTCGTCATCGAAGACCGGGGGCTGCCGTTCGTCGTTCGCCGGGTCGCCGCCCTGGCTGCCAAGGACGCGGCAAGGCGGAACGACCCGGCGAATGCGTCCGCGGGCCGCCAGACCGTCGAGCTGCCGGGCGGGCCGCGCGATCCGGACTTCAACCCTTTCCTCTCGCCCGATCCCGCCCTGCTCGTCGGTCCGGTGGGGGAGCACCATGCGGCCATCCTCAACAAGTTCCCCGTCTGCCCGCATCACCTGGTGCTGGCCAGGCGGGCGTTCTCGGAGCAGCTCTCGCCGCTGGAGGACATCGACTTTCAGGCGCTGGCTTTCATGTTGTCGCAGGAAGGCGGCCTGGGTTTCTACAACGGGGGCGCCGCCGCAGGCGCCAGCCAGCGGCACAAGCACGTGCAATGGATTCCTGACGCCCCGGACAACGCCTCGTTGCGCGTCCTGGGGGCCGGCCTGCCGGTGAACCAGGCGCAGGGGGCCATTGTCCGCCATCCCGCCCTGGACCTGGCCCATTGTTTCGTGCGTGTAGACGCCGGCCTGGGCGCCGACGCCGGGGCCAGCGCCCGGGCCATGATGATCGCGTTCGGCCAGGCCTGCGCCGCGCTCGACCTGCGTCCCGGCCCGGACGGCCTGCTGCCGCCCTGCAACATGCTGGTGGGCGACGGCTGGATGCTGGTGCTGCCCCGCAGCCGGGAACACTTCCAGGGCGTGTCCCTGAACGCCCTGTCCTTCGGCGGCGTACTGTACGTGCGCGATCCGGTCCAGGTCGATGCCATCCGCGCTGCCGGCCCCTTGCGGGCGTTGGCCAGCGTCGGAGTGCCGGGCTAGGTCTGGGGCATCGTCAGCCGAAAAACCAGTAGCACACCCCGATCGAGGCCAGCACGCCCGCCACGTCCGCCAGCAGCGCGCAGCCCACGGCGTGGCGCGCGCGCTGGATGCCGACCGCGCCGAAATACACGGCCAGCACGTAGAAAGTCGTCTCGGTGCTGCCTTGGACGGTGGCCGCCAGCAGGGCGGCAAAGCTGTCCGGCCCCGAGTGTTGCATGGTTTCGATCATCAGGGCGCGTGCCGCGCTGCCGGAGAACGGCTTGACCAGGGCGGTCGGCAGGGCGTCGACGAAACGGGCGTCCAGACCGCCCGCGTGCGCCAGCCAGCGGATGCCTTCCAGCAGCACGTCCAGCGCCCCGGAAGCGCGCAGCACCCCCACCGCGCAGAGCATGGCCACCAGATAGGGCAGCAGACCCTTGCAGACGTCGAAGCCATCCCTGGCGCCCTCGATGAAGCTTTCGTAGACCGGGATGCGTTTCCAGGCGCCGGCGACCAGAAAGGCGATCAGGATGCCGAACAGTGCCAGATTGCCCATCAACGAAGACAGGGCGGCCACGGCGGCGGCGCTCATGGACGCCAGCAGCGCCATGAAACTGCCCAGCAGCAGCGCGCCGCCGCCCAGCCAGGCCAGGACGACGGGATCGTGCAGCCGCAGCCGCTGCATGAAGGCCACCGACAGCAGCCCCGCCAGCGTCGAGGCCGAGGTCGCCAGCAGGATCGGCAGGAACACCAGCGTCGGATCGGCCGCGCCTTGCTGCGCCCGGTACATGAAGATCGTCACCGGCAGCAGCGTCAGCGACGAGGAATTCAGCACCAGGAACAGGATCTGCGCGTTGCTGGCGGATCGGGGTTCCGGATTGAGCGTCTGCAGCGCGTGCATGGCCCGCAGGCCGATGGGTGTGGCGGCGTTGTCCAGTCCCAGCGCGTTGGCGGCGAAGTTCAGCGTGATCAGGCCCAGGGCCGGGTGCCCTGCCGGCACTTCCGGCATCAGGCGCCGGAACAGCGGACCCAGCAGCCGGGCCAGGCCGGCCACCAGCCCCGCCGATTCGGCGATCTTCAGGAAGCCCATCCACAGCGTCAGCGTGCCGAACAGCAGCAGCATCAGCTTGACCGACAGGTCCGCCATATCGAACAGGTTGACGATCAGGCGGGCGAACACTTCGGGATCGCCCTGCACGAGCCATTGGAACAGCGCGGCCGCCGCCGCGACGAGGAAGAACCCGAGCCAGAGGATGTTCAGCATGCGGCTTCCGGATTCACCAGCACGCGCCGGTCCACGTCCTGGACGCGTGTGCGGCCGCAGAAGGCCATGGTCACGTCCAGTTCGTTGGCCATCAATTCCAGGCAGCGCAGCACCCCGGCTTCGCCGTAGGCGGCCAGGGCGTACAGGAAGGCGCGGCCGATCAGCACGCCGCGCGCGCCCAGCGCCAGGGCGCGCAGCGTGTCCTGGCCGCTGCGCACGCCGCCGTCCATCAGCACCTCGATGCGGTCGCCCACAGCCTGCGCGATGGCGGGCAGGGCGGCGATCGACGACGGCGCGCCGTCCAGCTGGCGCCCGCCGTGGTTCGAGACCACCAGCGCGTCCGCCCCGGCGTCCACCGCGCGGCGGGCGTCCTGGGTGTCCAGGATGCCTTTGACGATCAGCTTTCCGCCCCAGCGTTCCTTGATCCAGGCCAGGTCGTCCCAGTTCAGCGTGGCGTCGAACTGTTCCGCCGTCCAGGACGCCAGGGAACGCATGTCCGCCACGCCTTTGGCGTGTCCGACGATGTTGCCGAACGCGCGCCGGGGCGTGCGGAGCATCTCCAGGCACCATTGCGGCTTGAGCGCCAGGTTCGCCAGATTCGCCAGCGTCGGGCGCGGCGGCGTGGAAAGCCCGTTCTTGATGTCCTTGCGCCGCTGTCCCATCACCTGCAGGTCCAGCGTCACCATCAGGGCCGAACAGCGCGCCGCGCGGGCGCGGTCGATCAGCCGGCCGATGAACTCCCGGTCGCGCATCACATACAGCTGGAACCAGAATGGCCGGCTGGTGCGGGCGGCCACATCCTCGATCGAGCAGATGCTCATGGTCGACAGTGTGAACGGCACACCGAAGCGTTCCGCCGCCCGGGCGGCCAGGATTTCGCCATCGGCGCGCTGCATGCCCGTCAGTCCGGTCGGGGCCAGGGCCAGCGGCATCGCCACATCCTCGCCCGCCAGGCGCGCCCGCAGGCTGCGCCGGGCGATGTCCACGGCGACCCGCTGGCGGAACTTCAGCGCCTGCAGATCGGCCTCGTTGGCGCGGTAGGTGGATTCCGTCCAGGATCCGGAGTCCATGTAGTCATAGAACATGCGCGGCACGCGCCGCCGCGCGATGCGGCGGAAGTCCTCGACGCAGGTGATCTTGTTCAAGGCGGGCAAGGGGGGGCTCCGGAAGAGGGGGATGGCCGTGATGATACGATGCCTCCCGCGGTTTGAAGCCAATCGCCACGCCCGGATACAACATCAGGGTAATCCCCGATCATGGGTATGGGCATCCGGACCGATGTTGCGGGTATGCAACGACTTGCCGGGAAACTGGCCGTTTTGTCCCGCCCGACATGGCATTCATCCCGGATTTTTGATGCAATACCTACAACTTCCCATCGCGGAGTTGGAAGAGCAGCGGCACAGGTTGTTGTTGGCCTGCTCTGATTCACACAAATCTACGGAGATTTCTTACATGAAAAAGACTCTGCTCGCCGCCGCTCTGCTGGCTGGTTTCGCCACCGCCGGCGTTGCTCAAGCGGAAACGTCCGTGACGCTGTACGGCATTCTGGACACCGGCTACGGCTACCAGAACTACAAGTACGACCACGCTGGCGCTGATGCCACCGCCAAGTCCTCGGGTCTGCGCGACGGCACCTTCAACGGCAACCGTTTCGGCCTGAAGGGCTCCGAAGATCTGGGCGACGGCCTGCGCGCCATCTTCCAACTGGAGCAAGGCTTCAACCTGGGTGACGGCACCGCCGCCAACAATACCCGTGCTTTCCATCGCCAAGCCTTCGTGGGTCTGTCCAGCGACAACTGGGGTACCTTCACGATGGGCCGCCAGTACTCCGCCGGCGTGGACACCTTCCTGGTGCCCAATGGCGTGAACCTGGGTGATGCCGACAAGGTCTTCGGCTCCACCGGTCTGGGCGAAGGCACCCGCGTCGACAACTCCTTCAAGTACGTGACGCCTGACATGTCCGGCTTCAAGGGTATCTTGATGTACGGTACCGACAACGACGGCGGCACCACCGTGGGTCGCAACACCAACGGTTCGTCCTTCGCCAACCGCGGTGCCCGCGTGTCCGTCGGCGCCCTGTACGCCAACGGCCCGATCGGCGTCGGCGCCAGCTATGACCGTCAAAGCCAGACGTCCAATGACGCCACTGGTGTCGAGCGCAGCGCTGCGACCTCCTGGCAGATCAACGGCTCCTACGACTTCGAAGTCGTGAAGCTGGGTCTGGCCTACGGTCAAGACCGCCATGGCAAGCTGGGCTGGAACGGCGCCGCCAACGGCATCACCGGCATCCCCGGCACGGTCAACACCGCCACCCTGTTCGACGACTTCAAGTCCAACAACTACCACGTCGGCCTGAGCGCTCCTCTGGCGGGCGGCACCCTGTACGCTGGCTGGAACTACTCCACGTCCAACCTGGACAACAGCGACAAGCTGGGCGACGAAGCCGGCAGCATCAGCACCTACCAGCTGAACTACGTCTACCCGCTGTCCAAGCGCACCAGCCTGTACACCTACGCGTCCTATGCCAAGAACATCGGCTACATCAAGGACCTGAAGGGTACCGAAGCCGGCGTCGGCGTGAACCACAAGTTCTAATCGTTTCGCGTGGCTCGTCCACGCTGACGATGCGGCCCGGCTTGCCGGGCCGTCACGAACGGCGGGGGCTTCGGCCCCCGATAAAAAAAGCCACCTCTCGGGGTGGCTTTTTTTATCCAGGCCAGGCGGTCGCGTGCTGGCTGTGACAGCTGATTATCGCCAAAAATGGAAAAATGAATTCACTGGAGCCTGGTTTATCTCAGTGCAGCAAAAGCGCACACTGTTTCCAACAGAGCAGGGCATGACTCACCTGGCTGAAAGCCGGTGACATCCTGCTTCGTCACGTACCTGAACTGAAGGAAACCATCATGAAAGTCACTACCGCCGCCTCCATCGCCCTGTTGTCCCTGGGGCTCGCCTCCGCCGGCATCGCCCGGGCCGATCAGGCCGACTACCCTGAAATCGTGACGCCCAGCACGCAATCCCGCGCGGAGGTCGTCCAGGCGCTGCGCGTGGCCCAATCCCAGGGTCTGGTCGTCGCGGGCGAGCAAAGCGACTATCCGGGATCGCAGGCCGAAGGCCGGACCTTGTCCCGCGCGCAGGTCCTGAACGAACTCAGGCAGGCCAGGACCGCTGGTCTGTTGACCATCGGGGATAGTGCCCAGTACCCCCGCATCCTGTAGTCGCCGCGCTGATCCAGCCCGGTGGAAAGCGCCTGCCGCGCATCTTGCGCGGCAGGCGCTTTTGTCTGGCGCGCGGTCGGTGCGGGACGTTGTGCTCCCCGCGTGGTTTCAGGTGCCTGAAAGGTCTTCTGTGATCTTCTGAATTCTTGATCTCGAATATGTTTCCACCCCGGGTTTTCCCGGCGATCGGGCTTGTCGAAATGCTACAATCCCGTGGTTTGATCTTTTGGAACAGGGGCCATACATGAATCTGGCACAGTACTTTCCCGTGCTGCTTTTCATCATCGTCGCCACGCTGATCGGCGCGGCCCTGCTGGGCGCGGGCCGCCTGCTGGGCAGGAACGTGCCGGACGCCGAAAAGCTGTCGGCCTACGAATGCGGCTTCGAGACCTTCGGCGACTCGCGCATGAAGTTCGACGTGCGCTATTACCTCGTGGCCATCCTGTTCATCATGTTCGACCTGGAAATCGCCTTCCTGTTCCCCTGGGCCATGGCCAATGGCGTGGTGGGCATGACGGGCTTCTGGGCGGTCGCCATCTTCCTGGGCGTGCTGACGGTCGGCTTCATCTACGAATGGCGGCGCGGCGCGCTGGACTGGGAATAAAGGGGGTTCATCATGGCTATCGAAGGTGTCATGGACAAAGGCTTCATCACCACCAGCGCGGACAAGTTCCTGAACTGGGCAAAGACGGGCTCGCTGTGGCCCATGACGTTCGGCCTGGCCTGCTGCGCGGTCGAGATGATGCACGCCGGCGCGGCGCGTTACGACCTGGACCAGTTCGGCATCATCTTCCGTCCCAGCCCGCGCCAGTCCGACCTGATGATCGTGGCCGGCACGCTGTGCAACAAGATGGCCCCGGCCCTGCGCAAGGTCTACGACCAGATGCCCGAGCCCCGCTGGGTGGTGTCCATGGGCTCCTGTGCCAACGGCGGCGGCTATTACCACTATTCCTATTCCGTGGTGCGCGGCTGTGACCGCATCGTGCCGGTGGACGTCTACGTGCCGGGCTGTCCGCCCACGGCGGAAGCCCTGGTCTACGGCCTGCTCCAGATGCAGAACAAGATCCGCCTGACCAACACCATCGCCCGCTAGGCGCCGTCCAACCGCTGACACACACGCTATGACACGGCTACAGACTTTAGACACGAATCTGCGCGCGGTCCTGGGGGCCTCGGCCGAATTGACCGAAGACCGGGGCGAACTCACCCTGCGGGTGCCCGCCGACGCCTGGGTGGATACCTGTCGCGTGCTGCGCGACCACGCCAGCCTGCGCTTCGAGACCTGCGTCGACCTCTGCGGGGTCGATTATTCCGCCTGGAAGGCGCCCACCTACGACGCCAGCGGCGCGCATCCCCAGCGCTTCGCCGTGGTGATCCACCTGCTGTCGGTGACGCACAACTGGCGTCTGCGGGTGCGGGCCTACGCGCCGGATGACGCCTTTCCGGTGATCGCCTCGCTGGTGGACATCTGGCCCTCGGTCAACTGGTACGAACGCGAAGCCTTCGATCTGTACGGCATCGTCTTCGAAGGCCACCCCGACCTGCGCCGCATCCTGACGGACTACGGCTTCATCGGCCACCCGTTCCGCAAGGATTTCCCGATTTCCGGGCACGTGGAAATGCGCTACGACCCTGAACAGAAGCGCGTCGTCTATCAGCCCGTCACGATCGAACCGCGCGAGATCACTCCGCGCGTCGTGCGCGAAGACCACTACGGCATTGAACGGTACTGACATGGCAGAAATCCAGAACTACAACCTGAACTTCGGCCCGCAGCACCCGGCCGCGCACGGGGTGTTGCGCCTGGTGCTCGAACTGGACGGCGAAGTCGTCCAGCGCGCCGACCCGCACATCGGCCTGC
>DISE01000058.1:52780-53376 GCA_002421865.1 Castellaniella sp. UBA6218
CTACTGCATGGCCGTGGAAAAGCTGCTGGGCGTCGAAGTCCCGCTGCGCGCGCAGTACATCCGCGTCATGTTCGACGAGATCACGCGCATCCTGAACCACCTGATGTCGCTGGGTTCGCACGCGCTGGACGTGGGCGCCATGGCGGTGTTCCTGTACGCCTTCCGCGAACGCGAGGACCTGATGGACTGCTACGAGGCGGTTTCGGGCGCGCGCATGCACGCGGCCTACTACCGTCCGGGCGGGGTGTACCGCGACCTGCCCGACAGCATGCCGCAGTACAAGGGCTCCAAATACCGTTCCGACAAGGAACTGCGTGCGATGAACGAATCGCGCTCCGGTTCCCTGCTGGATTTCATCGAGGACTTCACCAACCGCTTCCCGGCCTGTGTGGACGAATACGAGGTCCTGCTGACCGACAACCGCATCTGGAAACAGCGCCTGGTGGACGTCGGCGTGGTGTCGCCCGAACGCGCGCTGGCGCTGGGTTTCACCGGCCCCATGCTGCGCGGCTCCGGCATCGAATGGGACCTGCGCAAGCACCAGCCCTACGAAGTCTACGACCGCGTGGACTTCGACATTCCCGTGGGCAAGAACG
>DISE01000058.1:53469-60750 GCA_002421865.1 Castellaniella sp. UBA6218
TCTTCACCGAGGGCATGCACGTTCCGGAAGGCGAAGCCTACGCCGCGGTCGAGCACCCCAAGGGCGAGTTCGGCATCTACCTGGTATCCGACGGTGCCAACAAGCCTTACCGCCTGAAGATCCGCGCGCCGGGCTTCGCCCACTTGCACTCGCTGGAAGAAATGTCCAAGGGCCACATGATCGCCGACGTGGTCACCATCATCGGGACCCAGGACATCGTGTTCGGCGAGATCGATCGCTAGCCGCGCGGACATCACAGGGAATCTGATTATGCTGCTTTCCGAACAAGCCTACCGGAACATCGACCGGGAAATCGCCAAGTATCCGGCGGACCAGAAGCAGTCCGCCGTGATGGCGGCGCTGACGATCGCCCAGGGCGAACAGGGCTGGGTGTCGCCGGACGTGATCCGCGACGTGGCCGCCTATCTGGGCATGCCGCCGGTCGCGGTCCAGGAAGTCGCGACTTTCTACAACATGTACAACACCAAGCCGGTGGGCCGCTACACGCTGACCATCTGCACCAATCTGCCCTGTGCGCTCCAGGGCGGCACGCAGGCGGCCGAGCACCTCAAGCGCACGCTGGGCATCGACTTCCACGAGACCACGCCGGACGGCCTGTTCACCCTGATCGAAGGCGAATGCATGGGCGCTTGCGGCGACGCGCCCGTAATGCTGGCCAACGGCACGCACATGTGCTGCCGCATGCAACCGGAAAAAATCGACGCCCTGATCGGTGAACTGAAGGAATCCGCATGAGCGCTCTGGACGTACTGCAAAAATTCTCCACGGACGCGTTCGCGCCCGACCTGGGCGGAGATCCCGCCCGCAGCATGATCTTTCACGGCCGCCACATCCAGCCGCAGATCCTGGCCGATCTGGATGGTCACAACTGGGGCATCCGCGACTACATGGCGCGCGGCGGCTACGAGGCCCTGAAGAAAGTCCTGTCGGGCATGACGGCCGACGACGTGATCGCCGAACTGAAGGCGTCGAACCTGCGCGGCCGTGGCGGCGCGGGTTTCCCGACGGGCCTGAAGTGGTCCTTCATGCCGCGCAACATCCCCGGCCAGAAATACGTCGTCTGCAATTCGGACGAAGGCGAGCCCGGGACCTTCAAGGACCGCGACATCCTGCGCTACAACCCGCACGCCGTGATCGAAGGCATGATCATCGGCGGTTTCGCGATGGGCGCCTCGGTGGGCTACAACTACATCCACGGCGAAATCTTCCAGATCCACCAGCGCTTTGAACAAGCCCTGGAAGAAGCCCGCGAAGCCGGCTTCCTGGGCGAGAACATCCTGGGCTCGGGCTTCAGCTTCCAGCTGCACTCGCACCACGGCTTCGGCGCCTACATCTGTGGCGAAGAAACCGCGTTGCTGGAATCCCTGGAAGGCAAGAAAGGCCAGCCGCGCTTCAAGCCTCCGTTCCCGGCCAGCTTTGGCCTGTACGGCAAGCCCACCACGATCAACAACACGGAAACCTTCGCGGCCGTGCCCTGGGTGATCCGCATGGGCGCCCAGGCCTACGCCGAACTGGGTATCGAAAAGGCGGGCGGCACCAAGATCTTCTCGATCTCCGGCGACGTCGAGCGCCCCGGCAACTATGAAATCCCGCTGGGCACGCCGTTCGCCACGCTGCTGGAACTGGCGGGCGGGGTCAAGGGCGGACGCAAGCTCAAGGCCGTGATCCCCGGCGGTTCCTCTGCGCCGGTGCTGCCGGCCGACATCATGATGCAGACCAACATGGACTATGACTCCATCGCCAAGGCCGGCTCCATGCTGGGTTCGGGCGCGGTCATCGTCATGGACGAGACCCGCTGCATGGTGAAATCGCTCATGCGCCTGTCGTATTTCTACTTCGAGGAATCCTGCGGCCAGTGCACGCCCTGCCGCGAGGGCACCGGCTGGCTGTACCGCATGATGAACCGCATGGAACACGGCCAGGGCACGATGGAGGACATCGAGACCCTGGATTCCGTGGCGCACAACATGATGGGGCGCACGATCTGCGCCCTGGCCGACGCGGCCGCCATGCCCGTGCGCAGCTTCATCAAGCATTTCCGCGACGAATTCGTGCACCACGTGGACCATAAGGACTGCGTGGTTGCCAAGTATCTGTAGGGTCAGGACACGCCATGGTAGAACTCACCATCGACGGGCTTAAGGTCGAAGCCGCAGAAGGCAGCATGGTCATCCAGGCCGCCCACGCGGCAGGCCTGTACATCCCCCATTTCTGCTATCACAAAAAGCTCAGCATCGCGGCCAACTGCCGCATGTGCCTGGTCGAAGTCGAAAAGGCCCCCAAGGCCCTGCCGGCCTGTGCCACGCCGGTCACCAACGGCATGGTCGTGCACACGCGCTCGCCCAAGGCTATCGACGCCCAGCGCGCGGTGATGGAATTCCTGCTGATCAACCACCCGCTCGACTGCCCGGTCTGCGACCAGGGCGGCGAATGCCAGCTGCAGGACCTGGCCGTGGGCTATGGCGAATCGGCCTCCCGGTACAAGGAACCCAAGCGCGTGGTCTTCCACAAGCCCATGGGCCCGCTGATCTCGGCCGAACAGATGCAGCGCTGCATCCACTGCACCCGCTGCGTGCGGGTGGGTCAGGAAATCAGCGGCTACATGGAAATCGGCATGCTGAACCGGGGCGAATTTTCCGAAATCACCACGTTCGTGGGTGAGGCCGTGGAATCCGAACTCTCGGGCAACATGATCGACGTCTGCCCGGTCGGCGCGCTGTTGTCCAAGCCCTTCAGCATGAATGCCCGCACCTGGGAACTGGCCCGCCGCCGTTCGGTCAGTCCGCACGACAGCGTGGGCGCCAACCTGGTGGTGCAGACCAAGCTGGACCGCGTGCTGCGCGTGGTGCCGTTCGAAAACGAACCGGTCAACGAATGCTGGATCAGCGACCGTGACCGCTTTTCCTACGCCGGCCTGTATTCCGAAGACCGCCTGCAGCACCCGATGGTGCGTGGTTGCGACGGCCAATGGCACGAGGCTTCCTGGTCCGATGCACTGCAGTCCGTGGTCACCGGCCTGAAGCAGGTGCGCGAGGATGGCGGCGGCGCCCAGATCGGCGCGCTGGCCACCGAGACCGCCACGCTGGAAGAACTCGCCTTGCTGGCGCGCCTGACGCGCGCCCTGGGTTCGGACAACGTGGACTTCCGCCTGCGCGGCGACGGCGCTGCCTTCGACGCGGCGCGCTCCGGCGCGCCCTGGCTGGGCATGCCGATCGCCGATCTGAACACGCTGGACCGCGCCCTGGTGGTGGGGTCCTTCCTGCGCAAAGATCATCCCCTGATGGCGCAACGCCTGCGTCAGGCGGCCAAGCGCGGCATGCAGCTTTCCCTGGTGGACAGCGTCGCCGCCGATCCCCTGGTGCCGGTTGCCGGCCGTCTGACGGTCAAGCCCTCGGCTCTGGTGTCGGCCCTGGCCGAGATCGCCGTCGCCCTGGCCGCACTGAAATCCCAGCCCGCGCCCCAAGGTCTGTCCGGCGTCCAGCCGGGCGAATCCGCACGCGCCATCGCCGCCAGCCTCGCTTCCGGCGAACAGGTGGCGGTGCTGATGGGCAATCTGGCCCTGGCCGACGACCAGGCCGCGCAACTGGCGGCCAATGCCCAGGCCATCGCCCGGCTGGCGGGCGGACGCTTCGGTTTCCTGACCCCCGGCGGCAATACCGTGGGCGGCTACCTGGCGGGCGCCGTGCCCGCCGAAGGCGGCCTGGATGCCCGGCGCATGCTGGGCGGAGAGCCGCTCAAGGCCTATCTGGTGCTGCACGCCGAACCGCGCCTGGACAGCGATCTGGGCGAACGCGCCGTGCGCGCGCTCCAGGGTTCGGCCATGGCGGTGGCCTTCACGTCCTTCCGCTCGGCGGCCGAGGACTGGGCCGACGTGATGCTGCCGATCGCGCCNNTTCAAGGGCGTGGCCGCTCCGGTGGGCGACACCCGTCCGGCCTGGAAGGTCTTGCGCGTGCTGGGCAACCTGATGGACCTGCAGGGATTCGACGACGAGACGTCCGAATCGGTGCGCGACACAGTCATGGCGGGGGGACTGGACGGCCGCCTGTCCAACGAAATCCGCCTGGCACCGGCCGCGACGGCTCCGGCCGCCAGCCTGGAGCGCGTGGCCGAGCTGCCCATCTATCGCACCGACGCCCTGGTGCGCCGTTCGCAGCCGCTGCAGGAACACATCAATTCCGCGCCGCCGCGCGCGGCGATGAACGCCGCCACGCTGCAGGCACAGGGCCTGTCGGCCGGGGACGCGGTGTGCGTGTCCACGGCTCACGGCTCGGCCGAACTGGAGGCCGCCCTGGACGACACGGTGGCCGACGGGGCCGTGCGCATCGCCGGGGCCTTTGAACAGACCGCCGCCTTGGGCATGGGCTCGGGCGCAATCCAGGTGGAGCGTCGCTAATGGACTGGTTGAACACCCTCAACGCCTTCGGCACGGGCCTCATCGGCGAGACCCCCTGGCTGGTGGTCTGGACGCTGGTGAAGATCGTCGTCATCGCCGTGCCCATCATCCTGTGCGTGGCCTACCTGACGTACTGGGAACGCAAGATGATCGGCGCCATGCACGTGCGCCTGGGCCCCACCCGGGTGGGCTACCGCGGCCTGCTGCAGCCCTTCGCCGACGTGTTCAAGCTGCTGACCAAGGAACTGATCGTTCCGTCCAAGGCCAACCGTGTGCTCTACGTGCTGGCCCCGGTGGTCACGCTGATGCCGGCGCTGGCCGCCTGGGCGGTGATCCCGTTCCAGCCCGAGGTCGTCCTGGCCGACGTCAACGCGGGCCTGCTGTTCATCCTGGCCATCACCTCGGTCGAGGTCTACGGCGTCATCATGGCCGGCTGGGCGTCGAACTCGAAATACGCGCTTCTGGGCGCGCTGCGCGCCTCGGCACAGATGGTGTCCTACGAACTGGGCATCGGCTTCGTCATGGTGACGGTACTGCTGGTGTCGGGCACGCTGAACCTGTCGGGCATCGTCGAGGGCCAGAGCGTAGGCCATTTCGCCGGCATGGGCCTGAACTTCCTGTCCTGGAACTGGCTGCCGCTGCTGCCGCTGTTCGTGATCTACGTCGTGTCCTCGGTGGCGGAAACCAACCGCCACCCCTTCGACGTGGTCGAAGGCGAATCGGAAATCGTGGCCGGCCACATGGTGGAATATTCCGGCATGGGCTTCGCGCTGTTCTTCCTGGGCGAATACGCCAACATGATCCTGCTGTCGGCGATGGCCTCGATCATGTTCCTGGGCGGCTGGACCGCGCCGCTGGACTTCGCGCCCTTCACCTGGGTGCCGGGCTGGCTGTGGCTGGGGATCAAGACTTTCGTGGTGGTGTCCATGTTCATCTGGTTCCGCGCGACGTTTCCGCGCTACCGCTACGACCAGATCATGCGCTTGGGCTGGAAGGTCTTCATTCCCCTGACGGGGATCTGGCTGGTGGTGGTGGCGATCTGGATGCAGACGCCCTGGAACATCTGGCAGTAAGGGGTACGAGATGGAAGCGATCAAGGATTTCTTCGGCAGCCTGATGCTGAAGGAAATGCTCGAAGGCATGCGCCTGACGGGCAAATACTTCTTCAAGCGCAAGATCACGCTGCGCTATCCGATGGAAAAGACGCCGGCTTCGCCGCGGTTCCGCGGCCTGCACGCGCAGCGCCGCTACGCCAACGGCGAGGAACGCTGCATCGCCTGCAAGCTGTGCGAAGCCGTCTGCCCGGCCCTGGCCATCACGATCGAATCGCACCAGCGCGAGGACGGCACGCGCCGCACCACGCGCTACGACATCGACCTGTCCAAGTGCATCTTCTGCGGCTTCTGCGAAGAGGCCTGTCCCACGGACGCCATCGTGGAGACCCACCTGCACGAATACCACGGTGAAAAGCGCGGCGACCTGTACTACACCAAGGACATGCTGCTGGCCGTGGGCGACCGCTACGAGTCGGAAATCGCGGCCCGCCGCGCCGCCGACGCGCCCTACCGTTGATGCCGGGAACCCGACCATGAGTTTCGATACTGTTCTGTTCTACCTGCTGGCCGTCGTGCTGGTCGTGGCGGCGTTCCGCGTCATCACGGCCACCAGCCCCGTGACCGGCGTGCTGCACCTGATCCTGACCTTCTTCACCGCCTCCATGATGTGGATGCTGATCCAGGCCGAATTCCTGTCCCTGGTGCTGGTGATCGTCTACGTCGGCGCCGTGATGGTGCTGTTCCTGTTCGTCGTCATGATGCTCGACATGCGCACCGAGGGCCTGAAGCAGGGCCTGAAGGTCTACCTGCCGCTGGGCCTGACCATCGGCGGGGTCATGGTGCTGGAGATGGCCTTCGTGGTGCTGCGTTCCTGGGGCGACGCCCCCGCGCTGCCGGTCCCGGCCGATGATTTCGACAACACCCTTGCCCTGGGCACGGCGATGTACACGCAGTACGCCTACGCCGTCGAGATCGGCGGGGTGGTGCTGCTGGTGGGCATGATCTGCGCCATCGCCCTGACCATGCGCAAGCGCTCCGATTACAAGCGCACCGACCCCGGCAAGCAGGTGCGCGTGCGCGCCGCCGACCGGGTGCGCCTGGTGAGCATGCCCGCGCAGGTCGAGACGCCCGACGCGCAATCCGAAGGAGCCCAAAAATGACCATAGGCTTGAGCCATTATCTGATCGTCGGGGCGATCCTGTTCGCCATGGGCGTGTTCGGCTTCTTCCTGAACCGCCGCAACCTGATCGTGCTGCTGATGTCGATCGAGCTGATCCTGCTCGCGGCCAACATGAATTTCGTCGCCTTTTCCATCGGCTCCGGCGATCCGGCGGGGCAGATCTTCGTGTTCTTCGTGCTGACCGTGGCCGCGGCCGAGGCGGCCATCGGCCTGGCCATCCTGGTGCTGCTGTTCCGCAATCTCAGCACCATCAACGTCGACAAGCTCGACCAGCTGAAGGGGTAGTCCAGCCATGTCCGCACAGAATCTGTATCTCCTGATCGCCCTGGCGCCGCTGGCCACCGCCGTGGTCGCCGGCCTCTTCGGCACGGGCTTTCTCGGGTCGTGGCTGGGCCGCCGTGGCTCGCACGTACTGACCATCCTGGGGGTGGCGGTCTCTTTCGCCGGTTCGCTGCTGGTGCTGCGGCAGGTGCTGGACGGCCAGACCTTCGAGGGCACGGTCTACACCTGGTCCATGATCGGGTCGGTCAAGTTCGAGATCGGCTTCCTGATCGATCCGCTGACGGCGCTGATGATGGTGGTGGTGACCTCGGTGTCGCTGATGGTGCACATCTACACCATCGGCTACATG
>DISE01000019.1:0-11230 GCA_002421865.1 Castellaniella sp. UBA6218
TTCGAATACGGCCTGGGCGCGGAAATCGGCATTTCCACCAACCGCCTGCACGCACGCGGGCCGGTCGGCCTGGAAGGCCTGACGACCCTGAAGTGGGTGCTGGACGGCGAAGGCCAATTGCGCGGCTGATCGGGTAAAACATGCTCTGGATAAAAACCCTGCATATTTTGTTCGTGACTTCGTGGTTCGCCGGGCTGTTCTACCTGCCCCGCATTTACGTCAACCTGGCCCAGGCGCAGGACGCGGCGGTGCATGCCTGGTTGCTCGGCATGGCGCGGCGGCTGTACCGCTTCATGGCGCCGCTGGCCGTGCTGTCGGTGGTATTCGGACTGTGGCTATACCTGGGCTATGGGCTGGGACGCGGCCAGGCCTGGATGCATGTCAAACTGGTCGCCGTCGGGCTGCTGATCATTTACCATCTGGCCTGCGGCCGGATATTGCAGGCCTTCGCACAGGGCCGGAACATACGCAGCCATCGCTACTATCGCTGGTTCAACGAGATCCCTGTCATTTTGCTGCTGGTCGTCATTGCAATGGTCGTCGTCCGGCCCTTTTGAATTCCCTCTTTCATGACAGACACCAAATCCGGCAAAACGCTGACACTGAAGAAAAAAGCGCCCAAGGCGGCCGCCGCGCCGCAAGCCGGCAAGACGACTCGACCTGGGCGAGGCGCTGCGTCGGGCGCCGACGTGCCGGGCGCCGCTGCGTCGGGCGCCGCGGCGCCCCGCATCCGCAGCGGAGCGCGTGCCAGGCGCGCGGCCTTGATGGAAAAAGACCGCGAAAAGCAAGCGCAGCTCAGGCAGGCGGAAGCCTTGGCTGCAAGACCCGCAACGGAAGCCCCCGCCCCCTCCGCTTCGACGCGGCGCAGGCCGGCAAGCCCGGCCCAAGCTGCAGGCCCCCAAGCCGGCATGCGAGCCGCCCGGCCGCAACCCGGAGACAGGTCGCAGGCCGGCCAAACGCGCTCCCGGCCAGCTCCCCACGCAAGCGAAAGCCCTGCCGATGCCCCGCCCGACCAGGGATCGATGGTGCTTCGCGCGCCCAGCCGCAAGCGGCGGCCGCAAGAACCGCGCACAAACGAAATATTTCCGGTGTTCGCTCCATGCCCGCAAGGCCTGGAAGAGGCGCTGGCCATGGAAATGCAGGCGCTGGGCTTCGAAGACGCCCAGCCAGGCCGCGCCGGATGCCGCTTCCATACCGATTGGACCGGCATATTGCGCGCCAATCTGTACTCGCGCCTGGCCACGCGGATACTGGTTCAGGTGGCCCACGCACCGGTGCGCAGCGAAGACGACATCCTCGATCTCGCGCTGCAGACCCCATGGGAACGGTGGTTCGGCGCCGAACAGACTTTGCGGGTGGACACCTCCGCCATACGCAGCCCCATGCAAAGCCTGCAATACTGCAACCTGCGCGCCAAGGACGGCATTTGCGACCGCCTGCGCGAAAAGGAAGGGGCGCGCCCCGACATCGACACCGTGCGCCCGGATGCCAGGGTGCACCTGTTCCTGGACGAAGACAGCGCCACGCTTTATCTGGATACTTCGGGCGAATCCCTATTCAAGCGCGGCTGGAGGCTGGAAAAGGGCGCGGCGCCATTGCGCGAAAACCTTGCGGCGGGCCTGCTGGCTCTGTCCGAATGGGACCCCGCCCAGGCCTTGCTGGACCCGTTCTGCGGCAGCGGCACCATATTGATCGAAGCGGCCTGGATCGCCCTGGGCGTGCCGCCCGGCATAGGCCGCCCTTTCGGCTTCGAGCGCCTGCGCCACCATGACGCGCGCCGCTGGCGCGACATCAAGAGCGAGGCGCGCGCGCACATCGCGACCCGGCTGGACAGCCCTATCGTCGGCTGCGACCTCGACCCGGCCGCCATCGCGGCCGCCAAGGCCAATATGGAACGCGCCTGGCTGGCCTCCGACACCGTACGCTTCGAAATAGGCGACGCGCGCAAAGTGCTGCCTCCGGCCGATACAGGCTGGCTGGTCACCAACCCGCCCTATGGCGAACGGCTACCGGGGGACGACGCGGACCTGTGGCCTGAATGGGCGCAGAACCTGAAGCGGCACTACGGCGGCTGGCAAGTCAACATCATTTCCAGCGATATGGACCTGCCCCGCAAATTGCGGCTCAAACCTCTGCGGCGCCATCCCTTGTACAACGGCGCGCTGGAATGCCGGCTTTTCACGTTTGAAATGGTGTCGGCCAGCTACCGGAAAGAAAAAACGGCCGGGTGAGGCGGCGCCGCAACACTGATATTGCGGCGCAATAATTCAGCTTGCTTTTGCCTAGGGTTAACCCCTATAATAGGGTTAACCCTGAACGAAACGTTCAATTCATTGCAAAGAGGCTAAGCCATGATCACCGCAGGCAAAGATATCCGTTTAACCGACGAACTGGAACGTCAACTGATGATGCAGGCCATCGAAGACCAGTATCGTTTCAAGCCCATGCTTGCGTTGAAAGACTTCCTCTCCAAGCTGTTCGCCGCCGCCGAGTCGGTCAAGGCCGCTCGGGGCGCGGTCGAATCGGCCCACTGATTTGTCTCCTCCTGGTTGCCTGCTGGGCAACTCGCGCGGCCCAACCGCGCCTTCAAAGCCGCGTCTCATCAACGCGGCTTTTCTTTTTGCCGCCGCTTTTGCGTGATAATAGCGGTCTTTGCCTATAAACGCCGCCATTGCAATGCAACAAAAACCCGCCGACTCCGTTACCGGTCTCTACGCCAGCCGCCGGCGCCGTTTCGCCTGCATGATGTACGAAGGCGTGCTGCTGTTCGGCGTGGTGTTTCTCGCCGGCTACCTGTTCGACACATTGACGCAAAGCCGCAACGCCCTGATGCTCAGGCACGGCCGCCAGTTCATTCTGTTCCTGGCGATCGGCGTCTATTTCGTGCTGTGCTGGCGCCGGCGCGGCCAGACCCTGCCGATGAAAACCTGGAATGTCCGCCTGGTCGGCCGCGACGGGCGGGTACCCGGCACGGGCCTGTTGATTCTGCGCTATATCCTGCTGTGGCCCCTGCCCCTGCTCGCCGCCTTGCTGGTGCTCTTCGCCTCGCGCCTGACCGGCTACAGTTCCACCGACTTGCTGATCGTCTTCGCTCCCTTCAGCATTTTTGTCTGGTCCTTCCTGGATCGCGACGGCCAGTTTCTGCACGACCGCATCCTGGGCACCCGTCTGGTGGACGTCCAGGAGCGCCAAAAATAGTCCCCGTATAAACCCTAGTGTCATTGGCTTTCTGAAACGTAGGGATTGCACAGAATCTGCTTGTCGTTCATGCTTTAAGGGTAAAGGAACCTGCGCCGTCCTGTGCCTCGTTGAACCATAAAGACAATGAACGACCAATACCCGGAGCTGTACCAGTCTTACCAATGGCTAGTCCCGTCACAATTCAACATCGCACAGGCATGTGCGCACCGCTGGGCGGAAAATCCCCTTGAAGGGCGGCGCATCGCCATTTTCCACGAAGACGAGCACGGGCATCGCGAGGTCTGGACTTACACGCGCCTGTCGCAAACCGCCATGCAGCTGGCCAACGGGCTGGTCAAGATGGGGGTGCAGACGGGCGACCGGGTAGCGGTCGTCATGGGGCAGCGGCCGGAAACGGCCGCGGCCTACATGGCCGTCTTCAGCGTGGGCGCGATCGCCCTGCCGCTTTCGCCGCTGTTCGGCGCCGACGGCCTGGCGATGCGCCTGCGCGACGCCGAAGCGCGCGTGGCCATCGTCGACGCCGCCACGGGCCCCGATCTGCTGCAGGCCCAGGGGCAATGCCCGCTGCTGACGCAAGTCATCGGCCTGGAGCTCGACCACGAGGCGGTCATACCCTGGCGTACGCTCTTGGCCCGCCAGCCCGCGGAATTCAAGGCGGTGCTCACCAAGTCCACCAGCCCCGCGCTGCTGCTGTACACCTCGGGCACCACGGGCGCCCCCAAGGGCGCGCTGCTGCCGCACTGCGCCCTGATAGGCAACCTGCCCGGCTTCGTAGCGTCGCAGAACTGGTTTCCCCAAAAAGGCGATGTATTCTGGAGCCCGGCGGATTGGACCTGGACCGGCGGGCTGATGGATGCGCTGCTGCCCACCCTGTATTTCGGCCACGCCATCGTCGGCGCGCAGGGGCGCTTCTCGCCCACGCGCTCCTTCGAGCTCATGGAGCGCTACCAAGTCACCAATACCTTCCTGTTTCCCACCGCGCTGAAGATGATGATGCAGGAAGTGCCCAGGCCCCGCGAGCAATACCGGCTTGCGCTCAGGGCCATCATGGCGGCGGGCGAAAGCGTGGGCACCGTGGTGTTCGAATGGTGCCAGCAGGAACTCGGCCTGACGCCCAACGAGATGTTCGGCCAGACCGAAATGAATTATCTGGTAGGCAACAGCCATAAGCGCTGGCCGGCCAAGCCGGGCAGCATAGGCAGGCCCTATCCCGGGCACCGGGTCGCGGTACTGGATCCCGAGGGCCGGCCATGCCCGCCGGGCATGGTCGGCGAAATCGCCTTGAACCGCCTGGACATCCACGGCCACCCCGACCCCATACTCTTCCTGGGCTACTGGCGCAACGAAGCCGCCACCCAGAGCAAATTCATCGGCGACTGGTGCCTGTCGGGCGATCTGGCTTCCGTCGACGAGGACGGCTACTACTGGTACGCGGGCCGGGCCGACGATGTCTTCAAGAGCTCGGGCTACCGCATCGGGCCGGGCGAAATCGAGGACTGCCTGCTGCGCCACGAGGCAGTGGCCAATGCGGCCGTCGTCCCCAAGCCGGATGCGACGCGCGGTTACCTGGTGAAGGCTTATGTCGTCCTGAAACCGGCGGCGCAGGACCGCGACGCCGCCGCGCTGCAGGCCGAACTGCAGGACCATGTCCGGCGCCGGCTGGCCGCATACCAGATGCCTCGGGAAATCGAATTCGTCGACAGCCTGCCTCTGACCAGCACCGGCAAGATACGCCGGCACGTCCTGCGGGCGCGCGAACAGCAGCGCGGCGAACTGGCTTCCTGATCATCCGCCGGCGCGGGCGCGGCAGCCCCGATCGGGCTAAAATTCGCCTATGACTGATCAATTGAAGAAGTACTTGCTGCCCGACCACAGCACGCGCATACAGGCCGTCCGGCTGGCCGCCTCGTGGCAGACGGGGCTGGCGCACCAGCACTACCCGCAGTGCGTGCAGAATCTGCTGGGCGAATTGATATCGGCGTCGATACTGCTGGCCTCCAATATCAAATTCAAGGGCTCGCTGGTGCTGCAGCTGCAGGGCGACGGGCCGGTGGCCCTGATCGTCGTGGAGTGCACCACCGAATTGTCGATACGGGCCACGGTCACCCTGCGGGAGGGCCATGACGTTCCGGCGGACGGCACGCTGCAATCGCTGCTGAACACGGAAGGCGCCGGGCGTTTCATCGTCGTGCTGGATCCCGGCCGTGAAGCCGGCATGCAGCCCTACCAGGGCGTCGTGCCGCTGGAAGGCAATTCGGTTGCGCAGGTACTGGAACGCTATATGCATGATTCCGAGCAATTGGATACACGCATCTGGCTCGCCGCCGATGCGCGGCATTCCGCCGGCCTGCTGCTGCAGCGCCTGCCGGACCACGGCGGCACCGGGCTGAAGGGCGCCGCCGCAGCCGGCGCCAGCGGCCGGGAAACCAGCCAGCCGCGGGAAACCTGGTCCCGCATCACTCAGTTGGCGGCCACCGTGAAGCGCGCGGAATTGCTGGAACTGGACATCGACACCTTGATCCACCGTCTGTTCTGGCAGGAGGATCTGATCGTCTACGAACCGGCGGATGTGCGCTGGCATTGCCCATGCACCCGGGAACGCGTCGCCAACATGCTGCGCACGCTGGGCCGGGCCGAGATCGAGAGCATCCTGGAAGAACGCGACACCGTGGAAATCGTCTGCAATTTCTGCGGCAAGCCCTATGAATTCGACGCGGTGGACTGCGCCAAGCTGTTCGTCGACCATCCCGCCACGGCTCACGACACCGGCAAGTCGGTGCACTAGACCGCCCGCCGCCGCGAACGTGAGGGGGTCCGCATGCGCGGGGCGAGCGGCGCCTAAGCACTATCCACACTCGACTGGGCGGCGGTGCGCGGGCACACTGCTCCCATGCATCCGTCCATCCCGCCCCGCCCAGCATGCCATCCGCCCATCGCCGCGCCCGCTACGCAAACAGGCGCCGGCCTGGCGGAGTTCTCGGTCATGGCCGTGCCCCTTCTACTGGCGGGCCTGGGCGCCGTCGAATTGGCGGCGTGGCTGCATACGCGGCAAGCACTCAGCCTGGCGCTACTGGAGGCCGCCAGGGCGGGCGTGGCGGACCATGCGCGGCCCGATGGCATGGCCGCCGCCTTCGAGCAGGCCTTGCTGCCCTTGTTCGCCGGCGGGCGCGCCCCCGCTAGGCGCGCCCCCGCACAGTCCCTGCAAGCGGCGCTGGACGAGCGCGGCCAAACCCTGGGCCGCGCTCCGTGGCGGATAGAAGTCCTTTCCCCGCCCGCCGCCGCTTATGCCGACTTCTCCGATGCGTCCATCGCCGAAGGCCTGCCGGCCGACGCCCACGGCCTGGCCGCCATCAATCACGCTTATCAGCCCGAGCAGGACGCGGCGGCGCGCGCCCGCGGCTGGCCGCAGGGCCGCGGCCCGCATTCGCATGTTTCGATCTTCGACGCCAACACCCTGGCCCTGCGCCTGAGCTATCCGCAGCGGCCCGCGCTGCCCGGCATTGCAAGCCTGTTGCGCATGCTGGGCACGCAGGGCGGTTCCTACCGCCGGCACGCGCTCGCCCACGGCTATCTGCCCATCGTGCGCGAGATCGCCCTGCCCATGCAATCTCATCCGGTAAGCTGGCCCTGGCCCGCGCACGGCAAAATCGTCGGGCCGCAAGTCGTCGATACGAATATGCCGCTCTTCAAGCCCGATTGCCAAGGCTGGTGGTGCCTGGGTCAAGGCAAGGCGGCGTCCGCCATGCCAAACGCCGGTGCTGCCACGCCACCCGGCGCGGGGATGCAAGGGCCAGCACAGCCGGGCTTGCCGAGCCCCGCGGGCGGCAACCCGGCTCCGCCGGCGCCGGGACCTTCCGGCCCGGGCCCAAGCGGGGGCTACCCTGCCGCAACGCCCCCCGATCCCGGCGCTTACGCGCCCGAGACCCAGGAACTGGCGGTGGCGCCCGACGACCCCGCTTGCGGCGTCAGCCTATGCTGCCTGTAGCCAGCCCGGTCGGCCAGCTTGGCCGCTTGCAGCTGCATCACGCGGAAGAAATGCGCTGGCCGCGCGCGCCGAGGCCGCCGCGGTTTTACGGATTTTATGGGCTCCATGGACCTTATGGACTTTGCGCGCATGCGCGCCGCAGCGCCCTTCGAAGGCGGGTTCAGTTGCGCTTTTTGGGCGTCTTGGGAGGCCGGACTTGCGGCTCTTGCTCGTTCGGCTTCAGCAGCTGGACAAAGATCTCGCCGTCGTCCTTGATCATGCCCAGCTCGGCGCGCGCCCGCTCTTCGATCGCCGCCTTGCCCGATTTCAGATCCAGGACCTCGGCCTGCAAGGCATTGTTGCGCGCCTGCAGCGCATCATTGGTTTCCTGTTGCGCGACGATCTTTCTTTGCAATTCCTGGACGCGCAGCCATCCCCCTTTGCCCCACCAAAGCGGATACTGAATGATGACCGTAAGCAGCGCCAGGATGATGAATAGCAGTCGCATGTATCAGGCGGCAGGCCCGCGCCTGCCGAGGGGCGCGCCCGTCAGCGCAAGTTGTAGAAAGCCTCGCGGCCGGGGTAGGAAGCCACCTCGGCCAGCTCTTCTTCGATGCGCAGCAACTGGTTGTATTTCGCCATGCGGTCCGAGCGCGACAGCGAGCCGGTCTTGATCTGCATGGCGTTCGTGGCCACCGCGATGTCCGCGATGGTGGAATCCTCTGTTTCGCCGGAACGATGCGAAATGACCGCCGTGTAGCCGGCGCGCTTGGCCATTTCGACGGCNNTGATGAGGATGGAGTTGGCGATGCCCTGGTCGATGCCCTGCTTCAGGATCTTGGTGTTGGTGACGAACAAGTCGTCGCCCACCAGCTGCACCTTCTTGCCCAATTGTTCCGACAGCAGCTTCCAGCCTTCCCAGTCGTTTTCGGCCATGCCGTCTTCGATGGAAATGATGGGATATTTGTCGCACCAGGTGGCCAGCAGATTGGTGAAGTCCTGCGAAGTCAGCGCCACGCCGCCTTCGCCGGCCAGGTGGTATTTACCGTCGCGATAGAATTCGGAACTTGCGCAGTCCAGGCCCAGGGCGATTTCAGTGCCCGCCTCGTAGCCGGCTTCCGCGATGGCTTGCAGGATGAGCTGGATGGCGGCTTCGTGATTGGCGACGTTGGGCGCAAAACCGCCTTCATCGCCCACCGCGGTGGACATGCCCTGCTTGTTGATGAGCTTTTTCAAGGCGTGGAAGACTTCGGCGCCCATGCGCAGGGATTCGCGGAAGCTGCTGGCGCCCAGCGGCAATATCATGAATTCCTGAAGATCCAGCGTGTTGTTGGCGTGCGCGCCCCCGTTGATGACGTTCATCATGGGGACCGGCATTTGCAGCGGGCCGCTGCCGCCGAAATAGCGGTACAGGGACAGGCCGGCGTCGTCGGCGGCCGCGCGGGCCACCGCCATGCTGGCCGCCAGGATCGCGTTGGCGCCCAGGCGGCTCTTGTCCTCGGTGCCGTCCAGGTCAATCAGGGTGCGGTCGATGAAGGTCTGCTCCTGGGCGTCCAGGCCCATCAGGGCCTCGGAGATTTCCGTGTTGATGTGCTCGACGGCACGCAGCACGCCCTTGCCCAGGTAGCGGGACTTGTCGCCGTCGCGCAGTTCGATCGCCTCGCGCGAGCCGGTGGACGCGCCCGACGGCACCGCCGCCCGCCCCATGGCGCCCGATTCGAGCAGCACGTCGCATTCCACGGTGGGGTTGCCGCGCGAATCAAGGATTTCGCGTCCGATGATGTCTACGATTGCACTCATGGTCTGACAGTCCTGCCTGTGTTGGGGTGGGTAAAAAGGAAGGGAATCCCGCCATTTTAACGGGATGCCCGTGGGGCCAGTCTACCCCGGGACTGCGGGCGGCCGCACGCGGCGCTCTTTATAGTGACTATTCGCCGGCCTCAGAGGCCGCCATCGCGCAGCGCGCCGGACTTTTTGACGCAGCGGTCCAGTTCGACCAGGCATTCCAGCAGGCCTCGCATCCGGTCCAGCGGCACCGCATTGGGGCCGTCGGACAGGGCGCGTTCGGGGTCCGGGTGGGTTTCCATGAACACGCCCGCCACGCCCGCCGCCACGGCCGCGCGCGCCAGCACCGGCACGAATTCGCGCTGGCCGCCGGAATGGGTGCCCTGCCCGCCGGGCAGCTGGACCGAATGGGTGGCGTCGAACACCACCGGGCAGCCGGTGCCTCGCATGATCGCCAGGGAGCGCATGTCCGACACCAGGTTGTGGTAACCGAAGGACGCGCCGCGCTCGCAGACCAGGATGTTGCCGCCGTCTCCGCCGGCCTCGATGGCCGCCGCGCGCGCCTTGGCCACCACCTGTGACATGTCTTCCGGCGCCAGAAACTGGCCCTTCTTGATGTTGACGGGCTTGAGCGTCGCCGCACAGGTCTGGATGAAATCCGTCTGGCGGCACAGGAAAGCCGGTGTCTGCAGCACGTCCACCACGGCCGCGACCTCGTGGACCTGGGCGGTCTCGTGCACATCGGTCAGCACCGGCACGCCCAATTGGCGGCGCACGTCGTCCAGGATCTTCAGCCCCTCGTCCATGCCCGGGCCGCGGAACGAGGCGCCGGAGCTGCGGTTGGCCTTGTCGAAGGAGCTTTTGTAGATGAAGGGAATCCCCAGCGCCCGGGTCATTTCCTGCAGGATGCCGGCCGTCTCGAAGGCCAGTTCGCGCGATTCGATGACGCAGGGGCCGGCGATCAGGAACAGGGGATGTTCGATACCGGCCTGGAAATGACACAGCTGCATGGGGTCTCCTTGGTCGACGCGGGCGGCCTCAGGCCTGTTGCGCCAGGGGCTTGTCCGACTGGCGCCGCTGGTAGGCCAGCGCGGCCTGGATGTAGCTCGTGAACAGCGGGTGACCGTCGCGCGGCGTGGAGGTGAATTCCGGGTGGAACTGCACGCCCATGAACCAGGGGTGCGAGGGGATTTCCATGATTTCCGGGAGGTTTTCCGTAGGCGTGCGGGCGCTGATCACCAGACCGGCTTCTTCCAGGCGATGGACGTAGACGTTGTTGACCTCGTAACGATGGCGATGGCGCTCGTTGACCTCCGGACCATAGATTTCATAGGCCCGGGTGCCCGGCTTGACGGGGCAGCGCTGGGCGCCCTTGCGCATCGTGCCGCCCAGGTCGGACGAAGCGTCGCGCTTTTCGACCTTGCCTTCGCGATCCTGCCATTCGGTGATCAGCGCCACCACCGGGTGGGCCGCAGAAGGATCGAATTCGGTGCTGTTGGCACCGCCCAGGCCGGCGACATGGCGGGCGAATTCCACCACAGCCAGTTGCATGCCCAGGCAGATGCCCAGATAGGGGATGCCATGTTCGCGGGCGTAGCGGATCGCCTTGATCTTGCCTTCGGTGCCGCGCTTGCCGAAGCCGCCNNCCGCCCGGCACCAGGATGGCGTCGAGCCCGGCCAGGCAGGCGGTGCCCTGGGTCTCGATTTCCTCGGAGTCCAGGTATTCGATGTGCACCCGCGAATGCGTGTGGATGCCCGCGTGGACCAGGGCCTCGGACAGGGATTTGTAGGATTCGGTCAGGTCGACGTATTTGCCCACCATGCCGATGGTGATGGATTCCCGGGGGTTTTCCAGATCGTGGACCAGGCGGTCCCAGACCGTCAGGTCGGCCGGTGGCGGGGTCAGGGCGAGCGCATCGCAGACCAGGCTGTCCAGGCCCTGCTGGTGCAGCATGGCGGGGATCTTGTAGATCGAGTCCGCGTCCCAGACCGAGATCACGGCGTCCAGGGGCACGTTGGAGAACAGGGAAATCTTGGCGCGCTCGTCGTCGGGCACGGGCCGGTCGGCGCGGCACAGCAGCGCGTTCGGATAGATGCCGATTTCCCGCAACTTCTGCACCGAGTGCTGTGTCGGCTTGGTCTTGAGTTCGCCCGCTGAAGCGATGAAGGGGACCAGCGTCAGGTGCACGAAGGCGCACTGGTTGCGCCCCAGGCGCAGGCTCATCTGGCGCGCGGCTTCCAGGAAGGGCAACGATTCGATGTCGCCCACCGTCCCGCCGA